>CACWPM010000089.1 GCA_902762795.1 Fibrobacter succinogenes | reverse complement strand
AGGTGCCAATTCGTGCAACGCGACGTGACGCGTGGCTAGTATTCTAGGGCAGGGCCCGCATATGAAGAACCACCGGCTACGCCGGTGGGTCACTTTTTAGAGCGGGAAAAGCGTGCAAAACGAGTGTTGCAAAATTATGCTTGCATAATTTTATAACCGAGTGCAGCCGCGGACGCCGTAGGCGTCAACGGGATTGTCAAAGTCCAGTCCCCGCTTCGCGGCTGGCCTTTGACCCTTCGGGCTTGCGCTCACTACGTTCGCGTCAAGCCATAATTTGCCTCTTCGCACTTCGTGCATGAGCCAAATTATGCCGCACCCTCGACCCCAAGGGGTCGAGAATTCGACCCATACCAACACAAAAAATAAAAGAACCACTCTGAAAGTGGTTCTTTTATTTTAGAGCGGGAAAAGGGACTCGGACCCTCGACCCCGACCTTGGCAAGGTCGTGCTCTACCAACTGAGCTATTCCCGCGAGGACAGCCCATATATAGAAAAAAAAATTCTTGTTGTAAAGGGGGAAAGACGAAAAAAGTGAAGAAATTTTTAGTGGGAGGCTGCTATGTGAAAAGGGGGTATTGACGAAAAACTCTTAAAAAAATTTAACAAAAAGATTTCTTTGTACATTGATAGTAATTTTGTTTTGTTCCATAAGTATACAATTCTAATCGGTTGTTTCGATAAAAGGAAGGGTTTAGATGGCTTTTAATAAAATTCAATTTATAGGAGTTGCAATGTGTACAACTCCGTCGGGCTTGAATTCAATAGAAGATACTAGCGATGATGGATATTACGCTGGTTACATGGACCAAGATTGTGATATAGATGCTCGTATTTCTTTTCTGAAACGTTCTCTATCTGCGATAATTTCATCAAATGCTGTTGATTTGGACAAGACTACATTAAAAATTATTGTTTATCCTGAGTTCCTGATGCGTGGGACCAGAGGTGCTTATCCAATTTCGGTCTTTTTACCTTACTTGTCTGAGCTCTTGCAGTTATCCGAAAGAGAGGATGTGCTTGTTGTAATTGGTTCCGTCCTTACTGCAGAAATGGATCCTTCGATGAACTCGGATTTTTATAATACGGGTGACAAGTTGCTTGACATTTACTATGGATTGCACGGTAAGGAACAAGGCCGGATGCGGCTCCATAACCTTTTGAAATGTGTAGATGAAGGCGGTTTGCGTAAGGCGAATTATAATGATTCGTTTGATGATATTTTGATAAAGACTTTGGATTATAGTGATTTGATGGCGAAGCAAATTGTTGACAATCGATGCTATGTTGTTTCGAAATCGTTTTGCCATACAATTTTAAAACAGCACAAATCGAAAGAGGATTTTGTGTTGAATACAAATGACCAGTATCCGATATTCCTGCAAACGACCACCAAATACGCCGAGATATCAGAAGATGAAAATGTTAATGAATCCGTATTTTCATATGGTGGCCTGCGTATAGGCGTGGAAATTTGTTTGGATCACAAAAGAAAAAGATTGAAGAATGCTGGAGTGTCTTCTTTGGATGTCCAGATAGTTCCATCGTGCGGAATGACAATCCGGGAAGATTCGGTTGTGGTAAAAAATGGTTTTGTATTTAACTGTGATGGTGAATATGTTTTAAAATCATCTGATCAGGGTGTTGACGGTATAAATTGCCACACTTCATTATGTGTCGTTACAGAATCCAAATTAGGGAATGCAGAGACTCTAAAATACAATGAATTGAAAAATGATTGCGAATTAAAAGAACTTTATAGGAACGATTCGTATAATATCCATTATTATCCACCGATGGACATTCCAAAAAAAGCGTGACCTAATTTAGTAAATTGGAAAAGGGTGTGATGGCGATTTATGCCGCACCCTCGACCCCAAGGGGTCGAGAATCCGACCCATACCAACACAAAAAATAAAAGAACCACTCTGAAAGTGGTTCTTTTATTTTAGAGCGGGAAAAGGGATTGACGTCGTCGCCATATTCCGCTACGCGGATGGCTCGCCGCCCTACGGGCTTATCGCTACGCGATAATTCCTAAACAACTCGTATGCACTTCGTGCATCTCGTTGTTTAGTCGGCCCCTCTTCTCGGGTCCTCGTCCAATTCTGTATATAAAACAAAAGAGCCTAGCTTGACGCTAGGCTTTTTAGAGCGGGAAAAGGGACTCGGACCCTCGACCCCGACCTTGGCAAGGTCGTGCTCTACCAACTGAGCTATTCCCGCGGGGTGACCCAATTATAGAAATAAAATTTCCAATTGTAAAGGGGCTGGGGTAAAAAAGTTATATTTTTTAGCGTTAAAGATGGCGATTCTCGATTTATTCGGCTGCGCTTGGGGCTGGCTCTACCGGGAATGATGCAATAAGATGTCCTTTAATATAGTTTTATGTTCGGTATTTACATTCACGTTCCGTTTTGTGCGAAAATTTGCGATTATTGCGACTTCCGCGTGATGCCGGCGAATGCTCGGCTGTTCGAGGAATATACGGGCTTGTTGGAACGTGAAATCCGTGCTTTTGCTGAGATGCATCCTGTTTCGCATTTAGAGTCTCCCCAAAACGTTCTTTCGCAAGCGCGAACGCTTTATCTCGGCGGTGGGACTCCCTCGATTTTGCCGGGCGCATGCCTGGAACGGATTTTTGCGGTTCTTGCATCGTGTGGCGTTCGCGTTGAATCGCTTGAAGAAGTATCGATGGAATTCAATCCGGAATCATGTACCGAAGAATCTGTGCAAACGGCGCTTTCGTGCGGCGTACGGCGCTTTAGCCTTGGACTCCAGACGTTTTCGCAATCGCTGCTGGACCGCATTGGCCGCAGGCACACGGTAGAACGCGGCTTTGAAGCTTTGCGTTTGTTAACTTCGCTTCCGCAGGCGAAAGTCTCGGCAGATCTGATGTTTGATTTGCCTGGGCAATCGGTAGATTCTTTCTTAAGCGATGTGGACTGCTTGTCGGATTTTCCGCTTGGGCACTTGAGCTTTTACGGATTGAATGTGGGCGAGAGAACGCTTTTGGGCGGTCGCGTGGCTCGTGGCGAAGAAAACATTGACGAGAGTTTGTACGAACCGATGTATCTCGGTGGAGTCGAGATTCTTGAGAAAAAAGGTTTCGCACGTTACGAGGTCTCGAATTTCGCAAAGCCGGGCGATGAAAGCCTGCATAACATGAACTACTGGAATCGCGGCGAGTACATTGGCTTTGGACCGGGTGCGCACAGCTATTTTGACGGTCGCCGTTTCTGCGCTCCGGAAATTTATCCGCGCTGGCGCGATTATGTGAATGACGGTTCGCCAGATGCATCGTTGACGTACGACAATCTGGACAAGGATGATGTCCTGACGGAACGCGTTTGGCTATCGCTACGCCAACGCTCGGGGCTTGACCTGAACGCACTTGCTGCTGATGGAATTTCCGTTTCTCCGGAAGGCTATGAGCTTTGGACCAAAAAAGGCTTTGCAACGCTTGATGGTGGAATCTTGAAACTCGTCGGTCGCGGCTGGATTTTCATGGACAGCATCGTGACAGACGTGCTGAACGCCTGTTTTACGGGTTGATCCAGAAAATTTACTCTTTCGACAGTCTGCCTTGACGAAGCGCCTTTAATTTGGCTTGCATTTCAGCAATTTTTGCATCGGACATTCCCATTTCACGTAGAACAGCTTCTGTGTCATCCCGATTCTGCGCCAATTCTGCTCTGGCGTTTTCAGCCTTTTGATGTTCAACATCAGCTTTTTGGCGCTCTGCTTCAGCCTTTAAACGAGCGTTCTCGGCTTTTTGACGTTCTGCATCAGCTTTTTGGCGCTCTGCTTCAGCCTTGGCTTGAGCATCGGCAATTCTCTGGCGGTAAACATCGCCTGCACTGACGAATCCGTACTTTTGTCCAATA
>CACWPM010000088.1 GCA_902762795.1 Fibrobacter succinogenes | reverse complement strand
GATTGCGAAACTCCGCGACAAGTACGACTTGAAAATGACTGTCGAACGCTACACGCCCGACAACACCATGCCCAAGACCGACGAAAAGTTCATCAGGAAATGGGTCGCGACAATGCAATGCCCGCGCGCTATTTCATTAACTTTACTTTAAAAAATTCCACGTTCATTTCGCGGTCGGCGAGCGGCACAATCTTGCGGTCTTTGGGAATTTCGTAATCGAACTTCTGGTCCGAAACGAACGTCAACAGCGAAGACTGCTCGATGAGCTTTGAAATGCCCTTCGTGCTGTCGTGTTTGATGAAGGTGGCGTCGGGAATCTTCTTGCGCTTGACCTGCTCCCAGAAGCCCACGTTGCTGCGCTGGATGATGGTTTCGCCCTTGAGTTCCCGGAGCCGGATGGACTTGCGCTTGGCAAGCGGGTGCTTCTTGGGGAGCGCAATCGAGAGCCGCTCCTGCATGTATTTTTCGGCACGGTATTTCTTTGCACGGGGGGCCTTAAGCGTGATGCCGATATCCGCCGTGCCTTCGTTCAGCGCCTTCAGCACGCCCGCCTCGTTGTCGATGATCTCGTAAGTGACTTGCGCGCCGGGGTATTTCTCCTGCAGTTCCTGCACCATCCGCATGGCGGGGAGGATTGCTACCGACGCAATGGAGAACGTGCGCGTGGCCCCCTGCGGGCTCACCTTTTCCATCATCTCGCCCTGCAAATCCATGATTCGCTTTGCGTATTCGGCGACCGAGCGTCCCTTCTCGTTCAGCTCGATGCGGTTCTTTTTGCGCTCAAAGAGAGGTGCGCCAATTTCGTCTTCCAACTTCTTGAACGCGCGGCTCACCGCCGGCTGCGAAGTGTAGAGCTTGTTCGCAACGGCAGAAAGCGTCCCGTATTCCAGGAACCCGGCCAGCAATCGCAAAATGTAGGTCTCGACAAACATAAAAAGCCCCTTTTGGGGAGAATATAATAAATCCACTATGCGCCACACGCATACTGGGCATAAAAATTACGCATTACGCGGCCGTGCTGGATTTATTTATATTATATGCAACCGGTTCAAGAAAAAAAAGGCGGATCCCATGAAAAAAATCACCTTGATTCTTTTATCACTTCTTCTAGGAGTCTCTATGGCAGCAGAAAAAAAAATCCTCGTCGTTTACTATTCCCGCGCCGACGAAAACTACTCCGTCGGGAACATTTCCAAGGGCAATACCGAAATCATTGCCGAGATGATTGCGAAAAAGACGGGCGGCACGCTCCTGCATGTGGAACCCGCGAAGGAATACCCCAAGAGCTACGACGACTGCATCAACGTGGCCAAGAAGGAACTTGCGCAGGACGCGCGCCCGGCCATCAAGCCGGTGAACGTGAACCCCGAAGAATTCGACGAGATTTACGTCGGTTACCCGGTGTGGTGGGGCGAAATGCCCATGCCCATGTTCACCTTCTTCGAGAAGTATAACCTGAAGGGCAAGACGATTCACCCGTTCGTGACCCACGAAGGCAGCGGCCTCTCGGGTGTGCAGCGCCTCAAGAAGGTGACCGGCGCGAACGTGACCCCCGGCCTCGCCATCTACGGACACGTGGCCCAGAACGAACGCGACAAGGCCCAGAAAGAAGTCGATAAGTGGGTGAAGTAGTTGAAGTAGGTGGCTTGCGCCTTACTTAGGATTGCTGGTCCTTTTCTTTAATTCAATCAAGTCGAAATACATCAGGCGACTGTTTAAAGGCTTCTCTGTTGCGAGTCCCCGGAATTCGCGTTCTTGTTCTTCAGTGCTGAACAAGAATTTGAACTCATTGTTCTGATAGAATTTGAGGTTTCGTTCCTTGTTGTAGGAATCTACAAGCAAAAAACGGCAACCGGTCTTGTTGAGCGGATCGACGAACCAGGCCTTTATAAAACTCAGGACGTCGCTCCCCAGATGTTTGCTCTGAAAATCAAGGCTAATTCCGAGACGACCGATCATGACTGCCGGATAACTGCTGTATATCTTTTCGCGGGGGATGTTTTTCTCGACTTTCTTCTTGCGTGACCCCGGAATTTTCTTGATGCTGTCATTGGAAAGCGTAAAAACCGCCACCAGTTGAGCCGGGTCATCGACAAGAGAAAAACAATAATTCTTGCAAAGCAACTCTTCGCTCTGCAAAAAAGCGTCTTTTGTGAAGAAATCGTCCAAGTCGTTGTCCCCGCACTTGAATGATTTGCATAGGGCGGCCTTGCCTTGAGTGTAGAACCCAAAGCGGCAATTCTGTTGGAGAAAGTTCATTACTTAAATTCTCTAAAGTCGGCCTTGGAGAGAATGTCCCTGGCCTGTTCAATTTGCTTGGAGAAATCGATGGAACCATGGAACCGCGACGCTTTTCGCTTTCTTCCATCATGAGGTCAAACCTGTCCGACGCTTCGCCGGTCAGTATCGGTACTGATGCGATTGCTAGTGCCATGATGACCTCCATTGTTGAATTGAACTATAGTCAATATACATTTTTCCTCGTGCTGGTGCAAGTGGTGAAACTTGAGTCAATTGGCTTATTTGAGGAAAATGAAGCCTTTTGACCATGCAAGAGCAAAAATATATTTTTAGAGTGTCATAAAATGACAAAATGGAAAAGAAACGGAGTTTTGTCGTTTTCACTATGCGTTTCGCGCATACTGAGCATGAAAAAATGGTATTTTGCGGGGCTTGCGCATTTATTTATATTAAAAGCGTAAATTTATAAGGAACAAACCATGAAACTAGGGACGATTATGACGATGCTTGGTATGGGTGCGGTGCTTGCCGCGTGTGATTGCTGCCCGCAGGGCGAGGCGAAGGCG
>CACWPM010000087.1 GCA_902762795.1 Fibrobacter succinogenes | reverse complement strand
TTGGACCTCAAGCGCTTCGCTGACATCGCCCACAAGCACGGCGTTCCGATGATTGTGGATAACACGTTCCCGACCCCGATTCTCTGCCGCCCGATTGAATTCGGCGTTGACATCGTGACGCACTCCACGACCAAGTACATGGACGGCCACGCCATGGCTGTGGGTGGCTGCATTGTGGATAGCGGCAACTTCGACTGGGAAGCAAACCACGACCGTTTCAAGGGACTCACCGAACCGGATCCGAGCTACCACGGTCTCGCCTACACGAAGGCTTTCGGCAAGGGCGCTTACATCACGAAGGCGACCGCCCAGCTCATGCGCGACTTCGGTTCTATCCAGTCTCCGCAGAACGCATTCCTCCTGAACGTCGGTCTCGAAACGTTGCACCTCCGCATGCCGCGCCACTGCGAAAACGCTCTCGCTTGCGCCAAGTTCCTCAAGAACCACCCGAAGGTCGCTTGGGTCAACTACGCCGGCCTCGAAGGCGACAAGTATTACGAACTTGCTCAGAAGCAGTTCAAGGGCGGCCTCCCGTGCGGCGTCCTCACGTTCGGTATCAAGGGCGGTCGTGAAAAGTCTATCCAGTTCATGGACAGCCTCAAGATGATTTGCATCGTGACCCACGTAGCCGATGCCCGTAGCTGCGTGCTGCACCCGGCAAGCCACACTCACCGTCAGCTCAGCGACGAACAGCTCATCGAAGCAGGCGTTGCTCCGGACCTGATCCGCTTCAGCGTCGGTATCGAAAACGTCGAAGACATTATCGCCGACCTCACGCAGGCTTTGGACAAAGTCTAATCTTTTACACTTCTATACACCAGAAACGGCACCGACCAATCGGTGTCGTTTTTTTATCTAGCCACATCCAGCGGATATGCCTATATTTAGGGCACCTCAAAAAGAAGGATATAACAATGCTTAATTTAATAAAGGCTGTTAGCCGCTTTTTATCGACATACACATCGCTTTTTGTCATCGCATGCGCGGTCATCGCATTTTTTATTCCCACGCTCTTTGGCTGGGTACACGGCAACACAAGTTCGATTATTCTCGGCATCATCATGCTCAGCATGGGCCTCACTATTACCATGGACGATGTTCGCAACTTGATGAAACGCCCCGCCGACATTTTCCTTGGCGCCGTGGCACAGTACACCATCATGCCGCTCGTTGCATTCACGCTCACTAAGCTCTTTGGACTTGACCCGTATTTGGCTATCGGCATTGTCCTTGTCGGTTGCTGCCCGGGCGGCGTTTCGAGCAACGTCATGAGCTTTTTGGCAAAAGGCGACGTGACCTACTCCGTGAGCATGACCATGGCAAGCACGCTCCTCGCCCCGCTCATGACTCCGCTCTTGGTTCTTTGGCTTGCCGACACGAGCATCGAAGTGAACGCCGTCGGCATGTTCCTCAACATCCTTTACGTGACGGTTTTCCCGATTGCAATCGGCTTCACCTGCAACTACTTCTTCGGCAAGCGTGCAGGCTTCAAGGAATTCCAGGCAAACATGCCCGCCGTAAGCGTTATCGGTCTCGCATTAATCGTAGGCGGAGTCATCGTGACCGTGCGACCACAACTTTTCGCGAACGGTTTTGGTCTTATCGCACTCATCCTCGCTGTAGTATTTTTGCATAACGGCCTTGGTTACGTGCTCGGCTACAGCGTCGGTCGTTTGTTCAAGTTCAACACCGCCAAGAAGCGCACCATTTCCATCGAAGTCGGCGTGCAGAATGCAGGCATGGCAACAGTCCTCGCCGGCGCATTCTTCGCGAACCCGGAAAACCTCGCGCTCCACCCGGAAGCGGCCCTCTGCGTTGTGCCGTGCGCCATCAGCTGCGCTTACCATTCCATCAGCGGCACAATTCTCGCCGGAATTTTTGCGCACATGGACAAGAAGAAGGCTGCGTAAACACTGATAATAATTTGTATACAACACACCCTTCGAGGTGCGTTTTGCATTTTCAGCCATTTTTACGTAAAAAATGGAACAAAAAAAATGTTTTGACGTAAAATTTCACACAAACTAACAATATTCCGCAAGAAAAACAGAATTTTTCACATTTTCCGAGTCCATTCTGCCCCGCTGCAAAGCATAAAAAAACATTTTTCAAGCCTTTCAGCCACAAAATCTACGAAATAAGGCAAATAAATTACAAACAACATCAAAATATTACGTAAAAACATGAAAAAAAATTCATTATTTACGTAAATTTTGCCATTTTTTGAAAAACTGTTTTTTTCACACCACATACAACATTTCAAAACAATCAACTGAAAAGGGCAGCCCTTTCGAGCCGCCCCCAATTTTTACGGAGTAGATTTATTTTTAGGATTGTGCAGGGGGAGTTTTTTTCATTTTTTTATACAAATCTGTAATATAGTCTTCAAATTTTGTGAATTTGTCTTTTAGTTTATTATATTCATTTTTCTTTTCTGCTGCAGATAGGAAGCTGTAATAAATATATTCTTCCGTGAGAGATGTACGGAGAATGCCCGGATCATCGGTAGATATGATTATCGGCACCCCGCTATCCTTGTAAAGCTTAAACGGATGCGCATCGTCCTTGACACCAAGAATAAACTCATTACTGGAAAGATTGATTTCTATGGCAATATTTTTCTGGCGCATTTCATCCAAAATATTAACATAGTGAGGATCATCAACTGATTTAGGTAAATCTTCATCGTGATAATGTTCAAAAGCTATATCAACACCGTGTCCAATTCTATTGGCACCAGCAATTCTTACGGCATCCTTAACATGGTAAGTGAGGTGTTCCGGCGGAATAAGTCCCATAGTGAGTTCGCCCGCATGGAGAGATACATTACAAGACGCTTTGTCCTTAAAGACGTCTTTTAGGACTTTAAACATAATCATGTGGGCCTTGTAATAAAGCATTGAATTCTCGGAGTTTTCTGCTGAGACAAGATTACAGCCGACAATCAAACCAGAAGCATTTTGCATAGCCTTATGAACGATATAAAGCTGGCAAAAAACATCAAGAGGCGGTTTATTTCGATCTGCATACCCCTGTAATTTCATCATCACATCATCATCATTATCCGCTAC
>CACWPM010000086.1 GCA_902762795.1 Fibrobacter succinogenes | reverse complement strand
TCTTTTCTGCTTCATTTGCCATAGTGGTTTACCTCTTTGGTTTGTTTGTGTTAAGTGTTTTGTGCTGTTATCCTGTGGGGCCGATGGCCGATAGGATTCAGCTTTTTTATTTAAATTCTCTATTTCCCTAGTAGTCAGGTGTGAAAAGTTAGAAAAAAATAAGCTTATTTTGTTGCTACGAGAATCTGCCCTTGTAGAAAATTTTTTTTGACATAGCTTTTTCCTATTCTAACCGCTGTGTTATAGCCAAGCGCCTTCGTGCGAGAACATGATGTCCTTCATCGCGTCGATGCCGCCCTTTAGGTTGTACAGAGGACCGGTGTAACCCGCTTCGCGCAAGGTGTTGATGGCAAGTTCACTGCGCTTGCCCTGCTTGCAGACGAAGATTGTATCCTTGTTCGGGTCGAGTTCCTTTTGCCTGCGGACGAGCTGTCCGATAGGAATCACGATGGCGTTCGGGAAGCGCAAAATCGCACGTTCGTGCGGTTCGCGGACATCCACGATGGTCATGTCGTCGCCGTTTTCGATGCGATGGGCAAGTTCTTCGGGCGTGAATCCTTCCACAGGTGTTTCGTTTGTTGTCTTCAATCCGCAAAGGTCTTCGTAGTCGATGTCTTCGACGTTCGTGATTGTCGGATTGTTTCCGCATATCGGGCAATGGCAATCGCGTTGAACTTTGAGAATTCTTGAAGATAAGTACAAACTATCAACGTGGAGAATTTTGCCGTTCAGGTGTTCACCGATGCCCAAAATGAGCTTGAGCGCTTCGTTTGCCTGGATGCTGCCGATGATGCCCGGGAGCGGGCTGATGGCACCGCCTTCGGCACAAGAAGGAATGAGTCCTGCTGGCGGAGGGGACGGGTATTGGCAACGTAAGCACGGACCGCCATCCAGATTGAAAATGCCGACTTGGCCTTCGAACTGATAAATCGCGCCGAACACAAGCGGAATGCCATGCAGGGCGCAAGCGTCGTTGATTAGGTAGCGAGCCTTGTAGTTGTCCGTGCAGTCGATGACGAGGTCGTAGCCTTCGATTTCGGCTTCGATGTTCGAGGCATCGAGCTGTTCCTTAACTGCTTCGAAGACGATATTCTTGTTGATGTTTTTTACTTTGTCCTTTGCGGATGCGACTTTCGGACGTTTGACATCGCGTGTGCCGTGCAATACCTGGCTCTGCAAGTTCTCGAGCGAGACTTCGTCAAAGTCGATGGCCTTTATGGTTCCCACGCCTGCGGCGGCGAGATACTGAATCACCGGAGATCCGAGCGCGCCAGCGCCAATGACTACGACTTTTGCGGCCTTGATGCGCTTTTGACCCTTGACGCCGATGTCCTTGAGCATCAGGTGCTTGCCGAAACGTTCAACTTCGCTGTCGTCAAATGAAACAGCCTTGCGTCTTTCGTCAGAAATCAAACTTTCGACGTGTGCGCTTTGCGCTTCTTCAATCGGTGCGCCGCCAGCAATCGCGGGCAAAAGCAGAATTTCGGAATCGTCTTCAAGCGTGGCGTCCCAGAATGTATCGACGTTCAGATTCTTGCCGTTGAGATATATCTTGATGAAACTTCTGAGCTTGTTGTTTTCATCAAAAAGGACTTTTTCCCCTTCTGGATAAGTGCTTATTAAATTGGCGAGAGCCTTTCTAACGGTGTTTTCGGGAACGCTAATCTGGGCGTTTTTCCCGAAGAAATTCCTGAGTGTTGCAGATATGTATATTTTCACTTTTTTTCTCCGTACATTGGGTCGCTCAAGTAGAGGTTCCCTAAAAAGTGTTGTTTCCGTACAAAATTTCCCACAATACTTGTAGGATTTTTCAAGCCGAAATATAGAACGTAAAAATCCGTTTGTCCAATACTTAATTTTTATGCAGACTTATTGATTTTTTCTATAGCTTGGCGGCTTTGCTGTAGTGGTTAGTAAACAGTAGACAGTAGGAAGTAGGACAAATGCGTAGGTCGAGCGTCGTGAGTAAGCTTGCTTACTCATGACCGAGGCTAGCATTGAACGCCAAGGCGTTCGTGACTGCGGTTATGCCATATCTGAATACAAGTATTCTGCTGCGTCATAACCTTGCGCACTATTGGCACTTGAACAAAGTGAAAGTGCAATGAAGTTGTCTCCCCGGACTTGTTTCGGGGCGGCGTCACCTTCTTGGTTTTTAATAATATTTTATCGAAAGTGTGTTATATTTACAATTATGAAAAATACTTTGTTCCTTATTTTGCTCGCTTTGCTTTTTGTTGCTTGCGGTAACGATTCGTCAACCTCGGCGAGTGATGATAATATTTCGTCTAAATCCAGTAGCAGTAATCGTCATTCCGGGCTTGATTCGGAATCTAGTAGCAGCCGAAAAAAAGTTTCGTCATCATCGAATAGGGTCTCTGAGCTTGTCGATCCTGCTGATGTAATCGTGGGTTCCATGACGGACTCCCGTGACGGTCAAACTTACAAGACGGTGAAAATTGGCACGCAGGTATGGATGGCTCAGAACCTGAACTACGAAACTGCTGGTAGCTATTGTTACAACGATACTGGTCACACATGTTCCTTGCCGTCGGGTAATATCCAAGGTGCTTGTCCTGCTGGCTGGCACTTGCCCACTGAAACAGAATGGGAAACTTTGTTCACTGCAGTTGGCGGACAATTAACTGCTGGCAAGGTGCTCAAGTCCACACTTGGGTGGAATAGCCGTGGCGACGGTACCAGTGGCAATGGTACGGATGCGTTCTCGTTTTCGGCGTTGCCTGCGGGCAGCTGGGTAGCTTACACCGAGGGCTATGTTGGGGGTTACGACGACGAGGGCTACGCCACGTTCTTCTGGAGTCCTGCTGAGTACGATAGCAACCACGCGTACTACATGAACTTGTACTACCTCGACGACTTTATGTACCTAGATTTCATGCGCAAAAACTGCGGGATTAGTGTTCGTTGTCTAAAGGACTAACTTTAAGACTCCGCAGGAGTCCACTAGAAAAACGAAAACGGGCAGTCTTTGGACTGCCCAATTTTTGTATAAACGAAAACCACCAGCTAGGCTGGTGGTTCCATAGAGCCTTCTGGCGTTGCGTCCTTGAGAAAGCAAAAAACTCTTGGTTAGATTTGAA
>CACWPM010000085.1:441-3086 GCA_902762795.1 Fibrobacter succinogenes | reverse complement strand
GGATTCTGTTATTTGGGGGAGTGGCTTGCCCAATTCCATTAAATTGTGGAAAATAGGAGAAAAACCGCACGAATTAAAATTGAATTCTGAGTTTGAAGGATGTAGTAAAAAGATTGATGCGAGGCGGATTCATGAATGGCTTGATGGAAAATTTATTGTTTTGGGATCCGCTTCTGTAAATGGAAAAACTTTAGAAAATGCTTTTCTTGCACCAGACTATGGTGATGAGTATTGTCAATATGCTGTTTTGGATACTTTGAAAAGAATTGTTACTTATAAACGGCTGGAAAAAGACTTGGAATGGATTAAACAATGCGATGATGTGAGGGCTTGGGAAAAGGATGTGTATTGTATTGCTTTGGACGAAGATCCTATTTCAGTTCTTTTCTATACAAATAAAATTTTAGAAGATTCTCTGATGCATCCTGAATGGCACAAGGAGTATTTAAAGTATCATCATTTTGAATTTTATGGAAACATGGTGATGGTTCAAGGCGAAATATTTGATGTTGATTTTAAAGAAAAAAAGATTTTAGATGGACCAAAGATTTTTATTTCAACAGATATTTCATTTACTGATAGTTTGGGCTATAAAATTGCATACTAAGGAATAAAAAGTGAAAAGACTTTTTCTGTTCTTCTGTGTTTTTTCTATCATATCTTGGGCAACTCCCAAGCCAATGGAATCTATCGAAAATTATAGTGTTCTGATGGTACATGGAGCCTATGGCTGGAATGAGGGTTTCATCTGGCCTCATATGCCAAAAAGTTATTGGGAAGATGATTATGGAATGGAAGATCTGTGGTTCCAAGATCATGTTGAGTATGGGACGATTATTGGAGAGGATACGATTTTTGCTAATCCGAAATTATCCGATGTTATTAAAAAACTGGATGAAGAACTTCCTTCAGCCTACGATGATACTGTTTATTTAGGGAAAGCTAATCTTGGTCGTTATGATAGTGAAGATCGACTTACCTATTGGTTGAACAAGAATATTTTCGAAGACGATTCATCTAGGAAACCTCAAGATTCGTATATCTACCATTGGCGTTCTTTCTCAAATCCGGCAAATAGTTCTAGCAATAATGCTCATGAACTTGGAGATAGATTGTGGAATCAGGGCAATATAAATTACGGTAAGGGTGGTTATGGTCATCGTCGATCATTGACAGAAGAAGCGCAGGAAGTGAAAGCTCATAAATTAAAAATTGACAATAACGAATATACGGGACAAATCTCACTTGAAATTATGCGTCAAAATCCAGACCTCTATCGTCAAATACCGTCTCGTTACATTCTTGTTGGCCACTCCATGGGTGGTGTCGTTTCCCGTGAGTACGTGCAGGGTGATTATTACAATGGCGATGTAGATAAAATCATAACGCTCGACAGTCCTCATGAAGGAACTGGTGCGTTGAACATGCAAATAAAAAATGAGGCGAGAGGCGAGCTTTTGAAAGATAAGAATATGAGTTCAATTGCCACTGGTATCGCTACTACGGAGTTGACGGCAATTCCTTTAATTCTCTTTTGTAAGACAGAATCCTGCTATAGCACAGGGTTACTTATAGGATTTGTTAGTGCAACAGCCTTAAACCTATTGGATGTTCTTGCTACTAGGGCGTTTGCCCCGCAAATCTATTTTGAAACGGATTCCCTAGTTCATTATGTAGATCCTAATCAGAAAGGCTATGGAACAATTGATTCCTTGAATAATCTCCCTTATATTGCGGATTCATTGCCTATGTTTAGACTACTGGCAAGTGAATACGGAATGACTTTTACCGATCCTTCTGAAGTATTGGATAATGCTTTTTTATCTGTTGTGTTTAGTATGATTCCTGATAATGTTGCTTTTGTTTTTGCAAATGCAGGTTCACAGTTTATGGGTTCTGGTGATTTAAGTACACGCTTGGCGAATGCGGTTATGTCTGCTGTGGTGGGGTTGGTTGGTATTCCGATGACTGAAAATGGTAGTTCTTTGGTTACGGAAGAATCTGGTTACGGAGTTAATTTAGATGTTTTGAACGATCCTTCTGTGGATATAAAGAAACGACGGTTTAACGCTGCTCCATGGGCATCTGGTTGGCCTGGTGGTATTGGCGTTTCTCTTGGTGCTCTTGCTATTTCATATACGGTGATGGATAAATTATTTTCGTGGAACTTTGGTGATGCCTATGTAAAAACAGCGAAATTGGCATTGTCTATTGGTTTTTGGGCGTCTTTTGTTCCTTCAGTCGCTGGTATTGCTGTTGCAGGAATTCATGATATTTGGAAATCCCATACAATGCCTCTTTATAATACGCTCCTCGACACGATGAAGGTCGCGAAAAATTCCTTTACCCCAATTGGCAACGGAGCTTCATCGCACACTCCTTACCTCATGGAAGATTTCCTCTACGAGCGTCCTTTCGTGAACCTGGCGTTGAACGATTCCCGTACGATGGGCATGCTTGCTCAAGATTCGTCGCTGAATCCGAACTGCTATTTCGAAAGTGATAGTTTGCAGAAAGAGCCCTTGTGCGAAGTGGGGCTGTACGGTAGCCGCGATTCGATTGTCGTGGATACAGTGAAAAAAGACACGACTCACATCTACAATGCCGTGGCCGAGAGACTTGATTCAATCGGAAATGTTGTTCGT
>CACWPM010000085.1:0-415 GCA_902762795.1 Fibrobacter succinogenes | reverse complement strand
CGAACAGCGTAACTATTCCGAGTTCCGCAAGAGTCCGCTGAAGTTCAAGTCTGAATCGGACTGGTACAAGGTGGGCGTGAAGGTGGACCGCTGGGAACGCGTGGACGGCCTGAAACCCAATGGTGACCTTGCCCCGAAGGGCGTGCCCATCCGTCATGTGGAGCGTTATAATGTGCCCGATATCGTGGCGACAGGTTTCATCGAGAAATATTCCTTTGTCGTGGATGACCTGATGCCGCACCGCATGCGTCAAATCAAGATGACGTTCAATAGCAACGAAGAAGTTGCATGGGAGTGCGATATTTCTAAGGCGGAGGACGACCCGCATGCCTGTGCTGTGTATAAGCGTCTGCTCGGCAATAGCTGGGGCAGTCCCGATACGACGATTGGCGACAAGGGCTATGTTCCGCACCCT
>CACWPM010000084.1 GCA_902762795.1 Fibrobacter succinogenes | reverse complement strand
CTAAGTTCCTTGAGAAACAGCGCGAATTCTTCTCTTGTCATTTTCATGTCCTTATAATGGTAAGGAACATCCCCTACCTATTATATTAACACGCTTTTGACGCCCATTTGGACTAAAAAAATTTTGTAAAAGATTTTCAAGAAAAAAATCCAAATATAATCTTTTTCTATATCGCACTAGAATCATACCAAAAATTTACAATAAAAATTCATTAAGGTCTTGACTGACAATGAATTACAGTGTATATTAAAAAATGTAAAGATGAAATCGGTAATCCAACTCGAACCGCTTGCGGGAAGGGTTCCCGTAAAACGGAAAAGGTTTGCTGGTTTCATCAAGTGTTTGTTAAAATGGCTTCCGAACTTTATCGGAAGCCTATTTTTTATGGTAAAAAGTTTCCTCTATTCCCTTGCCAAATCTTCCGCGACTTCCTAAATTTCGTGACATGAAGATGAACGCAGTAATCCGTTTTAACCGTTGGTGGTGGGGCTCTACGAAATAGAGTCCGGTTTGCTGATTTCATCAAGTGTTTGTAAAAGGCTTTCGGGACTCTCCGGAAGCCGATTTTTTTTTGGTTTCTGGGGCGCTGCGAAAGTCGAAGCCTTTAACCTAAAACCTAATCCCTACGACCTATGATTACTTCTAACAACGGTTTCTTTGACAAGTTCGGCGGCAAGTACGTTGCCGAAATCATCCGCCGCCCGCTCGACGACCTCGAAGCGGCTTTCAACAAGTACATCCATGATCCGGAATTTCTCGAAGAACTCCGTATCATCCAGCGCGACTACATTGGCCGCGAAACTCCGCTGTACTTTGCCCCGACGGCGACCGAACTTCTGGGCGGTGCGCAGATTTATATCAAGCTCGAAGGTCTCGCCAACACAGGAGCCCATAAGATCAATAACGCCATCGGTCAGTGCCTTTTGGCCAAGAAGATGGGCAAGACCCGCATCATCGCCGAAACGGGAGCCGGTCAGCACGGGCTTGCCACTGCTGCCGCTTGCGCAAAACTCGGCCTTGAATGCGTTGTGTACATGGGCGAAGTCGATGTCCGCCGTCAGCAACCGAACGTAGCAACGATGGAAATGTACGGTGCAAAAGTCGTGCCGGTCACAAGTGGTAGCCGCACACTCAAGGATGCCGTGAACGAAGCCATGCGCGACTGGGCCACAAACTTCCAGAACACGCATTACGTGCTCGGTTCCGCACTCGGCCCTGCCCCGTTCCCGGATATCGTCCGTACGTTCCAGTCCATCATCGGCGAAGAAGTCAAGCGCCAGGCCGCAGAACGCAACATCGACATCGCAGCCGTTGTCGCTTGCGTGGGTGGCGGAAGCAACTCCATCGGCGTGTTCACTCCGTTTATCGAAGACAAGAATGTACGCCTGATCGGCGCAGAAGCCGGTGGCATTGGCCCGAACGTCGGCGAAAACGCTGCCCGCATGACGGGTAACGCCAGCCGTGAAGGCATTGTGCAGGGTTACAAGAGCCGCTTCCTCATTGACGAAGATGGTCAATCCATGCCGACGCGCTCCATTTCGGCCGGTCTCGACTATATGGGAATTGGCCCGCAGCTCGCCGCGCTCGGCGAATCCGGTCGCGTGGAATTCACGGCAGTTCTCGACAAGGAAGCTTTGGAAGCCGTCAAGTTCTTTGCCCGTAACGAAGGCATTTTGTTCGCACTCGAAAGCGCTCACGCTGGCGCTGCCGCGATCCCGGTGTTCCGCCCCGAAAAGTGGAAGGAATTCCTGAAGGCGGAACTCAAGCGCCTCGAAAACAACGAAGACATCCACGACGCGGAGATAATGAATAAATAGGGTATGAGGTCGTGCTTCGCACTCTGGGGTCGCTACGCTTTGAGCACGCTTCGCTTTGAGGCAAAAGCCCACACCCCAAAGGCACGAAGTGCCGTGCCCATACCCCATAGCTACTAAAACCTTTTAACAGCGGCAAAGCCGCGAGAATTGATTATGAACCTCATGTCTCATCTTATTGCGGGTTTCCCTGATGCGGAAACGTCCGTTGCCATCGCCGACGCTCTTGTGAAGGGTGGCGCAAATATCCTTGAAATTCAGCTTGCCTTCAGCGACCCTAGCGCTGACGGTCCGGCCATCCAGACCGCCTCCACCATCGCTCTCGAAAAGGGCTATTCCACCAAGCAGGGCCTTGCAATCGTGAAGCAGATTCACGATCGTCACCCTGAAACACCGATTTATATCATGACTTACGGCTCCCTCGCCTTTACGCCGGGCGTCGAAAACTTCGTCAAGATGTGCAAGGATGCGGGCGTTTCCGCTTGCATTATTCCAGACCTTCCGTTCGATTGCGACGAAGGTCTCACGGTCGCTTGCAAAAAGCATGGCCTCGAAAACATCCCGGTGGCGGCCCCCAGCATGACCAAGGAACGCTTTGAAACGATGGCATCCAAGGGCTTCAAGTACATCTACGCCGCCCTTCGCGCTGGTACTACCGGAAGCGAAACAACGATTGACCAGGCTACGCTCGACTTTATCGATACAGTCGGGAAGCACGGCGCCAAGGTACTCGGCGGTTTCGGTATCCGCAACGGTGAACAATCCAAGGTGCTTTCTAAGCATGTGTATGCCGTGGTCGCAGGTTCCGTATTCGTGAACATCGTGCTCGCAAACGCAGACACCGCCGAAGGCCGCGCAAAGGCTATCGCCGAAATCGAGGCGAAGGCGAAAGAAATCGCAGGAAAATAGCTGTTTAAGTATTCCGACGCTTGTCCTCACGCCTGCACTCACTTGTGCGTAATGACGGTGATGACGAGGAAAACGGGAATAATCGAGCTATTCCTCTTGGAGGGAAAAAATTTGTCGTATGAAATTTATTCATACGACATTTCTTTTATTTGAATTTTACGGCAGTTCCGTAGGCGATTATTTCTGCGGAGCCAGCCATCACCGATGCTGTCGCAAAGCGCACATTTACAATAGCATCCGCACCGATAGCAGTCGCTTCGCTGACCATACGTCCAATAGCGATATTGCGGGCATCGTTAAGCATTTCAGTATAGCCGGCGATTTCGCCACCCACAATAGTCTTGAGTCCCGCAAATATGTCACGCACGACATTTTTGCTAAAGACCACGCTTCCTCTTACCATTTGAAGAGTTTCGATTTCTTTGCCCGTGATATAGTCTGTTGTATAAAGTTTCATAAGTTCTCCTATTTTATATGTCCAAATATAAAATCATGTACAGAAAAACAACTGCATTTCATCAGGTAAATAGCAACTTTCATCGTTCATAAATGACAGCGAAGGAAATGAGCATTGGATTGCAAAAAAGCCTGTTTTAATTTTTCACACAACGGACTGAAAATGCGATATCTTTATTATCGCCAGGGATATCCGCTGAGTTATTGCGGAAATACATGTCCATAAAGTAAGAATTGGCAAAATAGACTTCAGTCGCACTCCAAAAATACGCACTGCTATCCTGGAAACCGAAATGCCCATCGGCATCCCTGTAACCAGCCGGCAACGCCGCAAAACCGAAAGCGTCCGCTCCGTTGCCGTTTTCAGTCCAGCCGCTAGTTGCTTTTAGTTTCAACGCAGCAACAGAACTGCCGCCAACCGCTTTTAACAAAGCCTCAAATTCTTCCATGCTAGGGAGGTGCCAACCTTTGGGGCATACACCGCGGACAACATCGCTCATCTTGCATTCTCTCGTATAACCGCAACCTTGTGCGTCCGTACTGAACAAAGCGGCGCTATCCATGGCGGCAGGCCAAGTATAAAGCCGCCCCAACGTTTTGCATTTCGCGGGATCGTTATAGACGCAATAACTTGACGTATCGGCAACGCCTCCATTGACAGACTTCAGATTATAGCGATAATTCAGATTTTGCGCCATCCATACCTTGGAATAGCCAGATCCTTCGGGAGCGATTGTCGTAGTGCGGTAAACCTGCCCATCGCGGAGATCAGTCAACGTATTTTTCTCGGCATCGTAAATGCTTTCATCGCTGAAAGAAAGCGAAGAATCACCGTCACAGGCAACGCAAGCTAAAAAAGTTGCGGCACCAAGAAACCGATTCAAGAGCTTAAAAAGAACCTTTTGAGGCATAGATTTTTCCATACACAACTAGATAAAATATAAAATTGCTTGCTACAAAGACATACTTTTGCCGTGTGTAAAAATTTCCTGTTGAAATAAATGCGCCAATCAGTCTTTTTACTGCGACTAAACGGAGCCGTTTTTCTATCTTTGCCACCGAATCAATTCACTGGATCCTTCGACTCCGTTTCACTCTACTCAGGATGACTCTTTTGAAGAATCCTAACCCCAAAAACCTAAGACCTAAGACCTAAAAATGCTTTTCAATTTCGACATGATCCAGGGCCGCAAGCAGCTGGGCCGTCCGCTCACCCTCGCCGAAAAGATTATCTACAGCCACCTGATCGATGGCGCCGAGAACAGGACTTACGAACGCGGCAAGGATTTTGCCGAATTCCACCCGGACCGCGTGGCCATGCAGGACGCTACCGCCCAGATGGCTCTCCTCCAGTTCACCACCGCCGGTAAGGCCCGCGTGGCAGTGCCGAGCTCCGTGCACTGCGACCACCTGATTATCGCCCGCGAAGGTGTCGAAAAGGACCTGCCCCGCGCGAAGGAAGAAAGCAAGGAAGTTTACGATTTCCTCCAGTCCGTGTCTGCCAAGTACGGCATTGACTGCTGGCTCCCGGGTGCTGGCATCATCCACCAGGTGGTGCTCGAAAACTACGCCTTCCCGGGCGGAATGATGATCGGTACC
>CACWPM010000083.1 GCA_902762795.1 Fibrobacter succinogenes | reverse complement strand
TTCGCTGATATTATGGAAAGCATCTTCGATGGTCTTGCGGAATTTCTGCGGAGGATCGTCCGTGATAATCGCCTTGCGCGGAATAAGGCCGATTTGGTCAGCAAGGAACTTGGTGTAGGCAAGCGTGTAAGCGGAATCAGCGGTAATCGCAAATTCACTCGGCATACCGTACCAGTATTCAGCAAAGAATTCAGAGAAGTGTTCCAAATAGTAATAATAAATACCATTTTCTTGTTCAATGAACTTTTCGCTCTGTTCCTTATCGATTCCGGCAAAATCAACGACCTTGCGGATAAACGCAGCAGTTGCTTCAGCACCGATTGGAATTTCAGGAATGTGAAGGAACGGCTGACCGTATTTTTTCTCAAGGTGTTCAGCATTTCTCACGCCGACCCACGGAGAGACCACCAGGTTAAACTGAGCTTCCGGAATGCGCAACCAGTCCTTGACACCGTTATTTTCAGGTCCAAAGAGCACATTCACTTCAAATCCTGCGCCACGGAGAATACGGGCAAGTTCCTGATAATCACCGCGCCAGTTCTGGTTGTAATACGGAACTTCAAACCAAAGGTTGACAAGGCCCTTCTTGCGTTCGCCCTTGTAATCGCCCACAAACTGATCGACAATGGCGTTTACCACTTCTTCGTGACCGAAAAGGTTATTGCCCTTGAAGCCTGCGGTATCCACAGCCACAATCGGGTAACCCAAATCGCGATATTCATTCACCAAGCTGGGGACGTCATCACCAATGAGGCCGCCCACGCAACCCGTGAGAACAACATAAAGGTCACCATCGAAAACTTTGAGTGTCGATTTGATTAACTGATCCAAAGTCTTGATGCCGCCAAACACGATATCGTTTTCGGTGGAGTTTGCACTCGGCATGTTACCAGCACCAGCGAAAATGCTGCCCTGGAAGCCGTTTTCAAAAGTGAGGAATGCGGTTTGCTTAAGCTGGCAACCCGGAGAGCAGTTGGCTATAGGAACTGCACCCTTGATGCCGACAACCGTATTGGACGCCCCGACTGCACAAGAATAGCGGGGGTCCGAAATAGAATTGCTTTTTTTCTTTGTTTTAAGTGCTTCTGACATTTTCGAAATCTCCCTTATTATGCGTTTTCTGAATTAGATTCTTTGCCTTTGCTGAACTTGAGATTTCTCGGTTCAGGAAGGTCGTTAAGTGCTTCTGGGTGATGCGTCAAATAGAACGGATCGTCCTGAGCAAGCCACCAATCAGAATACGGGAGTTTCACATTACGCTTGAGAACTTGGTTAAACTTTGTACGTGAAAGAACGCCCTTGAGCATTTCACCAATGCGGAGGATACCTTCGTAGCCCACCGGAATATGTTCGTCGCCCATGGTGAGGGTCGGGAATCCGAGGTGGCCCGCGACAGATGCAAGGCCCGGATGGCGAATGAGCAAGAAGTCCGTCTTGGCACGCTTCAAAAGTTGCGGAAGCTGGAAGGCACGAGTCTTACTTACAGTATAGTGCGGAATGTCGCCGTAAGTTTCCACAAGTTCCTTCAAGGTGTCTTGATGCTTTCCTGCACCATCGTAAATGGGGTCATGATGGAACACGAGAGCTGCATCGTGGCCAATTCCAAGTTCCGAAAGAACACTGATAAGGCCGTGAGCATAAGCAGAACCCGTCATAACGATGCCGTTCTTGCCCTTGAAAAATTCGCGAAGTTCAGCGAGCTTCGGAGCAATACGCTTGTGTTCACTTTCGATATATTCTTCAGCTTCTTTTTCTTTACCGACAACTTTTGCAATAGCGCGGAGCCATTCGTCAGTGCCCTTGATACCGTACGGCTGCGGAGCATCAATTTGCGGAACGCCGAAGGATTCTTCAAGTGCGGTGGCCATGTAGCCGCCCAAAGTATCGCAGAAAGTTGCGGTTGCAACAGCTTCAGAAGCCTGGCGGATTTCATCAAAAGATGCAGTATCCAAGAGGTAATTCACACGGAGGCCAAGCGGAGCAAGCATTTCAGAGAAATAGTCCGTTCCCCAAAGAGCAACGATGTTGAGCAAGTCATTTTGCTTTTTGGTCGGATGGCGATTCACGATTTGACGGAGAACGCCATGGAATGCAATGTCGAAGCCGGTTGACCAATGCTTGGAACGGAAGCCTTCGCAGTGCAGCGGAATTATAGGCACGCCAACTTCAGGTTCCATTTCTTCGGCGATGGAGTCAATATCTTCACCGATAATAGCGGTAGCGCAAGCCATGCCAATGAAAATAGCCTTGGGATTGAAACGTTCTTTTGCATCACGAATCGTTTGACGAAGCTTTTCAGAAGCACCGAACACCATGTCCTGTTCTTTAAGGTTGGTGCTGATGTTCAAAGTATTCTGCAAAGGCTTGCCACGACGCTTAAGGCCCACATGCATAGAAAGGTTGAATTTGGAGTTTTCGCCGCTGCAGCCGATCGGGGAATGGTCAATCAAAGCGCAGTCCGTGAGGTTGCCCACCTGGCACTGGACAATAGCGTTGGAGCACATGGTTTCTTGGTTGAGCGGAGAATGCAATTCACAAAGTTTGCAGCCTAGCTTGCCACCACAGCCACCATGTTTCTTTTGGCTGCGTTCATCGTAAGCGGATTCCTTGATCAAGTCGCTGGCTTTGCCGTCCCAACCGATAATGGTACCCAGTCGATATTCGCGGTTTTCGACCGAGGTCATATTTAAATTAATGTTAGTTGATGCCATAGATTTTTACCTCCTGCCGGTTCTCGCTAAATGGAGTAGTCCTTTTCCATCATGCCGTAGTCGATGAGAATTTGTTCCAAGCGGTCCTGCGTCATCGGAGTCGGGATAGTGAAGAGTTCGTTCTCGTCGATGTTCTTCGCGAGTTCGCGATACACATTGGCCTGGCTGCAATTCGGTTCGAAATCAATCACTGTCTTCTTGCGAATTTCGGCTTGTTGCACGATATTGTTGCGCGGCACATACTGGATGAGTTGCGTGTTGAGTTCCTTGGTGAATGCACGGAGCAAATCAAGTTCGTTATCGACGTTACGGCTGTTGCAGATGATGCCGCCGAGACGCACTTCGCCGCGTTCGGCGTACTTCGCGATACCCTTACAGATGTTGTTCGCAGCGTAGAGGGCCATCATTTCGCCGGAGGCGACGATGTAAATTTCC
>CACWPM010000082.1 GCA_902762795.1 Fibrobacter succinogenes | reverse complement strand
CCAAGCAAGGGCATGCCGCCAACGCTATCACGGTAGGCGCTATGGATCCCCTTAATGGAAGTCCCACGAGTTATTCATCGAATGTCTCCTATTTTTGCAAGAGTGGGCATGAAACTTGTACTCCTTCTTATGCTTACCGTTATTATAAAAAGCCGGAAATTTATAATTATTCCCATTTCTATATGAATGACCGGAAGCTCACGTATCAAAACACGAATTATGATATTGTCTTTAATCCTTACTATGACGGTACCCAGATGGCAGCAGCCTATACGGCGGGAATGGTCGCGGATCTTATGGCTAGCAATGCATTTTACCGTTGGCATCCTGAAGTTGTCAAGGCTTTGTTGTTGACCTCCAGTGTTGTCAGTGGCAAAAACGTACCGACTTACAGGACCATGATGCCCCGTATCGGATCTTCGGACGGAGTTGTTCATGAATCCCGTTATTGGATCGGCGACATCAATAAGTTGATGGGGAGCTCGAAGAAGGTTGGTTTTGGTATTAAAAAACCTAGCGGTGCGACTATGTTTACGGCTGCAATTACATGGTTGAATCGCGGTAGCGATATCGGTGTACACATGCGCTATTCTCATCCTCAGCACTTCCGCCTTCTTGCACTCCCTAGCCGTACAGGGAATTTCGATTATGAATTCCATAATCCGCTAAAGGCTACGGAATCAGATCAGAATTTTCAGCTCTTGTCGGGTGAGTTGTTTCAGGAATATGAGTATTTTGAGATCGAGTTTATGGATGAAGATACATCCAGTGACGACTATAAGGGACAGATTGTCCTGGGCTTTGATGTCGCTTTCTATTAATGCTTGAGTGATTTACGCACAGCGGAAAGGTCGGATTTTTTCCGGCCTTTTTTTGTATGGAAAATCTTTTATTTGTATGAAATATTTTTTTGTTTTAAATATTTTGTACACCTTGAAAGGCTTGAATAAAGTGATTACATTTTATTCGATTCTTTTTAAGAAGGAGAAAAAATGAAAAAGAAGATTGCCTTAATGGTCGCTTTGGGTTGCATTGGCGCAAGCGCCGCCTCAGTAAATTATGACATTCTGGGTCGCAAGGGGAGCAAGATGAACTCCCCGATGGTCTACAAGAATGCAGACTATTCCAAAGTCCAAAAGAACGAACAGCAAAAAGTCGGTTCTTCGCTGGAAAATCGCGCCCTGGCAAAGAAGGGCCCCGGGATTAAGGGAAGTTATGTTGCCTTGACTGGCGCCTTTAACAGCATGGGCTTTAATCATCAGTCTCGTTCGGGGCAGAGCACGTCTTCCTACTACTTGAAAAGGATTAAACCGAGCGGGGATCCGGAGGAATACTGGTATAGCAGCTTGACCGGCAGTAATGGTTATGTAAAAGATGCGAATACTGCGTTTATTCCTGTTACCTTGGATGCGAACAATAATTTAAAAAAGTATTATCCATCTTACGAGTATGGTAATGGTTGGACGAACGTTAGTTCGTATCAGAGTCATTTCTCGATGCAAGATTTTTCCTTCGATAATCCGGTGCAGCCCTCGCCATATTCGTATTATGGTGACGTTAGCATTAGATACGTTCCTTTTGATGTTATGAAGGTGCTCTTTTCTGAAGAATATACCATATCGTGGTATAATAATCCGCAAGGTAACGACGCTTCGCAGTGGGGGGATGTCGGTGTTTATTTGGACGTCGATGCTCGCCCCATCCAGTTGGATGCTTCGAAATCGGTGCCGTATCTTCGCCACTTGAATAACGAACAGTTTAATCCGACTGATAACTCGGAAATGCTTTCGTCAAGGATGCATAGCGTTGTCAAGGCCGTGACGAAACATTCGTCTACGGATTATGTTTCTGTTTATATCGGAAAAGAAAATCCTGTAGATCCTGCGGACAATTCGAGACCGCAGATTTACGTCGGTGTGCATCCCGGAGTTGATACGTATAATCCGGATGAAGATAAAACTCTGTACGCAGATGATGCTAGAAACCTTGACAATTATATCTATGAAAAGCGTACGGTTGAAGTTGTGGCGGCCGGCAATAATTGTGTCCGTTTGAATAATTGTCAGATTTCCAAGCAAGGGCATGCCGCCAACGCTATTACGGTAGGCGCTATGGATCTCCTTACGGGCAGTCCTACGAGTTATTCATCGAATGCCTCCTATTTTTGCAGGAATGGGCAAACAACTTGTACTCGTTCTTACGCTTACCCTTATTATAAAAAACCGGAAATTTATAATTATTCCCATTTCTATATGAATGACCGAAAGATTACGTATCAAAACACGAATTATGATCTTGTCTTTAATCCTTACTATGACGGTACCCAGATGGCCGCAGCCTATACGGCGGGAATGGTCGCGGATCTTATGGCAAGCAATGCGTTTTACCGTTGGCATCCTGAAGTTGTCAAGGCTTTGTTGATGACCTCCAGTGTTGTCAGTGGCAGAAACGTACCGACTTACAGGACCATGATGCCCCAGATCGGATCTTCGGACGGAGTTGTTCATGAATCCCGTTATTGGATCGGCGACATCAATAAGTTGATGGGGTCGGGGAACATATGGCAGGTTGCTTTTGGTGTTAAAAGACCTAGCGGTGCGACTAAGTTTACGGCTGCAATTACATGGTTGAATCGCGGTAGCGATATCGGTGTACACAAGCGCTATCCTCATCCTCAACACTTCCGCCTTCTTGCATTTCCTAGCCGTACAGGGGATTTTGATATTGAATTCCATAATCCGCAAACGGCAACGGAATTGGAGCAGAATTATCAGCTCATGACGGGTAGCTTGACTCAAGATTATGAGTATTTTATGATCCAGTTTATGGATGAAGATGCATCCAGTGATGACTATAAGGGACAGATTGTCCTGGGCTTTGATGTCGCTTTCTATTAATGCTCGAGTGTTATACGCACAGCGAAAAGGTCGGATTTGTTCCGGCCTTTTTTGTATTGAAAATTTTTATTTGTATGAAACTCTGGTTGTTGTAAAAATATTTTATACAATTTGGAAAACATGAATAAAGTGATTAAATTTTATTCGATTCTTTTTTAAGAAGGAGAAAAAAAATGAAAAAGACGCTTTGGGTTGCATTGGCGCAAGCGCCGCCTCAGTAAATTATGACCTTCTGGGTCGCAAGGGGAGCAAGATGAACTCCCCGATGGTCTACAAGAATGTGGACTATTCCAAGGTCCAAAAGAACGAACAGCAGAAAGTCAGTTCTTCGCTGGAAAATCGCGCCCTGGCAAAGAAGGGCCCCGGGATTAAGGGGAGCTACGTTGCCTTGACTGGCGCCTTTAACAGCATGGGCTTTAATCATCAGTCTTATTCAGGGCAGAGCACGTCTCCTTACTATTTGAAAAGAATTAAGCAGAGCGGGAATCCGACGGAACGTTGGTATAGCAGCTTGACCGGCAGTAAAGGTTATGTAAAAGATGCGAATACTGCGTTTATTCCTGTTACCTTGGATGCGAACAATAATTTAAAAAAGTATTATCCATCCTACGAGTATGGTAATGGCTGGACGAACGTTGGTTCGTATCAGAGTCACTTCTCGATGCAGGATTTTTCCTTTGATAATCCGGTGCAGCCCTCCCCGTATGCGTATTATGGTGACATTAGATACGTTTCGTTTGAGACCGTGAAGGTGCTTTTATCCGAAGGGTATTCCATATCGTGGTATAATAATCCGCAAGGTAACGACGCTTCGCAGTGGGGGGATGTCGGTGTTTATTTGGATGTCGATGCACGCCCCATCCAGTTGGATGCTTCGAAATCGGTGCCGTATCTTCGTCACTTGAATAACGAACAGTTTAATCCGACTTATAACTCGGAAATACTTTCGTCAAGGATGCATAGCGTTGTCAAGGCCGTGACGAAACATTCGTCTACGGATTATGTTTCTGTTTATATCGGGAAAGAAA
>CACWPM010000081.1 GCA_902762795.1 Fibrobacter succinogenes | reverse complement strand
AGGGTGCGGAACATAGCCCTTGTCGCCAATCGTCGTATCGGGACTGCCCCAGCTATTGCCGAGCAGACGCTTATACACAGCACAGGCATGCGGGTCGTCTTCCGCTGCCTTGATGTTACACTCCCACGCAATTTCTTCATTCGAATTGAACGTCATCTTAATTTGACGCATGCGGTGCGGCATCAGGTCATCCACGACAAAGGAATATTTCTCGATAAAACCTGTCGCCACGATATCGGGCACATTATAACGTTCCACATGACGGATAGGAACGCCTTTCGGGGCTGGGTCGCCATTGGGTTTCAGACCGTCCACACGTTCCCAGCGGTCCACCTTCACGCCCACCTTGTACCAGTCCGATTCAGACTTGAACTTCAGCGGACTCTTGCGGAACACGAACAACATTTCCGATTGAATCAAGTCTCTCGGCCACGGCATTGTAGATGTGAGTCGTGTCTTTTTTCACTGTATCCACGACAATCGAATCGCGGCTGCCGTAAAGACCTACTTCGCACAAGGGAACTTTCTTCAAACTGTCGCTTTCGAAATAACAGTTCGGATTCAGCGACGAATCCTGAGCAAGCAGCCCCATCGTCCGGGAATCGCTCAACGCCAGGTTCACGAAAGGACGCTCGTAGAGGAAATCCTCCATGAGGTAGGGGTCATACACAGACGGAACAGAACCTATTGGGGTAAATTTATTTCCTTTACCTAAAACAACACCATTCACATCTCCGCTCTTACGCCATACATTTTGATTTTCCCACAACAAAGGCATATTATGTGATTTAGAAAGATCCATCATTCCCGCAGCAAAAGCTACAGCGACAGATGGTGCAAGTGATAAACCTGTCGCCCAACCTACACCAACTTTAAGAGGGGCAGAACTAGGCAACCAAATAAGAGCATCTAAAGCAATAGCCGCCGTAACCCCCGTAATAAGACTAATCGAAACCAATCGGGAAAGAACGTCTGATTCCGTTGCATGAAAAGCAGCATTGAATGTAGCTCTTTTCACATCAACATTGGGATCTGTAAGTAAATTTGTACCTAAACCAAGACCGCCGCTCGTTTCAACAAGTGATGTTCCATGTTTCTGAAGATTTGCCCCAGCAACAAAACCAGCAATCAGACCTGTTACAGCATTTGTAAAATTCGCACCGACGCTGCCACCTCCAGAAAATTGTTCCCACAAATTTGCAAACGGAACAGTTAAAGCATCAGGAACGATAAAGCTCAATATCCGTCGAGCATTTAAATCAGGATCTGTAAATACCATGCTGTTTTCACCAGCCAGCAATCGAAACATAGGCATGGAATCCGAGACATACGATTTCACTTTCAACGCGTTTATTGAAGGTTCCGTACCATCGCAAAAGCTATTCAACGCCATATTCGGATCAACATAGCACACTAACGAATCAGAGGAAACATAATCTTGCAATTTCAGCTCAATACCCGAGCCAACGAGCTGATGAAGAACAGTCTCAAGAGCTAAAGAAATACCTAGACCTATACCGGCAACCTGTAAAATACTTGGAGTTTTTCCCTTTAGCCATGCGACAGTCGCAACAGAAGCAATGGCAAAACCAGATGTCGTAAGCCCTTCTAGAGCATTATTATTCAAGTAATTGTCCCATTGCATATTGAGTTGCATGTTCAACGCACCAGTACCTTCATGTGGGCTATCAAGGGTAATTACCTTGTCAACTTCGCCATGATAATAATCGCTGTTCTGAATCCATTCACGAGAAACAACACCACCCATGGAATGGGTTACAAGAACATAACGAGACGCAAGTTTGCGGAAAAGGTCTGGATTTTTGCGAATGGAATCAAGGGCTTCTTGACCATAGATGTTTTTTCTTTCTGTAGAATCAAATACAGCAGCCTTTACTTCTTGAGCTTCTTCAATCAAAGCACGACGCGAACCGAACCGTTTGTCCTTATTCCATGTTCTGTTACCAAGCTCCACTGCATTATTCTTGGAACTGTTTCTCGTATTAGAAAACGCACGCCAGTTATAGACATAGGAATTACGAACATAGATGGAATCATTTTCCCATTTTGGTTCTTCCAAAATTCTATGAGATATCCATCTTGTAATGCGATTGTCCGACGTATATTTGCCCATAGTGGCAGCACCTAAACGACCATTAGTATCAACAGCCTGAGCATAAGCACCCGGCTCAAATCCCTGTAGATTTCCATCATCATCATATGGTCCATAAGCTCCATGTACCATCATCACATTGTAATTCGTGATACTTTCCATGGGCTTAGGAACAGACCAACCCACGATGGCAAAAACCACCAATAACAACAGCACCTTTTTCATAATTTATCCTATCAAATATTTAATTCAAATCAACTATAACTTCACCATTTTGATAAAACTTTAATTCGTTACCATACCATATTACATCAGAACAAGTAATTATATCATTATTTATATTGCAAATGTTTCCGCTCATTTTAATCATATCGCCCCAAAAACCGCCAATCGCAAATTTTCGAGGTGCGGGAATTCTATCATTTCTATTTTTCAAAACAAGACTATTTTCCCCTTCATCATCCAATATTACGCAATACACATCCTTTCCCCACGCTCTCACATCATCACATTTCTTGATCCATTTTAAATCACCATCTAACCTCTTGTATGTAACCGTTTTTTGCATCGTATCCAACACACCATATTGACAACGCTCACTCCCCAAACTATCCAAATCAAACCCTTCTATGTTAGGATTTCTGTTATTTCCCAATACCAAAATTTTTCCATCAAGCCAAGGTCGTAATTTCGTAGTGTAAGGAACATCAATGGAGCATCCTTCAAATACTTTATTGATTTTTATTCTATGAGGTTTCTCACCTATTTTCCAAAACGACACTTCCGATTTAGGGTCACCGCCCCATATTACAGAATCCGCAAGTTGCCCTTTGATATATTCGAAATCATCGTCCCTTGAATTATCTAGCGTATCAGACCATACTGGTCCATCTAATTGCACTCGATAATTATAAAGAGACAATCCTGGATGTGCACGGCCTTCTCTATCATACGAAGTACCAAATGCAGGATCCACCTCCTCATGCCAATAATGATAGCTGCTAACTATTACCAGAGAATCATCAACAAACCCAACTACGCCGCCTAATGAACGATTATCAACCCAGCGCAAAGCTTCATCCGAGCACCCCCACATGCACACGCAAGCGAGTGCTACCGCCAAAACAGCGAGCAATTTTTCAACCCCAAACTTGTTCATTTTATTTTCCATAAGATTTTCTCCTATGTTTAAAATATTTCTATTACAAATTTATATAACACTTCTTACAACATCAAGTAACATTGTCTTAACTCGCGATAGTTCGCTCAAACCAGCCGATGAATCGACAAAAAACAGGTACAAGCCGGGGCGTTACGGGGACGGCGTCTGAGGCCCCGTTCGAGAGGGTAACGTAAGCCCCGACATGAATGTTGGATCGAGATCGCTTCGTTCGCAATGACACTTCCGACTAATCGCCGGGGCTGATGCGAGGGGGAGACTTCCCCCACCACCACCATCTAAACAAGCATCGCACGAATGTCGGAACCGTTCGCCTTGTCCGCGGAATCCTTGCCCGCCCACTTAAAGCGGGTAATGAACATGGAGCTGTCGGGGTTCATCATCGCATCCGAAGTCAGCGTGAACGCCGGAGCCGTGCGGTCCACAACAAAGTGCACCTCGTAG
>CACWPM010000080.1 GCA_902762795.1 Fibrobacter succinogenes | reverse complement strand
GTTGTCGATTTCGTCGAAACGCTTTGCAGCGGCAAGACCCTTAGCGGCAAGGGTGGTGCAGATTGCAGCGGTCAAAGTGGTTTTACCGTGGTCAACGTGACCGATGGTGCCGATGTTGCAATGCGGCTTACTTCTGTCAAAATGTTCTTTTGCCATTATTCTATCTCCATTTTAGTGAGAGCCCAGATCGGGAGTCGGACCCGAGACCTCTTCCTTACCAAGGAAGTGCTCTACCACTGAGCTACCTGGGCATAAGCCCTACGATGCCTTAGACACCGTAGGGCTTGATTGTCGTGGGCCGTCGTGGTTTCGAACCACGGTAGGCGTAAGCCAACGGATTTACAGTCCGTCCCCTTTAACCACTCGGGCAACGACCCATTTATGTAAGCCAAAGATAGGAATCGAACCTACGACCGGCTGATTACAAATCAGCTGCTCTACCAGCTGAGCTACTTTGGCGCTTCTTTGTTTCAGTTCTCACTTGAAGAACTAAAGCGTGGCAAATTTAACAAGATTTATGCTGTTTTGTCAACAAGAATTGCGTTTTTTCTTGAAAAAAAATGATTTTTTTCAAAATACACGTAAACAAACTAGAGTAAAGAGTGTTAGTTGATTGTTGATAGATTTTAAAGTGAAAAAATGAGCACTATTTTTAGCAGTTTTTAGTCATTAGTTATTGGTCATTAGCTATATTTTGTTTAGTTATTAGTAGTAAGTCTTTAGTTATTAGAAGAGTTTATATCAAAATGCTTTAGCAACTATCGACCAACGACCATTGACTACTGACTAATAACTATTGACCAATGACTAAATTCTAATTAACTACTTTATACAACCGAACTTATACCCACCCCTATATAATTACACATGGAAAACAATTTCTCTTTCAAGACCCATATTGAAGTCCGTTATGCAGAAACTGACGCCATGGGCATCGTCCACCATGCGACCTACCCCATCTGGTTCGAACAAGCCCGCGTCGATTTTTTCCGCGCCGTAGGCGCCCCCTACGATGAAGTCGAACGCGAAGGATTCGCAAGCCCCGTCCTCGAACTCAACGTGCAATACAAACGTCCGTGCCGCTTTGGCGATTTTGTCGATGTCGAAACCAAGCTCGTCCACGAAGGCCGCTGCAAATACAAGTTCCTCTACCAAGTCATGTTGAACGGCGAAGTCTGCACGACAGGCTATTCCATCCACGTGTTCACGAAGAACGGCGCACCGACCCGCGACAAGCCCGAATGCATCAAGAAAGTCGAAGACAAACTTTTTAGCGACTAATTTTTATATAGTACAACCATGGACGCCCCTTTAGCAGAACGCCTCCGCCCGCAAAACCTGGACGAATTCCTCGGCCAGAACAAGATTCTTGGACAGCAGAGCTTGCTTCGCAAGAGCCTTGAAAGCGACACCGTCCCCAGCATGATTTTCTGGGGGCCTCCGGGCTGCGGCAAGACTAGCCTAGCCCACGTAATTCAACAGCACACCAAGAAGCGTTTCGTTGCGCTTTCGGCTGTAGCAAGCGGCGTGAAAGAGGTCAAGGAAGTTCTCGCGGACGCTCGACAGATGAAAAAAGCGTTCATGGACACGATTCTTTTTATCGACGAAATCCACCGCTTCAACAAAGGGCAGCAAGACGCGCTCCTCGGGGCCGTGGAAGACGGCACGGTAACGCTCATCGGAGCAACCACGGAGAATCCGGGATTCGAAGTGAACGGGGCATTGCTCAGCCGTTGCCAGCTGATTTTGTTCGCACCGCTCAGCAAAGAAGACTTACGGACGCTCATTTTCAGCGCATTGCGAGACCATCCGCGTGGACTCCAGCTCAAGGATGTCGAAGTCGAAGACGCGGTTGTCGATAAACTCATCGCGCAATCCGAAGGCGACGCGCGATTCTTGCTGAACCAGCTCGAATGGATTGGCAAGAACCTCGGCGACAACAAGGTTATCGACGAGAAACTGCTCGAAGAATTCCAGTACAAGAAGCCTCTGCGTTACGACAAGAGCGGCGAAGAGCATTACAACCTGATTTCGGCGTTGCACAAGTCCGTGCGCGGTTCCGACCCGGACGCGGCCCTATACTGGATGCACCGCATGTTGCAAGGCGGCGAAGACCCGCGGTTCATTTTGCGCCGCCTCATGCGAATGTCAATGGAAGACATTGGCCTTGCAGACCCGAACGCGCTACTGCTTGCGACAAGCGCCCGCGAAGCGTACGACTTCATGGGAATCCCCGAAGGCTTGATTGCACTTGACGAACTCGCCGTTTATTTGGCGCTCGCGCCCAAGAGCAATAGCCTCGAACTCGCAGGCATGAAGGCAGACGCCATCGTAAAGCAGACGGGAACGCTCCCCGTACCACGCGCCTACCGCAATTCCGTCACCCGCGTCGGCAAGCAGCTCGGCTACGGGAACGGCTACGAGTACGACCACGACAGCCCGGGCGGCTACTCCGCGCAGGAGCACTTGCCCACGCAACTTGTCGGCACGACGATTTACGAGCCCAAGCCCTACGGACGCGAAAAAGCACTCGGCGAACGCCTCGCACAGTTGAAGCAAATTAAAAAGGAACGGAAAGAACGAGAAGGGAAAAATTAGACGAAAGACGACAAATGCGTAAAGCGAGCGAAGCGGGACCACTTGTGGGACCATTTCCGAGCTGAGCATTTGGGGCTTGAACAAAGTGAAAGACCAAAGACGAAAGATGTTTTAGGGGTTAAGCTTTAGGAAATTAATCGCGGCAAACCCGCCTTATAATAGATGCACAAAGTGCATAACACCTATCCTAACACCTATAACCTGTAACCTAAAACCTATTGGAGAGGAGAAAATGGACTTAACAGCAATCAAGAAATACCCGAGCCAAATCTCGACGGCGTTCAAGCGGTTTCCGCTTGCAGTGGCGTTTGCCATTTTTACGACCATCGCTTTCATTTACGTTTATGAAGGCGACTTTTCATCAACGGAGTATAAGTTTCCTCACTGGCTAACGATCTACCCGATAGCGGCCACGATGATAGCACTTTCGGTTTCGCTCATCCAGGAATCCCGAAAAAAATTCAGCGTTCTCCCCCACATCATCGCCGGAACCATTTGGCTTGCCATTTCCATCGCTCTCGTTCTTTACTTTCCGAAAAACTCTAACGATATCGGACGGACGTATGTCGGAACGACATATTTGTTTATCTACACGACTGCATTCTTGAGCATTTTCATCGCTCCGTTCTTCAAGCAGAATGACGAAAACGGATTCTGGGTATTCTTAATGAAGAATGCCAAAGCCGCTGTCGTCGCTACCGCCATTTCTGTAGTCCTGCTCATCGCCATTGACGGACTCCTATTCGGATTCTTCAACCTGTTCGACATCAAAGTGTCTGCAAGACCTTTCGTTTATTCGGCGATTATCAGTTCATGCACCATATTCCCCATCCTGTTTTTCTCTGGCATTCCCTCCATTGATGAATGCCTGCAAGAAGCACCTGCTTTGAACAAATTCCAAGTCAGCACAAACAAATTCATCTTTTTACCTGTCGTCTCACTCTATATTTTACTCCTTTACGCCTACATCGCAAAAATCATCATCCAATGGGAAATGCCCAAAGGAATGGTTTCTTACCTCGTTTCGGCATCCATGTTGCTCATGCTTCTGCGGGTGACGCTGATGCTCCCCGAACGCATCAACCCCAAGCCATCTTTCGAAAAGAAACTCCTGAAAATTCTCCCCGCCGCCTGCATCCCCCTCGTCATCCTGATGTCCGTCGGCATCATGCGCAGAATCTCCGATTACGGGATTTCAGAAGACCGC
>CACWPM010000079.1 GCA_902762795.1 Fibrobacter succinogenes | reverse complement strand
CGTCGTGGCGATTGCGACGGAAGAAGACGAAACGGAGCGTGTTTACCGTTTGAACGTTCAACTGTTCCCGATGAGTGAATGGTTGAACAAGAGTGGGACTGTTTTGAATAAGGGCGTGAGAGAATGAGAAACGTGTGCAGTTTTTTCAAGAACGGATTTGTTTCCGCATTTGCAATGGTGTCGCTTCTGGCCGGGTGCTTCGGTGATGACGTTGCGGGCGGCGCTTCGGGCGATGCGGGCGTTTACGCCGTGAAGGATTTAGATGTGGCTGGCGTATCGCAGAAGGGACCGTTCTTGACGGGTTCTTCTGTGACGGTGCAGGAACTTGACGGCCGGACTTTGGTGCAGACTGGAAAAAGTTTCAGGGCGAGTGTCAAGAACAATTTGGGTGATTTTGTTGTCAAGGGTGTAACTCTTGCTTCGCAATATGCGTTGCTTGAAGTTAATGGCTATTACCGCAATGAAATTTCTGGAGAGCGCTCAAAAGGCGTAATTGCGTTGAATGCGTTGACGGACTTGTCGGACCGTAACCATGTGAACGTGAACATGCTGACGCATTTGGTGACAGACCGTATTTTGAATTTGGTACAAAAGGGAGGAATGTCTTTCAAGGACGCGAAAAAACAGGCCGAAACAGAAGTTTTGGCTTCTTTCGGAGTCTTGAATGATATGGGAAATAGTGAAGACCTGGATTTGTTTACGGGCGACGGCGGCGCGTTTTTACTTGCTGTAAGCGTGCTGATGCAAGGTAATGGCTCGGAAGCGGATCTTTCGGAAAGGATTGCGCATGTTGCGGCTGCGTTTGCGGAAAGCGGTGCTTGGGAAAGTCCTGAAAAAACGGAAATTGCAGATTGGGCGCTCCAAGTTGAAAACGGATTTAAAAAATTTGGTGCGGGAATCAATTTGCTAGAGCATATTCGTAAAAATGTGGAATCGTGGAATGTTGTAGCTTCTGTCCCGAATTTTGAAATATTTATAAATAAATTCTGGGCTCATGAATATGGCCTTGGTGTGTGTGGCGATAATAATGTTTATGAAGTTAAACGAAATGAAAATGCTTTGAGCGAATATTATGGTATTGAATTTACATGTAATCCTAGTGGCCGTTGGAGCTGGGTCCGCATGAGGGAACTTCAGAACAATGTCTATGAGGAAGTTCCGGTGCCGCAAACTAAAGATGACATGTATAAAGTTATCAAAATAGGAAATCAGTTCTGGATGGCTGAAAATGCAAGGCTGGCCGATGTGCCGGTAGAAGATAGTTTTTTGGGCTGTGAGTGTTATGATAGTAAAAAATTAAATTGCGATGTCTATGGTGTGCTGTGCCCATTTGAAAAGGCTTCCGATGTTTGTCCAATAGGGTATGGCTTGCCGGAACCCGCTGATGTGGAGGATTTGTTGCAATCCTATGGAGGTTCTGGTGTGGAAGCCGCAGAGGCGCTTCGCGCAATGGATGGCTTTGGAGCTTTGTATGCGGGATCCACACAAAGAATAATGGAAAGAAATCTTTTGGAAGGAATTAATGAAAAAGCTTGGTATTGGATTTCAGATAGAACTTTGCTGAAAATAGATTCTACTGGAGTTCGGGTGGAGCCTGCAGAATATGGCGTACCGGAAGAAATTTTTCACTTGTATCCGGTAAAGGCTTCTGTTCGTTGCGTAAAAAAATAGGAGGATGATATGAAGTGTCTGATTTTATTGACGTTTATGATGTTGTTAGCAAGCTGCTCTTCGGATGTATCTTCTGTGGAGAATGAAGCTTCTAGTGAACGCGGCGGAAACATTAGCGGCTTGTCGCAGAAGGGACCTGTCCTGGCGGGTGCTTCGGTTGTTGTTCAGGAACTGGATAGCGTGACACTATTGCAGACGGGGAAAAGTTTCAAGGGTATGGTGGTGAACGATAATGGTGAGTTTGTTGTTGAAAATGTGAATTTGAAATCGCCGTATGTGTTGCTCGAAGTCAATGGTTATTTCCGTAATGAAATCACGGGAAAAAATTCGGAAGGGCCTGTATTCATGAAGGCGATTGCTGATGTCGGTGAACAAAAGCGGGTGAATGTCAATTTGCTGACGCATTTGGAATATCAAAGAGTTCAAACATTGTTGGAACGGGAAAGTATGTCTATTGCAGAAGCGAAACGTGTGGCAGACCGTGAAATATTATCCGCGTTCTATGGAAAATCTTTGAGCGAAGAAACCTATGGAAAAACGGAAGTTCTAGACATTTTTGGCAATAGTGAAGGTGATGCCGCGCTTTTGGCGATAAACGTTTTGCTGCTTGGCGAAGGAAACGAGGCGAAATTTATGGAAAATTTTGCCAAATTAGGCGAAGATCTTGCTGAAGATGGCGTGTGGAATGACTCGCTGCTAATGGCGCAAATTGCAGATGTTGCCTGTGAAATGGACTTTGATAACGCACTCCCGAAAATTCGTAAAAACATTGAAAACTGGAATGTTGCAAATAAAATAGTTTCGTTTGAGCCTTATGTGACAACTTTCTGGGAACATGTTTATGGGCTGGGAAAATGCAATGCGTCTAATTTGGGTGCGGCCAAGAAAAATTCCGCAACTTCAAGTGCTTATTCCGGTATGAAATTTACTTGCGGTGAATCTGGTCGATGGACGGCTAATTTAAATGTCGTTCGTGCTGGTTGCGATTCTTGCGGATTTATGGTAGATCCGAGAGATGGACATAAGTACCGCACAATGAAAATTGCGGGCTTGAATTGGATGGCTGAAAATTTGGCCTACAATGGTGATGGTGAAGGAACGCTTTTCCATGATGATAAATCTTATGGGCTTTATTACGCAAGTGTACAATATCCTACCATTAAAGGAGCTCCTGATTCTAATGATGGAGAATGGACGGTTTATACGAGGAGCGGAAATGGCATGTATGTGTATGCCTTACGTACGGGTTGCCCAGATGGGTGGCGGCTTCCGACGCGTGAAGATTTTGCACGTTTGATTGAAATAACGTCCGAGAATGATTATGAACAACTGTTGTCCGATAAAAAATGGAATTTACGCCTTGGAATATTGGGAGAGTCCATTGATTATTTATCTTCAACAAAGGTGGATAGTGAATATAGAAGGTATGCAGACGGGCTTTGGTATGATTATTACGTAATGAGAGTTTCAGGAAAGAAGGATTCTCTGGTGGTTTCTGTGCCCCTTGTTGGTGCGCCGAGCGGCTTTATCCGTTGTGTAGAGGGCGGGCCTTATGAAAGAAAAATGCTCTCGCCGAGTGAAGTTGCTGTTGATTCCGTTGTGGATGAGCGCGATGGAAAAGTGTATAAGACTTTGCAATTCGAAAAACAGCTCTGGATGGCTAAAAATATGGAGTATGCCATCGGGGATTCCTTGATCAATGGTGAAGTGCGCAATGCGACATATTTTGGGTTGTCTACTGTTAGCGCTTGGCAAAAAATGTATGATTCAAGTGATGTTGGATGGCGGTATAATTGGGAAGAAGTTCAAGAAGCGTGCCCAGATGGTTGGAGGATCCCTAGCAGGAACGATGTAAAGAAATTGCTTAAAATAATTGGTGATGGTTCAGGAGCGGCTCCGTTGCTATCGGCAGATGGAATAGGTGCTCAGGATATTTATGGATTCTCGGCATTATCGACGGAATTTGAACAGGTTACTTGTGCGTCACTTCTGAGAGGGTGTTCCTATAAGCATGTTGGCTCTCGGTTCTGGACGGCAGATTCAGCGGACGGCACGGTTTATCATTGGCATTTGGACCAATATGACGTAACATTTAAACCGACGGATCCATCGGAATATTTGCCTGTACGTTGTATGAAAGATATTTAAGGTTCTTGTTTTGACGTTGTTGAAGGCTCTTTGTCAAGCTCAAGGACTTTGTTGGTTTTGGTATGATTCTTTTTATGTTCTCAGAACATGTTGCTATGTTCTAAAATCTTTAAAATTTTGAAAATTCTACGAAAATGGTAAAATTTGAACAAAAACGGCATTTTTATATTCTAAATGTTTGATAATGGGGTATATTTGTATCTATGAAGGATATCGTTGAATATACGGATTACCGCAAGTACTCGTGGCAGGAATTCGCCCGGAAGGCGGGCTTCTCGTCGGCAGTGTTTCTGAAGTACGTTTGCGAGGGCAAAAAGAACCTGAGCCTTGGTTCTGCGGGTTCTGTAGCGAACGCCATGGGGCTTGCCGGTTTCGAGCAGACTTATTTTGTTCTGATGGTCTCGTACGCCCATGCCAAGGGGGACGCCGCGAAGCGGGCCGCTTTCGAGGAACGTTGTGCGCTTGCGAATGCGCACAGAATGCGCGTGCTTGGGAATGACGAATTCGATTATTTCAAGTCGTGGAAAAATTCAGTGATTCGCGAGCTTGCCCCGCACATGCCCGGAGCGAAGCCTCTCGAAATGGCTCGTGGTGAAGGCGAAGCTCCTGAAAAAGGACCGGAACGGGAACTTCTTGCAGACGGATAGGGCCATAACAATGGGGACTGTGGATGCCGTGCCTGTAGCGGCTCGCGATTTGCAGCGCCAGATGGGCGAGTTTGCGATCCAGTCGTTGGACTTGCCCCTTTCGGAACGCGTGATGTCGGGGCTTACGCTCGGGCTTACGCACCGTGCGTACGAGCGGATTAAAAAGGAACTGGAGGATTGTTGCAGGCGCGTCGTGGCGATTGCGACGGAAGAAGACGAAACGGAGCGTGTTTACCGTTTGAACGTTCAACTGTTCCCGATGAGTGAATGGTTGAACAAGAGTGGGAC
>CACWPM010000078.1 GCA_902762795.1 Fibrobacter succinogenes | reverse complement strand
GATTGCGAAACTCCGCGACAAGTACGACTTGAAAATGACTGTCGAACGCTACACGCCCGACAACACCATGCCCAAGACCGACGAAAAGTTCATCAGGAAGTAGTCCGATGAAATCGCCCGCGTTGTTTTCGACTTTGCTCCTGGCTCTGTTTTTGAGCCTCTTTGCCGCATGTTCCGACGACAGCTCGTCTTCTCCGACAAGCGAAGCCACTCCAGCGAGTAAGTCCCGTGGCAAAACGCTTGTGGCTTACTTCTCCAGAACGGGCAACACCAAGCCACTGGCCGAATACGCTGCGGAATACCTGGGTGCAACATTGTTCGAAATCACCGCAAAAATCCCTTACACCGACGAAGACATCGCTTACTATACGGACTGCCGTGCCGACCGCGAGCAGAAAGACGAATCCGCCCGCCCCGAAATCGCAACCGCTGTCGAGAACATGGACGAGTACGATACCGTCATCATCGCACACCCGATATGGCACGGGATTGCACCCCGCATCATAAGCACGTTCCTCGAAAGCTACGACTTTTCGGGTAAGACCTTGCTCACCTTCTGCACGTCGGCTTCAAGCCCGCTGGGCCAAAGCGCCAAGCAGCTGCAGGAACTCACGCCCAATTCCACCTGGCTCGAAAGCAAGCGCTTCGCCATCGGCACCAGCCGCGAAGAAATCGAAAAATGGCTGGATGACGTTCTATGAATTTCAAAAAACATTTAGCTGCAAGCCTTGTTTTGACAACCTCCCTGACCGCGGCCGCCTTTGCCGGCGGTGCCATCGACGTTCATTCCCACGTGATTCCTGCGGATTATTTGGCCAGTTTGCAAAAGCATAACGCTCTGCTGGACGAAGGTTTTCCGCTCCCCAAATGGGACGTGAGCGCCCACCTGAAATGGATGGACGAAGCCCAGGTGCAAACCTCTGTTTTGACGCTCGCTGCCCCGCAGCCCTATTTCGGTGACGCGAACGAAAGCGCCTCCATCATCCGCAAAGTGAACGAGGTCGGAACATCCCTGAAAAAGCAACACCCCGGCCGATTCATGTACTGCGCGGCACTTCCGCTGCCCGACGTGAAAAAGTCCATCGCCGAAGCGGCTTACGCCCTCGACACGCTCAATGCCGACTGCATCAAGCTTGCGACCAACGTAAAGGGGCAGTACCTGGGCGCGCCCGAACTGGACCCCCTGTTTGACTACCTGAATAAAAAGCACGCCGTCGTGATTCTGCACCCTCACAGGCCGGAGCCCGTCAATAATGACGTAATGAAGCAGACCCCGCTTGCCATGCAGGAGTACCTTTCCGAAACGACCCGAGCTGTCACCAACATGATTTCTAGGAACGTGCTGGCTCGCTACCCGAACGTGAAAGTGGTGGTGCCCCATTGCGGTGCGTATCTCCCGCTCGCGTTGCCCCGCATGAAGTCGCTGATTCCCGTGATGCAGCAGAACAAGCTCGTCGGGAAAATTGACTGGGAAAAGAACCTGGCTTCGCTCTATTACGATCTTGCCGGAGTACACTCCGCGGAGACCATCCGCATGATGCTTACCATCACCACGCCCGACCACCTGCTTTACGGCTCCGATTACCCCTACGTGGCGCCCAAGGTGCTTACCGCGAGCATCGAACGGCTCAAGGCGTATCTGAAAAAAGAGGCCGACCTTGCGCCCTATTACGATATGATTCTTGAAGGCAACGCTCGCGCGCTATTTGGCGATAAGGCGACTAGCGGGAAATAGATTCTACGCCAGCGTCACCTTGAAAAAATCCACGTTCATTTCGCGGTCGGCGAGCGGTACAATCTTGCGGTCCTTGGGAATGTCGTAATCGAACTGGTGATCCGAAACGAATGTCAACAGCGAAGATTGTTCGATGAGCTTCGAAATTCCCTTCACGCTGTCGTGCTTGATGAAGGTGGCGTCGGGAATCTTCTTGCGCTTGACCTGCTCCCAGAACCCTACGTTGCTGCGCTGGATGATGGTCTCGCCCTTGAGTTCCCGGAGCCGGATGGACTTGCGCTTGGCAAGCGGGTGCTTTTTCGGGAGCGCAATCGAGAGCCGCTCCTGCATGTATTTTTCGGCACGGTATTTCTTTGCGCGGGGGGCCTTAAGCGTGATGCCGATATCCGCCGTGCCCTCGTTCAATGCTTTCAGCACGCCCGCCTCATTGTCTATAATCTCGTAGGTGACCTGCGCACCGGGGTATTTTTCCTGCAGTTCCTGCACCATCCGCATGGCGGGGAGGATGGCCACCGACGCGATAGAGAACGTGCGCGTACCCGCTCCCTGCGGGCTCACCTTTTCCAGCATTTCGCCCTGCAAATCCATGATTCGTTTCGCGTATTCGGCAACAGTGCGACCCTTCTCGTTCAGCTCAATGCGGTTCTTTTTGCGCTCAAAGAGCGGAGCGCCAATTTCGTCTTCCAACTTCTTGAACGCGCGGCTCACCGCCGGCTGCGAAGTGTAGAGCTTGTCCGCAACGGCAGAAAGCGTCCCGTATTTCAGGAACCCGGCCAGCAATCGCAAGATGTAAGTCTCGACAAACATAAAAAGCCCCTTTTGGGGGAGAATATAATAAATCCGCTATGCGTCAAGTGAATAGTGGACGTTTAAAACTTACCCACAGGCACAACTTTGATGGTGTAGCCTTTTTTTTCGATAGTCCTTTCCTCGTTCCATGTCACAATAGTCAGGTTGTCGCAGCCTAGTTCTCCCGCACATTCGACGATGCTGTCCACTTCCCGCTTTATAGTCTTTTCTTTGGACATGTCGTAGCAAACCTGGATAAGTTCCTTGACCTTGTTGCCTTCACGAAGTACAAAGTCGGTTTCCTTGTCGTTTCGGGAATGGTAATAGAACAAAGTCTTTTCGGTGTCATACCCGCGATGGAGCAACTCCACAAAGACCTGGTTTTCCAGCAGTTTCCCGAGATTATCGCTCAAATTAAAAGCCTTCGATGCAACAAAACCGTTGTCAACCACATACACCTTGCGAGGCGCTTTTTTCATCAACTTTAGTTTGTTGTTATACCTGTCCAGATAATAAAACAGAAACGGTTCATGCAAGTAATCCATGAACTTTTTTGTTGTGCTGACGCTAGAGAGCCCTAGGTCATCTGCCACGTCATTGTAGCTAAATGTTCCCGTGAAATTGGACAAAAGAAACATGGCTACATTGTTCAAGTCAGTTGCGTTTCTGATTTTATGTCTTCTGACAATGTCCTTGTACAGAATGGAGTCGAAAAGGGTCTGTAAATAACTTTGGGTAATAGACCTTTGAGTAAAAGTCTCCGGATAACCGCCGTTTTTCAAGAAGTCGTCTTGTATTTTTTCTGCATTACCCAAGCGGTCTGCAAACTGCGATGCCTCGGCAAGGCTAAATGGCAGCATGTTGATTTCAAGGTAGCGGCCAGTTAGTACGGTTGCCATTTCTCCAGAAAGCATTTTTGCGTTACTGCCGGTTATGACCAAATTCACGCCACGTCGATAAAGTTTATTAACCCAGACGTCCCAACCGTCAATGTTCTGCACTTCGTCCAGCAGCAGGTACTCGTAATTCGGATAGATTTCGCTGAGCAGCTGTTCGGCCTGCTGTTCGTCCCACTTGTTCAATAGTTCGTTATCGTCAAAATTCAGGTAGGCAAAATTTTTGCCCCGCAACATCAAAAGGGCCTGGGTGGATTTTCCGACACGCCTCGGCCCCGTCAAAAGCTTGATGTTTGGGCTTTTCAGCAATTCGTCAAAATCGTATATGGTTTGACGGGGGATATACGGCAGACTGAGAAGTCTGTCCCGTTCCTTGCGCTGGTTTTGTATGGCTATCTTCATAGGATGAACCGTCCTTTACCCATAAAAATAGCTTTTTTTATTCAATAAATACACTGTATTGGATAAAAAATGCACTTTTTTATCCAGTTTGACTAAAATCTTGACGATTTTCACCAGTTCTCGTAGCGGTGTCCCGTATTTAAGGAGGCTATTTGCTTCATTTCGTCGTCTGTCAACTCGAAATCGAAAATCGATATGTTTTCTGCGATGTGGTCAGGGTTCTTGGAGCCCGGAATGGCAATGTAGCCCGATTGCACATGCCAGCGCAACACCACCTGTGTGGCCGATTTCCCGTGAGCCTTCGCTATCTTTGCGACAACCTTGTTCCCCAAGACGTCTTCGTAATAAGATTCCACCACAGCGCCGTATCGTTTTGCGTATTCCTTGAATTCCGTGTTCTGGTAAAACACATGGTTCTCGTTTTGCACCACGGCAGGCTTGATTTCGAAATCGGCAAAAAAGCGCTTCGCCGTCTTTTCGGTGTAGTAATTCGAAATGCCGATGGAACGGATCTTCTTCGCCTTTACAGCACGTTCCATAGCCTTGTAAACCGCCTTGTCCTCGGCGTCGCTCCCGTGCTGGTGCAACAGCATCAAATCAATATATTCGAGCCCCAGCTTTTCGAGTGAGTCATCGATGTCTTCGTCCAAGGAGTTGCTCCACGGCACCAGTTTCGACGTCACGAACAAATCTTCGCGCTTCACGAGCCCATCGTCAATCGCTCGACGAATCCCCCTACCCACGGATTCTTCGTTGTCGTAATATTTTGCCGTATCAATCAGTCGATACCCGTTCTTGATGGCGACATAGACGGCGTCTTCAGCCACCTTGCCGCGCAAAGTCCAAGTGCCAAGCCCGAGAACCGGCATATCGAAACCCGAATTCAACTTGACCGTTGGGGCCACCCCTTTGCTATTCTGCACGCTTGAATCTCCTTTGTTCGAAACCTTCGGCACTGCCTGCGACGCAGCATCGCTCGAACACGCCATGAACAGGAAAACGAACAAGAAACTGAACCACCTCATGCCCTAAAAATAACCAAATCCCGCAACAAACCCAAATACTTATTTCGCATAAAAGATATGCTTTGAAGGCATAGGCGGGGGGGGGGATCTTCCTCGCACTCCTTCGTTGGTTCAGGGACCAGGCAATGGAACGCCTTGTTTTACCCCCTGTTCGCAAACGCATTGATGCCGCCTTCCATGAGGGTCGCGGCAAGTTCAATCATTTGTTTAAGCGGGATTTTGCGGCCGTCTTGCACCCACTGGCGGTATAGCGCGAGCGTGGTGTTGTTGAACGCCCGTACGATATTCTGGATGCAGACCTGCTTGGTGTGGAGTCGCGTCGTTTTGGAATGGGTGTGGGCCAAGACCTTGCGTTGCATGGGTTCGCGCACGTAGTCCAGGCGGCTGTCGCAGGTGATTTTCTTGAAGAACTCGTCTTGCGATTCCATGAACTCGAAAAAGGAGCGCACGATTTCCCTCTGGTTGTCGAGGTAGTTGTAGTCCTTCACGAGCTCAATATAGCGCTCCATGTAGCCCGCCTGGATCTCGCGGAGCACGTCGTCGGTGCTTTCGTAGTGCAGGTAGAACGTGTTGCGGTTGATTATGGCGCGGTCGGCGAGCGCCTTGACGGTAATCTTTTCGTAGGGCATTTCGCTCACCATCTGCTTGAACGCCGTGTAGATGGATTCCTTGGTGCGCCTGATGCGCAAATCTTCTTTGTGGACGGCTGGTTTCATGCTGTAAAATATACAAAATAATTTGCACTTTTTGAACATCTGTCGCTTATTTTGCACTAGCCCATAACTTGCCATTTGAATTCGGGTCAAAACAACCTATAATTCAGGTGTAAAACAACAAGAATGCGCAAGCAAGGAGCACTTATGGATTGCAAAGAAGAAATCGTCGATTCCCGAATCCCGGACCCCAAGGCCTTTGAAATCGGCTCGAAGAATGCCCAGATCCTGTTCAAGCTGAACCACACCATGCCCATGACCGAGGAATACGGCAAGGTGGTCAAGGAACTGTTTGGCGACAATATCGGCGAAGGGACGATGCTTACGGCTCCGCTTCAGGGCGTGTGCTTTGAGCGTGTGAAAATCGGGAAGAATGTGTATATCGGCAGCAACCTGCTCCTGATGGCCCGCGGCGGCATCACCATCGAAGACGGTGCATGGATTGCGGCCAATGTGCAGTTGCTTTCGAACAACCACGACCTTTACGACCGTGCCGTTTTACAATGCAAGCCCGTGCTTATCAAGGAAGACGCTTGGCTTGGCGCGGGGGTCTCCGTGTTGCCCGGCGTGTGTATCGGCAAGCATGCCGTGGTGGGCGCAGGTTCCGTGGTCACGAAGGACATTCCCGATTACGCCGTTGCCGTGGGCAGCCCGGCCAAGGTGGTGCGCATGCTCGATCCGGAGAAATTTGCTTAATCGCGGCACGTGCCGCAAGGAGATTTACGATGAAAAAAATCGTTACACTTTTAACTGTCGCAGCGGCCCTTTTGTTTTCTGCTTGCGACTGCAACAAGGAGACTCAAATGAAAATGGAAGAACTTATTGAAAAGCAGGCGTTGAAAGAACTGGTGGACACCTTCTCGAATCTGGCCGACATGCGTGACACCAAGACCCAGAGCATGCTTTTTACCGAAGATGCCACCATGACTTCCATCGTGGGTGAAAACACCTCTACGCTCAAGGGGCGTGACGAAATCGAGAAAGCCTGTGCCAAGTTCCTCTCGCTGTTCGATACGGTTTACCATTCCAACGGCCAGCAGGTGGTGACCATCGACGGTGACCGTGCCAAGGGCGTGTCTTACTGCACCGTGATGCTCATCGGGAAAAACGCAGAGGGCGTGCGCACGCAGAATTTGCAGGGAGTCCGTTATGAGGACGAATACCAAAAGATTGACGGCAAGTGGTATATCGCAAAACGCACTTCCCATTTTGAATGGTCCGATGTGCGCCCGACGGGAAATTAATAAGGAGAACCAAAATGAACAAGACTGTTGCTATGATGCTTTCGACGGCGGCGCTCGCTGCTGCGGCGGGGACAGCCACCCCGAAGGTGAAACCTGTTACCATCCCGTTGAACGACGGGCGTGCCATTCCGCAGTTCGGGCTCGGCACTTACAATTCTTCGGTGGCCGAGGCGAAGGACGCCCTGGCGGTGGCGCTCAAGCTTGGCTACAGGCACGTGGATACGGCTCACGCCTACCGCAACGAGCGTGGCGTCGGCGCTGCCGTGAAGGAGTCGGGAATTCCCCGCGAAGAAATCTGGATTACCTCCAAGCTCTGGCCCACGGATTACGACCACGGCAATGCCGCTGAATCTATCGACAAGATGCTGGAACGCCTGGGCGTGGACTACATCGACCTGGTTTACCTGCACCAGCCAGTGGGCGACTACATGGCGGGTTGGCGCGGCCTCGAAGAGGCGGTGAAGCAGGGCAAGATCAAGTCCATCGGGATTTCGAATTTCGACATGGACGAGCGTGCATTCGACGAAATCATCGCGAAGGCGAAAATTCGGCCCGCCATCGTGCAGATTGAACTGCACCCGTATGCGCAGCGCAAGGCCTTCCGCGAAAAGTGCAAGAAGCTCGGCATCGCGGTAGAAGGCTGGTTCCCGCTGGGCGGCACCGGCGGCAACGCAACCCTCTTTGGCGACAAGACCATCAAGGAACTGGCGGCAAAGTATAAGAAGTCACCCGCGCAGATTATCCTCCGCTGGCATGTGCAGGAAGGCTTCTCCACGATTCCGGGAGCCCGCAACCCGGACTACATCAAGGAAAACATTGAGGTGTATAACTTCAAACTTTCCGAAGACGACATGAAAAAGATTCGTGGCCTCGACAAGGAAAAGCGCTTCTTTACTTCGACCCTCGCCGAAATCCAGCATTTCAAGGACTGGAATCCCGGCGACTAAGGGCCGTCATTGCCGCCGACCGTTTGTTCACTATGCACTACACGCATACTGGGCATAAAAATTACGCATTACGCGGCCGTACTGGATTTATTTATATTATATGCAACCGGTTCAAGGAAATTTTTAACGAAAAAGGCGGATCCCATGAAAAAAATCACCTTGATTCTTTTATCAATTCTTCTAGGAGTCTCTATGGCTGCAGAAAAGAAAATCCTCGTCGTTTACTATTCCCGCGCCGACGAAAACTATTCCGTCGGAAATATTTCCAAGGGCAATACCGAAATCATTGCCGAGATGATTGCGAAAAAGACGGGCGGCACGCTTTTGCACGTGGAACCCGCGAAGGAATACCCCAAGGGCTACGACGACTGCATCAAC
>CACWPM010000077.1 GCA_902762795.1 Fibrobacter succinogenes | reverse complement strand
AAGCATCGTGAGGCTTTTTTGCCGTCTGTTTTTCTTCCATAAAAATCCTTTCTCTTTTTTTAGAGACAAGTTCATAAAAGAAACGATATAAGAAAGGATATAGATAACAATATAAAAATCAGCTCATCAGAACCGTTAACTATAATCTAACAAACAAGTTCAAGAAAAACAAGAGGCCGTTTTGCAGGGCGTTCATTTTGCAAACAACCGTTTGCACGAGCGTCGCGGCAACCAAGCTTGCTTGGGTTGACATGACCGAGTAGCAGGTTGTTCTGCAAACAACCGTTTGCACGAGCGTCGCGGCAACCAAGCTTGCTTGAGTTGACATGACCGAGTAGCAGGTTGTTCTACAAACAACCGTTTGCACGAGCGTCGCGGTAACCAAGCTTGCTTGGGTTGACATGACCGAGTAGCAGGTTGTTCTATAAACAACCGTTTGCACGAGCGGCGCGGCAACCAAGCTTGCTTGGGTTGACATGACCGAGTAGCAGGTTGTTCTATAAACAACCGTCTGCAAACAAGGACACGCCTGCATGCAAAAAGACCTGGCGATAATCCAGGTCTTTTTCACATTTTCGAGAGGTAGATGCCCGTTCAGAAACGAGCATGACACTCACCTTACGGATTCGGCGCAGTTACCGGAGCACTTTCCTTTGCAGGTTGAGCAGCGGCAGGAGCAGGCGCTGTCTCGACCGACTTCGCGGTTTCAGCGGGCTTTTCAGCCACTGGCGCGACTTTATCCTTAACGTCCGCGGCCTTCGCCTTCACTTCCGTTTTCAACTCTTCGACAGCCTTTTGAGCTTTTTCGCGGAGAGCGCGTACTCGCCTTGCGCCAGCCTTCGAAGCGGACCTCACCTTCTTCGTCGGATCCACCTTGAGCTTCACCTTCACTTCGGGCTTTACGTTCGGCTTTACATCTGCTTTTGCCGGAGACACCAAGGTGCTATCCTTCAAAAGCGAATCAGACGGAGCGGCAGCAGTGCTATCGCCTTCGGTGTAGTAACCGAACGGGATGAGTTCCACGCGGCGGTTCTTGGCACGGCCAGCGTCTGTGACGTTATCGGCAAGCGGCATGCGAGTGCCAAAGCCAATAGCGCGCAAGCGGTCGGCGGCGATTCCCTTCGATTCCATGTAGTCCGTCACGGAGTGGGCTCGGTCTTCAGAAAGCTTCTGGTTGTAATCTTCGGTACCCACGATATCCGTATGGCCCTGGACTTCAAGCTTCACTTCCGGAATCTTTTCCAAGAGAGCGATGATATCATCCAAAGTCGGGTAACTGGACGCCAAGAGCTTTGCCGAGTCGAATTCGAACTGGATGCCCTTCTTGAGGTAGTTCAGGTCTTCCTTGCGGCGCAGCGGGCAACCACGCTTGTTCACCTTGATTCCCGGGAGCGTATTCGGGCACTTGTCACGGTAATCCGGCACGCCGTCCTTGTCGGTATCCAGCGGGCAGCCGTCAGCATCCACGGCGACACCTTCTGGCGTATCCGGGCACTTGTCCGGCCCATCAAAGACTCCGTCCTTGTCGCTGTCGAGCGGGCAACCGACGCTATCGACCTTGACGCCCTTCGGCGTTTCAGGGCACTGGTCCTTGTAATCTGGGACCGTATCTTCGTCCGTATCCAGCGGGCAGCCAACGCTATCCACAGCAACGCCCTTCGGCGTTTCGGGGCACATATCCTTGTAATCCAGGACCGTATCTTCGTCGGTATCCAGCGGGCAACCGACAGAATCCACGGCGACACCCTTCGGCGTTTCCGGGCACTTGTCAATGCCGTCGAAGACTTTGTCCTCGTCGGAGTCTATGCCGCAGCCGTCTTCGTCCACGACTATCGGCGGGAACGTTTCCGGGCACTTGTCCTTGCGGTTCTTTACGCCATCGTTATCGTCGTCCGTGTCAAAGCCGAACGTCCACGTGAGCTTTGCGATACCGGCAATGAGCGGCTGGGCAACATAGCAGTAGCTAGCTCTGTAACCCGTTTCGCCCTTGTACTTGATCTGGAAATCCTTGCAGTTGTCCATCGCGTCTTTGCGATCATAGCCATCCACAAGGTTTCCGATACCGATATCGATACCTGCGGCAAAGTCAATGTTGAAGAACGGAATCTTCACATTGATACCCGGCGTGAGCACCATCGGGTCGGTAATCGGGCTGAACGGATACGCATCGTTGCCAAAGCGCATTTCGCCACTGAATTCGAGGAACGGCTGGAAGTAATCGTTCACGAGCCAGTTCACGCCAGTGCTATACACGAGCGTGTTCGAGGCGTCGCCTATGCCAATCATAAGGCCAAGAGAAGTATTCCAGGTCAACGGAACATTCTTCTTGGTGTAATCGACAGAGACAATGCCCGTGAGGCCGAGCATTACGCTGTTTGCCGTGTAGGCATACGTCGGGCCGCCTTCGTTATCGAGGAACCAGGCGTGACGCGGGCGAATACCCACGCCTTTCCAACCCGTCGGGACCGTCAAATCCACAACGGCGGCAGTTGTCATGTAATCCGGGCCAAACAAATGCGGCGTGCGGTATTTTGCATAGAACTGCAAGTCACCGAGGCCACCCTCGCCCATGTGAGCGCGGATAGCTTCGCCAGAGTAATCCTTTGCGTGGTCGTAGTAAATCGGGAGGCTCACGCCGATATCCAAGTCGTCACGGAGGCCAAACGCAAAGTTAAAGTTACCGGCCAAAGCGCCGTCAATGCGGCCCTTTTCCATACGGGCATCCCACACGTCGAGTTCCTGGGTACGACCATGTTGGTCCGTAAACAAGGCGCCACGGGTGTAGCCCCAGTTATCGGTCGCAATTGTACCGCCCGTCCCTAAACGGAAGTGAAAAAATCCAAGCGTATTCGCATCTTGCTGGTGGAGGCCAGTTTTACCCCCCAGGAGGCCGGTCTGAGCAAAGACAGCCGCCTGCGCAAGTGCGAGTATAAGGGTAAGTTTTTTCATATTCTAGTACAATTTCTATCCGCGAGTCAGGCAGCCTTCACTGATAAGGATCCATTTCCTGGAACCTTCGCAATAATTATAAACGTCAAATTCAAATACGCAGAGCCCTTCATGATCCGGGTTAAACGCTTCGCAATATTCTTCTGCAGTTTCTGCTTTCTTATAACCTCGTTCTGTATTTACGTAGTATTCCGTTTGTTCGTAATACTTAAGAGTAGGCTTGTCTATATTACCTTCATGATTGACAAATTCACAGGCGGAACCTGTAGAATGTTTATCGCAATATACTGCCACAGATTGCCACACGCTATCCAATTTGACGAAAGATTCGGTACCGACATGGCAGATTTTCTTGTCGGTTTCCGTTTGACATTCATGATTTTCGCCACAGTGAGCCATACTAGACGGATTGTCAAGATACCCACCGTAAGTCAAATTTTCACCTTTATTTTCGCAGTACTCATCAAATGTAATCCACTGATACATGGATGATTCATCCTTGTACGCACAGACATAGATTACGCTTTCTTTGGTAACAGTTGCATCTTCGTTATCTCTGTTGCAAATCTTGTCGAGAGCAATGTCTGTGGAGGCGTCAACCCACTTACCATAGTCATTTACGACTTCTTTAGCTATAGAGCACTTGAAACTGTGGCTTTCACCATCCTTGAGGGTTTCGCTCTTAATGTCTGCAATGTTTTTAGTATTACCTCTATCGGTATCGCAATAACCAAACTTGGCGTTAAGGTACTCATTTTCATCAATTTCTAGCCAATCTGTGGAGGAAGAACTTGCGGGGATTCCTTCTGCGTTACCATTATTAAGACATTCATAGTATGCGTCACCGACTATAGCGGCATCTTTTTTTCGATTTCTCGAGCAAATTCCAAGCGTTGCGTTTTCATCCAAATCGCTTGCTTTAACCCAAGAGTAGTATCCGCTGGAAGGACCTCCAGAAATGTAGTTACACTTGTATTTTTCCCCTCCGTAAACAGCTACTTTGGTTTGATTTTTCATCTTATCTTCATCGCACTTGCCATAGATATCCTCAAAGGTAGGTTCGTGCCAATCATTTCTTTTGGCACTAGCGACAAACGTCTTCGGAGTTTCGCCACTCTTTAACGTTACGTTGACTTCAAAGGCGATGCCGTCGGCGTAGCCACTAGCACGCTTGTAATCGCCATAGTTGCAAAGGACATTAATCCATTTCTGTTTTTCGTCTTCTGGCATATTCGAGGCAATTGCACTCTGCACGGTTTCTACAGAAACAGGCTCACAGTAGCTGTAGACCCAATCGTTACAAGTGTAAATTATATTATCCTTATAACCATTCAAGAACAAGAAAACGCTGTTTCTTGTGTTTTCGTTGGTAAAATTACCGTAGTACACCCATTCCTTGGCCCCGCTAGCAGTATTGTTTCTCGCATAGGTAGAACCGTGGTAGCTACACTTTTCGTTGAAAGTCGATTCGCCGAGGTCTTCGTCTTCAAGCTTCTGCACTGTAGCCTTGACGCGGTCACCCACGCAATATTCATCAACAGTCGTTTCACGCCATTCATGGATATGGTTACCCCAGTTGTCTAAATTCTCTACTGTTTCACAAACATATTCATAACCGGATCCAGTAACCAATTTTTCATTGACATAGCCATAATGGCAAGCCTTTTCAATATTCACGTCTTGCCAATCAGCAGCGATCCATTCGTATTTTTCCTGTTTATCAAGGTAATCGCACTTATAATGTTCGGAACCATTTTCTTCCTTGACGACTCCCTTTTCCATCGTAGTTTTTGAACATATTCCATATTTCTCATCATGATAATCTTTCTGTCTCCATTTGGAGCCATCGCATACAAAGGTTGTTTTGCTCGTTGCCGTGGCAAGTTCCGCATTTTTGTAGTCGAACAGCTTTTCTTTGCCTTCGTTTACGGTAGCGCTGCATTCACCGAGGTAAAGCTTGGATTCCGGATTGTTGGCCTGTTCTTCCGGGGTCATGCCACTTGCAGCGCTAGAAGAGGATGCAACAGAGTTCGAAGAGTTCGGACTGACAGGACCAAGTTCAAAACCAACGCAAGAAGAAGCGGATGGATTACATTCTACTTCTGCGCACTCATACTCTTGAATTTTCC
>CACWPM010000076.1 GCA_902762795.1 Fibrobacter succinogenes | reverse complement strand
GCGACAGGCTGCTTGCAGACTGTCATGATTGAGCCGAAGATGCTGACGCAAAGCGTCAAAGTTCTAAGTGGTCAAAGAGAACGGAGTCCGGCATGACAAAGTATGTTCAAGAAATAATAGATCCTTCGCTTCGCTCAGGATGACGGTAAAAAAAGAATCCCCGGCGATACCGGGGACCCAAAGTTCAATCTTTGCCCAACTGTTGCGGGCTAAAGCAAAACTAGATTACTTCTTGTGTGCTTCGAGGAAAGCAACAACGTCAGAAACCTTCTGGAACTTTTCAGCGTCAGAATCGAGGATTTCGACATCGAATTCGTCTTCGAGAGCCATAACGAGTTCAACACGGTCCAAGGAGTCTGCACCGAGGTCATTACCGAATTCAGATTCGGGCTTGACATCTTCAGCCTTGACTTCCAACTTAGCAACGATCACGTCCGTGACCTTCTTGAAAATTTCTTCGTTCATTTTTTTCTCCATGGGAAAAAGTTTTGTCCAAATTTAATAAAATGTTTTTAAGCGTTCAAGCCCCCATCAACACCAATTACCTGTCCAGTAATGTATTTGGCGTCATCGGAAGCTAAAAATGCGACAGCCTTCGCAACATCTTCCGGCTGACCGAGACGGCCAAGCGGAATTTGGGCGGCATATTTCGTGCGGGTTTCTTCGCTCATGGCGGCGGTCATGTCCGTATCGATGAATCCCGGAGCAACAGCGTTCACGGTGATACCGCGAGAACCGAATTCCATGGAGTTGGACTTGGTCATGCCGATAACGCCCGCCTTAGCAGCAGCATAGTTGGCCTGGCCAGCCTGAGTTCTGATACCGTTCAAGCTTGCGATATTCACGATGCTACCTTTGCGGGCGCCCATCATGGTCCTGAGAACAGCTCTTGTGCAGAGGAACGTCGAGCGGAGGTCCGTTGCGATAACGTTATCGAAATCTTCATCCTTCATGCGAAGTACGAGGCCGTCACGGGTGATACCGGCATTGTTCACAAGGCAATCCACGCCACCCAGTGCGTCAATAGCTTGTTTGAAAGCGTCCTTCACGGATTCGGAGTTGCTCACGTCGCATGCGAACGTGAAAGTCTTGACACCGAATTCCTTGGCAATCGCTTCGGCCTGTTCCGGGCAACCGCCACGGGAAATGAGCACGACATCAGAACCGCGAGCCGCAAGTTCCCTAGCAATAGCAAGACCGATACCACGAGAAGCGCCAGTCACAATAGACTTCGTAGGCATTATAAAGACCTCCTGAATGACATAATATGTCATCAATAAGAATTACTGTTCGAGAAATTGAACCCATGCCCAAAGAGGCGGGCTCCGTTCTCAAACAATTGTTCAAGTTTGAGCTTCAAATAGCCGTCACACCACGAGTGCCAGACGGTTCATCCAAAGCATATTTATTTGTTACTCAAGATAATAAATTAGTAGGACAAATGCGTAAAGCGAGTGTCGTAGACATGCTTGCATGGATATGACCGAGCCAAGCATTTAACGCCGTTGGCATCCGTGGCTGCGGTTATGCAATATCTGAATATAAGTATTCAGCCGCGTCATAACCTTGCGCACTTTTGGTACTTGAACGAAGTGAAAGTCAAAAGACGAGAGAAAGTAGGAAGTAGACAGTAGGCAGTGGTTAGTGGGATCGCTCATGAACTCGCTGTGGGCTTGTCCAATTACAACATGAACCGTATGGTTTCCCTCCGCTTCGCTTCGAGAATGACAGCAAAGCCGAGTGATGCAGAAACAAGCCTGTATGTTTCTGTATCCGAGGCGAACAAGTCCGCGTAAACGTAATGACTTTGCACGATATGTTCCTTCCGATAAACGACACAAATAACAACTATTGACCAATGTCTAAACAAAAAAACGGACCTAGCGTTCACTAGATCCGTCTAATTGCAACTAAAGTCCTAATACAGACAAATGCTATGCTTTAGGAGTTTCCTCGGACTTGATTGCAGCGAGGCGAGCGTTAACCTTGTTGGCAACATCAGCTTCGGCATACTTGGCAGCTGCATCGACAGCCTTTTCGATTGCAATAGCATCGGAACGACCATGAGCAATGATGCCAATACCATTGAGGCCGAGCAACAAAGCGCCACCCGTAGCACGGTAGTCCCACATTTCGGCAAAGCGCTTGCCAGCCGGAGTATCGATCGTGCCGAACATTTCCTGGTGCATTTCAAAGAAGCCTTCCAGGAGCTTGAGCACTACATTACCCGTATAGCCAGAAGTCGCAACAACGTCAGCCTTACCTGCAATGAGGTCACGGCCTTCGATGTTACCCATAAAGTTAACCGGGGCTGACTTGAGGAGCTGGTATGTTTCCTGAAGAACAGCCGGACCCTTATGTTCTTCTTCGCCCATGTTCAAGAGGCCGACCTTCGGATTTTCGATTCCGAGGAAAGCTTCGGCGAATGCAGAACCTGCAATAGCAAAGTCAACAAGAGTAGAAGCGCGTTCATCAACGTTAGCACCGCCATCGACCAACACAATGCGGCGATCCTTTGTCGGAAGTGCAACCCCGATAGGCGGACGAGAGAACTCGTCACAAGACTTACCGAGAATCATGAGACAGCTAGCCATCATAGCGCCAGAGTTACCGGCACTGACGGAAGCATCTACAAGACCTTTCTTTTGCAAGGCAACGCAAGTCACCAGGCCAGAATGTTGCTTCTTCTTGACCACCATGACAGGATGTTCATCCATCGCCACGGGATCTGGAGCGTCTACCACGGAAATCTGATTGCCAGCATAGCCAAGTTTTTCAAGAGAAGCCTTGACCTCGGCCTCAGGTCCGCAGAGAACCACATGAATATTGGGGTTTTTCTTGACTGCGTTAACGGCGCCTTCAATACAAACACTCGGGGCGTAATCGCCACCCATGGCATCCAGTGCAACTTTGATCACGGATTCCTCCTAGATTAAGCTTCGGCACCCTTCATGTCAACAACTTCCACACCGTTGTAGAAGCCGCAAACCGGGCACACGCGATGCGGACGCTTCACGGAACCGCAATGATCGCAGGTAGCCATAGCCGGCACTTCCATCTTCCAGTGGGTGCGGCGCTTGTCACGACGAGCGGTCGAAGTTTTTCTCTTAGGTACTGCCATTTTTAACTCCTGTTTTCCATTTTGCTCTTAAGAGCTTTGAGTTTTTCCCAGCGGGGGTCGAGCGGCTTTTCAGCATCGGCACCGTCGTGGGCTTGATTGTTTGTTACAAAGATAAAATCTTCGTCAGGATTTTTCACGGGCGCAATGGGTTCCTGTAAGGTCACCAACTGTCGGACGCACTCGGAAACATCTACGAAGTCCTGTGTCTGCGGAATCGTGTAGGCGAAGACATCATCATCATCGTCATGAAGTTCCTGTGCAGCACATGCTCCGCGTTCCACCTCGACAACAATCTCGGTTTCGAACGGACGGTCAAAAAGATCCAGGCTGCGGACACAAGTGAGTGTTTGCACTCCAGAGATAGTACCGGTCACAAGGCACTTGCCGTTGCCTTCGGGGCTAACCAACACCTCGGCTACCAGATCGCCCTTGAGGTGCAGTTCGTCGAAGATTTCAGGAGCGTCGGCATGGGACCAGACCACTCGTTGGTCTTCGGAATCAGTAAGTTTTTGTGCGATATTTATTCTCAAAGTGGCACAAATGTAGTAAAACGCAATAAAGGGGTCAAGTGGGGATTAGCGGTTGTAGGCTGCAGGATGAGGAAAACGGACAGTTGGAAAAGGGCGAAAGCCTAAAGCGTCAATACCACATCAACGCCAAAATTGTCATTTTTACGCCAAAAGCAGCAATTACACCGAAACCCCAAACGGTGAATCAATCAAACCACTGATTTTTCCGTTTTCTAAGGCAGGCAACAGGCCTTTTTCAACCTTCTTTTATAAACCAGCCGTAAACTACTTAAAAGTCCTCAAAAAATTAAGCAAGAGCAAGAAGCTAAAATTAAATGTATATCTATTGTTGACAAAATAACATTTTTTGCAAACGGTCAGTTGCAAAATTTGCAAGGTTTTGCTTTTTCAAATTTTTTCGTTGTAGATTAAAGCCTCTAAACTTAACGGAGGGACTTTTATGAACCAATCTATTCCAGAAAAGCTGAAAGGCAAAACATACATCGACCCGAGAACCGACACTGGATTCAAGAACCTGTTCGCCAGCAAGGAGGCCATCAAGGATTTTGTTGACGGAATCTTGCACCTGAAAGGCGACGACCAAATCAAGGATCTGAGATACTCGTTCGATGAAGCCATTCGTTTCATGGTTCCCAAAGAACGAAAAATTTCTCTGGACGCTTTTGCAACGACCGGCTCCAATCGTTTTCTCAACATCGAAATGCAAAAAGCCGATCACAGTTTCTTTATCGACCGGACCATACTGTACAAAGCATTCTTGATCATCAAGGGTAAACAGGAAATGGAGGATACGGAGGAATTCAAGGCGCTTACTAAAGAAGAGAAGGAGGGCAAGCGATACGAGATCCCGGAATCCATTTCTATCTGGATTTGTGACTTTGAATTGCCGCAAACAAGGGGGAACTACATTGACGAATGGGCAATCTACAGTAAGGAATCGCTGAGCAAAGGGCAAACCGAAGCAATATCCCCTAAAAATAAGTATATTATGATTAATCTGCCGAGATTCAACAAGACCGCAGACGAAGTGAAAGACCCCGTTGATATCTGGCTCTATGTGCTCAAACACGCACATGAAGACAAGCCCCTCCCCGATTTCGGGAATGACATTGTCAACGAAGCCTTGAACCGCATCAAAATCGAAAACCTGGACAGAACAACCTTAACCGAAGCGGAGAGAGAAATGACTACAAAAGAAGAACTTGCCTGTTGTTTCGCTTATGCGAGAACTAAAGGTGAAGAAGAGGGGCGAAAAGAAGGTTTTGAAGAAGGAAAAAAAGAAGGCTTGGAAAAGGGCATAGAAGAAGGGCGAAAAGAAGGCTTGGAAAAAGGTCGAAAGGAGGGTTTTGAAGAGGGAAAAAAAGAAGGTAGAGAAGAAAGCCGAAAAAAAGTCGAACAAGAAGCCAAGCTCGAAATGATCGATGCCATG
>CACWPM010000075.1 GCA_902762795.1 Fibrobacter succinogenes | reverse complement strand
CTCCCTTCAAGGCGAACGTCGCGGCCACGGTCATCCTCCGCTAGGAGACTCCCTTCAAGGCGAACATCGCAGCCACGGTCATCCTCCGCTAGGAGACTCCCTTCAAGGCGAACGTCGCGGCCACGGTCATCCTCCGCTAGGAGACTCCCTTCAAGGCGAACATCGCGGCCACGGTCATCCTCCGTTAGGAGACTCCCTTCAAGGCGAACGTCGCAGCCACTGTCATCCTCCGCTAGGAGACTCCCTTCAAGGCGAACGTCGCGGCCACGGTCATCCTCCGCTAGGAGGATCCATACAGTTCTAATCGCTCTTGTATGAACATGACCGAATCTAAAGGGAGGGCTTTGCCCCATCCATAGTTTCTCGATATCGCAGGATTCTTCGCCATGAATGGCTCAGAATGACGTTGTAATTATGTACTCTTTGGGGTGATTGTTTTTTTTGCAAAAGGTCATAATGAGTGATTCTTTAGACGAAGAACTTTGTGAATTCTCGCTGCAAGAAGTTGAAGGCGAGCGCGTAGTGTTGCGCCCGCTAGGCGAGTCGGACGTGCAGTCGCTGTTTGACCTTATTGAAGAATCCCGCGAGTTCTTGTCGGTGCATTTGCCGTGGCCTGCGGAGGAATGTCGTACGCCCGAAGATGTTTCTGCGAAAATCGATGCCTGGGACATGCAGGCGCAGATGGCGAATGGCGCCTGCTGGGGCATTTTTGAAAAGGGCGGTGGCTGCAATGTGGACGATTGCGTGGGTTCGTCCGCCGGTTTGAAAATTGCGGGGTGCATCATGCTTGGCTGGGTGCAATGGAAGCACCGCTCGGCGACTGTCAGTTACTGGCTTGGCCGACCTTTTTGTGGGCGCGGGCTTGCTACGGAAGCGTTGCTTCTGGCGGCCGGCGAGGCCTTTGCGATGGGACTGAACCGTCTTGAATTGACGACTTCGGTTAACAATCCGAAAAGTGCCGCGGTCGCCCGTCGAGCCGGCTTCCAGGAAGAAGGAGTTTGCCGCGAATACGAATACCTCCATGGTCGGTTTGAGGACCATGTTCGCTACTCGCTCCTCGCGAAAGACTTTTGCTGAACGTTCCTATAGCCCAAGATTCGCTTACTCTTGGACGCGACACTCGCCCTATGCTTTTGTCGTCTTTCGTCTCTCGTCTAACATGGTTACCTCGGTAAACGAGATTATTTTTTTATTCTTTGAAAAAGTTCTGAAACACTTCTATTTTTCAATGTATGGAAACAGGAGAAAATTTTATAGCTGAACCTGATGTCTTGCAGTACACGAACTACCGTGTGTACCTGCGGGACTATTATGAGTTCAAAAAAAAAACGGTTCCGGCGTTCAGCCTCCGTTTTTTTGCGGAAAAGGCAGGGCTTTCGAGCCATGCCCATCTGAAACTTACTATTGACGGCAAGCGAAATATTACAAAGAACACGGTAGTAAAGCTTATCCACGGTCTCGGCCTTGATAGCCAGCGTGCCGCGTATTTTGAAAGTCTCGTTTTTTTTAATCAGGCTCAGACGGATGCGGATAAGCAGGTTTATTATGCACAACTTTTAAAGGCTAGTCCGCGTTCCAGGCTGCACAAGATGGACAAGGCGCAGTTACGCATTTTCCGCGAATGGCACCATTCTGCAATCCTCGAAATGGTGACGCTCAAGGATTTTCGCCCGATTCCCGACTGTATTTCCAAGCGCCTCGGCGGTCTCGTGACTCCGGCGCAGGTGACCGAATCGCTCAAGCTTCTTCTAGAACTGGGGCTCCTGGTAAAGACGGCGAACGGTTATCGTCAGTGCAATCCCCTGATTACAACCGATAACGAAGTCCAAGATTTGATGGTGAAAATGTACCATCTCCAGATGCTCAAGCTTTCTGCGGATATGCTTTCTGACCTTCCCGCCCCGCAAAGGGACGTTTCTGCCTTGACTTTCAGCATTAGGCGCGAAGATTTCCCCAATTTGAAAAAACATTTGCAACTGATGCGCAAAGAACTGCTAGATTTCTCTGCTAAAGCGGGTGAAGCCGATGATGTTGTGCAAATCAATATCCAGCTGTATCCGCTAACACGAGGAGTATGATGCGTTCTATTGGTTCAATAATCGGTTGCGTGCTTGTGGCATTGTGGCTTGTCGCTTGTTCTGGCTCCGATTCTACGGCCGGTATTGAAATTGGAAATCCGGAAATTCGTAATTTGGCTTTTACGGCTGATTTCTCGGTCGACTATTCCGATGAGAAACCTGTGGCGCTTGCTAAGGGGGCGCCGGTAGATGAAATGGTCGTTATTGACACGTTCCGCCTTACGTTGACGGAGGTGAGATCTTATTGCAGTTTTTATGTGGGCATGTCCATAGACCTGGAAAAGGGTCTTGTTATTTGGCCATACGAAGACGAGCCTGCGACTTCGATTCCTATTTCATTTACGGATGGCGATCTTGTTGAAGATGCTTTCAAGGATATTAACTTGCGGACCGAAGGCCGCTTGAAAGAAATTGGAGTCGCTTTCCAGGTGGGTATGGGTGAAAATTCAAATTCGATTTATGGACGAATTCGCAACAAGGATAAGGAAATTCCGTTTGTCTATGACATGTCTAGCGTTCAGTTGTTTGAACTCCGCTATCACTATCAGCAAATAGATGTTGGCGATACTTTGGTAAACTTGTCTGTAGCGTTCCGCGTGCACCGCTTTGTAGACGGGCTGGACTTGACTTCTGCAAAAGTTGGCGCGGACGGTGTTATTCGATTCAACAGTACTGAAAATGCTGAACTTTGGAAATCGCTTAATGAGAGGTTCCTGCAAAGTTTCCAAGCTTTGCGCTACAAATACACGGATGCTGCAGGCGAGGATTTTGAAGATTATGTCGATGATATTTGGGATGGACTGGTACCCCGGAAAAACAAGAATCTGGTTTCGAACGGTAACTTTGATGAGCCTGGAGAAGATTGGATTTTCCTTACGCAGTTGAATGGTATTGGCGATACGACCATCATCAAGGAAAAAGATTCTAACGTGATGCGTGTCCGTGTGTCTAAAGGCGGTAATTTTTCGTATTGTGTGCAGTTGTTGCACGAAGATATCCCTGTGGTGGAGGGGTATACGTACAAGTTTGTTTTTACCATTTGGTCTGATGTTGAAGGACTTATTACGGCTCGATTGGGCGGGTATATTCATCATGACGGTACCAATGGGTTCCAGGAACATATATACGTCACAACGACTGGCCGGTCGTATGAAAAGGAATTTACGCCCGAGAGGACAGACCCTTTTGCCCGTCTGGATTTGAATTTAGGCAAGGCCGAAAGGACGTTCTGGATTAAGGATGTGCAGTTGATTAGAATTAAGTAGTTTGCTAAATTCTAATCATTATGGCAACAATTCCAACTTTAAAAGAAAATCTCGTTATTGAGAATATTCGCCCGAACATCGAGGGCGGCCGTTTCATGATCAAACGTGAACCTGGCGATACCGTGACTTTGCAGGCTGACATTTTCCGTCATAGTCACGAAAAGTACGATGCTGCGATTTTCTACCGCCATGTTTCCAAGAAAAAATGGGAACAGGCTCCGATGCACTTTGTCGACAATGACCTGTGGGAAGGTTCATTCACGGTCGGCAATATCGGCTATTACGAATACAAGATTTGTGCATGGACCAAGGAACCGAAGGATGTCCCGACAGAAAGCCCGGTGATGAAACTCCGTGTGGATCCGACTTATAGCCGTGTAGGAACGTGGTACGAAATGTGGCCGAAAAGCCAGGGCACAGACCCGAAGAAGAGCGCCACGTGGAAGGATTGCGAAAAACAACTCGATTACATCGCAGGTCTTGGTTTCGATACTGTTTACCTTGTTCCTATTCACCCGATTGGAGTCACGAACCGCAAGGGCGCAAACAACGCGCTCCACGCCAAGGTCGACAAGAAGGGCAATCCGCTGGAACCGGGATGCCCGTACGCAGTCGGTAACAAGAACGGCGGTCATTACGATGTGGACCCGGAACTCGGGACCATGAAGGACTTTGAACATTTTGCAAAGACAGCGCGTGCTAAAGGCCTCCGCCTTGCGCTCGACATCGCGCTCAACTGCAGCCCGGATCATCCGTATGTGAAGTCGCATCCGGAATGGTTCTATCACGAGCCGGATGGCAGCATCAAGTTCGCCGAAAACCCGCCCAAGAAGTACGAAGACATTTATCCGTTCGACTACTACAACAAGAACTACAAGGCTCTTTGGAAGGAAATCGAGAACATTATTTTGTTCTGGGCCGACAAGGGCGTTGAAATTTTCCGTATCGACAATCCGCATACCAAACCGTTCCCGTTCTGGGAATGGCTCATTGCCGACGTAAAGGAAAAGCGCCCGGAACTCGTGTTCCTCGCCGAGGCGTTTACCCGCCCGAAGATGATGCACCGCCTTGCAAAGTCCGGCTTTGACATGAGCTACACGTATTTCGCATGGCGCTCTGCCAAGTGGGAATTCGAACAGTACTTGAAGGAACTCACGCAATCCGATGCAAAGGAATATATGCGCGGAATCTTCTTCCCGACGACGCCGGATATCTTCCCGAAGTATCTTGCATACAAAGGACCGAATGCTTTCAAACAGCGTTATTTCTTGGCTGCAACGCTCTCGAGCCTCACGGGTATGTACAACGGATACGAACTCTGCGAAAATATCCCTAGTCCTGTCAAGGAAGAGCTCGCCGATAGCGAGAAGTATCAGTACAAAGTACATAACTGGTCAGGCCCCGGCATTCAAGACTTTGTTCGTCGTCTGAATGTCGCCCGTCAGGAACATATTGCTTTGCAGGAGTACGATAATCTCGAATTCCATTATGCGCAGAATGACCAGCTCATGGTTTACTCCAAGAAGTCTGGCGATGACGTGATTCTTTGCGTGTGCAATATGGACATGGATAATGTTCAAGAAGGTATCGTTGAACTCGACATGGCCAAGCTTGGACTTCAGAACGATTCGTTCTACTTCTTGAAGGATGTTGTGACCGACGAAAGCTATGTATGGCGTGGCAACAAGAACTATGTGAAGCTTGACCCTGCAAAGGCTCCTGGTCACATGTTTATCTTGAAGAAAATCTAAGCGTTCGCCAGAACGTGCGCAAGACGTTTACGAAAATGCTCGCAAAATGCCTAATCGCGGCTGAAACTGCGAACGAGAACGCCTAACCGCAATTGTAAAACGCCCCGGAAGCACCCGCTCCCGGGCGTTTTTTTTTACCTATCGCGTGTTGCCAAAAGATTTCTGTTTACAGAATGTTGACATAGTGTAGCGCGGGCGGCATACATCCCGTTTCTAGCGGAAAAAGTGAAAAAAAGTGAAATTTTTTCGAATTTACCCCTTGCAAAGATATCCAAAAATTCTATAATTGGCGCCGTTCCTGAGAGACGAGGCCGAAACGAAGAAACGGAAGCCGAGGCGAACAGGACGGAAGCCCGCGAGACTTCCGGGAATATTGAAGGAATCGGAGATATGCTTAGTGACGGCCCAAGAAGATTTCTTGGAAGTCAAATTAATCAAGAGGCGAGAGTCGCGGCCAAGCTTGCTTGGACATGACCGAGCCGAGGATTAA
>CACWPM010000074.1 GCA_902762795.1 Fibrobacter succinogenes | reverse complement strand
CAAAAGCGTGTTAATATAATAGGTAGGGGATGTTCCTTACCATTATAAGGACATGAAAATGACAAGAGAAGAATTCGCGCTGTTTCTCAAGGAACTTAGGAATGTTCAGGAAAAGGGCGGCAACGTTGATGCTTATGTTAAGCAGTTCGAAAATAGGAATGTCTACTTTTATAATGACGGCTGTATCAAGAAAATTCTTGCGAGCGAGAAGAATCTCGCGTTGACAACGGACCTGATTAACGCGGCGCTGAACCTGGTCGGTTCTGACCGTATCGAGAATCCGAAGCTCGTGAACCCTTACGTCCCCGGTGAACTGGGACGTCGCGGTATTGAGCCGGACCTGTTGCTGACAAATGAACGTGGCGAAGTTCCGCGCGACCGCATCTCTATTGAAATCCAGCATGAAGATCACAAGTCCTTGTACAGCGACCGTCTGGTTTTTTGCGTGGCTCGCCTTACGAACAACATGGTGCCGAAAGGGAGCGTTCCGCAACTGGAAAACTTGCATGTGATCAGTTTCCAGTTTTTCGATACGTTCAAGGCATCCCCGAATTATCGTCATACGGTACAGTTGCGCAACCAGGAACAGATGGTTTATTTTGACCGGCAAACCGTTACTCTTGTTGAGGTTGGCAAGTTCTTGAGGCAACCGGAGAAGTTTGCGAGTGACAACAGCCGCATCGCGCTGTGGCTCCGTGCGATTGATGCGCTGAATCGCGAAGCCGATTTCTGCAGGTATGAGAATGACCCGATGTTCAGGGTATTGCAAAAAGAAATATGTCGAATTCATGGATGAAAGATTACGATGATGCAGTCCTCAGGTATGAGGGCTTTCAAGAGGGTGCGCAAGACAAGGCTCGCGAGATGGCGGCGGCGATGCTTGCTGAGGGCGACTCTGTTGAAAAGGTTGTTCGCGTTTCTAGGCTTTCAGCGGCTGATGTTCTGGCTCTCAAGGCTTCTCTTGATTTGAAAAAATGAATAATCAGTCCAAGAAATATGTCGAATTCATGGATGAAAGATTACGATGACGCGGTCCTCAGGTATGAGGGTGCGCAAGACAAGGCACGCGAGATGGCTAGAGACATGCTCGCGGAAAATCTTCCTTTGGATTTGATAGTTCGAGTTTCAAAACTTCCGGAATCAGAAGTTCTCGCAATCAAGATTTCTCTTGATCAGAATTGATGAAAACTATTGGATTTATAAAATAAAAGATTGTAAAAGCCTATCTCTGTGGATAGGCTTTTTTGAAATTTGCAGGTTTGTGAATATTATTTCATGGCGGAAATTGCTACAAATAATTCACGCATTTTGTCATGATTCTTGATGCCGGGAGCGTCTTCGATGCCGCTTGAAACGTCGATGAGTTCTGGATGGAACTTTTCGCAAATTGTCGCGACGTTTTCAGGTTTGATGCCACCCGCGAGCCAGTGCGGGAGTCCGCTTGCTTTTTCGCGGAGGAGCGACTCGGGGATGGTTTTGCCGGTGCCGCCGGGGATGCCTTCGACTTTCGCATCAAGGAGAACGCGGGGCTCTCCGTTCTTGCGGAGAGCTTCGACTTTGTCAAAATCTGATGCTTCGCCAACGCGCGCGGCGCAGTAGTAGGGGGGGGCGGCATCGCTAGATGTGGCGAAAGCGTCGTAATTGTGTGGGTCAACACCATGGAACTGCACTGCGTCAAGGATGCCTTCTTGTGCGAGCTTGATTGCTGTTTTGCCTTCTTCGGAATTCGGATCGGTAATCACGCCAACGAGGAGCGGAGATGCTTCGATGCGCTGCGTTTGCTCAGAATGGCATGCTACGTCATCGCGAGCCTCGGAGTGGCGCGACGATCCATTTTGAAGCAATCTATTCTTGAAGTTGCGCACGAATTCTTCTGTCGTTAATCTCTTGGTGGTGCTGAATACGAATCCGAGCATGTCGGCGCCGAGTTCCGTGGCGAGGAGACCGTCTTCTTCGCGGGTGATACCACAGATTTTTACGAGTGGGCGGCGCGTGTCTTGCCTTCCGAATTTGCGTTCGGCAAATTTCTTCCAGAACTGCCCGCGGGCGTTTTCGCATCCGCTTTCGAATGCGCGAACCACGTCTTTTGCGAGTGGCGGATTCTTGGCGACGGCTTCACCGACGAGAATTCCCGTGAATCCGAGATTGCGTGCGTATGTTGCATCGGCTGCGCTCAAAATGCCCGATTCAAAAACGGCTTTGGCGGGGAGCTTGCTGCGGACACTTGCCGGAATCAGCGGGTCCGTATGGAACGTGGCGAGGTCGCGGGAATTGACGCCTGCGACTATCGTTTTGGCGGCAGCGTCACCGAGAGCTGCTGTTACAACCGAGAGCTTGCGGAAATCGTCTGCTTCGCGTACTTCGACAAATGCTTGAATGCCAAACTTTTGAGCGCGTTCGGTCATCTTCACGAGCTGTGCATCGTCCAAAATTCTTGCAATCAAAAGAACCGCATCAGCACCGCAACGATAAGCGATATCAATTTCGTCTTCGAATAAAAGAAAATCTTTGCGGAGCACCGCACAAGTGTGCAAACCTTGTTTACGACGGTGTTCCATCAAGTCGGCGACTGCGATCAAGTCGCGCAGCGTTCCCTTGAAAAAGTTCATTTCGGTCAGCACGGAAACCGCTTGGGCATGCGCTTCGGCATATGTCGTTGCTAGACCCACCGGATCCAAGTCTGGCGCGATGTCGCCCTTCGATGGCGATGCTCGTTTGACTTCGAGAATGGCGCCTGCATTACCGAGAAATTCTGTATGACCGACGCGGCGTGCTTCTGGAATTTCGATATCGAAATTCAAACCAAGACGTTCAATATCTTCGCGACGCATGCGCACAATTTTTGACAAAATATCTTCGCTCATACTTGTTCCTTACGTTCGGTACGATGATGCGTAAAATTAGAAAATTGTACGCTCAAATTCTGCGAGGAACTGTCGGCCTTGTTCCCATTCACCGAGATCGGAGTCGGAATTGATGTGGCCGAGGGCGCCTGCATTGAATACAGGCACGCCCCAAGCATTTGCAAAGAATTGCGCACGTTCCATCGAAACGAATGGATCGTTTTCGCTGGCGACAACGCAAGCGGGCACGGGTAACTTTTGGAGCGGCATCGGAGCAAAAGACTGGATGACTTCTATGTTATCGACATCGCTGGGCGAAACGAGAAAAGCTCCCTTGATTTGCGAAGGAATTTTGCCTTGTTCCGCCTTTTGTGTGAGGTACATGACCGTTGTTGCAACTCCGAGGCTGTGAGCGACGATAATTGTGTCCGATGTCAGATTTTGAATGGTTTCGTCAAGTGTTTTAACCCATTCTTCTTTTTGCGGCTTGTCCCAGCAACGTTGTACGACACGTGTGGCATTGGGCAGACTTTTTGCCCAAAAACTTTGCCAATGGCGCGGACCAGAATTATTTAAGCCGGGTACAATCAAGTAGTTCATCAAAAATCTCCGTATATTTCCTAGTGTAATTATAGTAAAATAATCGACTTACTTTTTTGCTGTAAAAAGGAGATGCCCCGTCGAGCGGGGCATGACACATCCTACTAATCACTAACCACTGTCTACTGCCTACTAACCACTAAATAATATAGTACCACTCGTCACTTTGCTGGAGTTCTTCGGTTTTGTGCTTGTTGTTTGTGGTTGAAACGTAATCCATTTCAAGGTTCTTGAGACTGACGCGAGTGTTGGCGTCTATGGAACGCGTGATAAAGGCGTTCCCCCCAATAATTGCGTTTTCGCCCACGACGGTATCGCCGCCGAGAATGGAGGCTCCTGCGTAAATAGTAACGTTGTCCAATATCGTTGGGTGGCGTTTTTTGCCGGAGAGCTTTTGCCCGCCACGAGTTGAGAGGGCTCCGAGCGTGACGCCTTGGTAAATCTTCACATTTTTGCCGATGACTGCGGTTTCGCCAATCACAATGCCTGTGCCGTGATCGATAAAGAAATATTTGCCAATCGTTGCGCCTGGATGAATGTCAATGCCCGTTTTGGAATGAGCGTATTCGGTCATGAGTCGCGGGAGAACCGGAACGTGCAAAAGGTAAAGTTCATGCGCGATTCGGTAAATGGTTGTAGCCATGAGACCGGGGTAGGCGAGGATAATCTCGTCAAGGCAGCCGGCAGCGGGGTCGCCATCGTATGCGGCATGCAAATCGGTTTCCAAAAATTCGCGGACTTGCGGGATTTTGGCGAAGAATTCCTTACAAATTCTGTAGCTCTCAATTTTGCGTTCGTCCGAGGTCATGGTACCGCGAAGTTTGCAGTAATCCAACGCTATCGACACCTGCTTGTGAAGGTGGTAGAAAGTATCTTCGATAATGACCGCGAAACTGTTCTTGGGGTTGTAAATCTTGTGCGAACGATCCCTGAAGTGCCCTGGATAGACAACGCGAATCAAGTTCTGCAAAATAGCCTGAATCTCGGCCTGGTCGGGTCGATTGTAAATATCGATATTGTCGATATGCTTACCGCGATTGTAATCATCGAAAATAATTTGTACGGCTTTTTCAACTTCAGATTCTTGGATAAGTTCGTGCATAGATTTTTGAAAAATAAGAAGTAAAGATAAGGTATGAGGTATGGGGTCGGTCGCCTACGGCTCCCTTTGGGGCCTGGGCTATTGCTCAAAACCTCAAAGGTGCGTAGCACCGTGCTCATACCTCAGAGCATCCGTAGGATGCGAGCTGAATCACGCGAATGTCTTCAACGCCCTCACGAGAGCGTCAATGTCGTCCGGCGAGTTGTACAGCGCAAGCGTCGGGCGAACGGTACTTTCGTAACCGAAATGCCTGAGCACCGGCTGTGCGCAGTGATGTCCGGTGCGCACAGCAACACCGTAGGCGTCGAGTCTCTTGCCCACTTCTTCGTCGGAATAACCGTCGAGCTTGAAGGCGAGCGCAGATGCCTTGTTGAGTGCGGTTCCCACAAGATGGAGACCTTTGACAGTCTTCAATTCCTTGAGGCCGTACTGCAACAGTTCATGTTCCCAGCGGAATACGCACGGCATCCCGATTTCGGAGAGGTACTGGAGGGCAGCACCCAAGCCTACAGCGTCGGCGATGCTTCCGGTTCCTGCTTCGAACTTGTTCGGAATTCCGTTGTAAATCGTACGTTCGAAAGTCACATCGGCAATCATGTTTCCACCGCCATGGTAAGGTCTTGCTGCTTCGAGTAATTCCTTCTTGCCATAGACAACGCCGATGCCGGTCGGAGCGAACACCTTGTGTCCAGAGAACACGAAGAAGTCTGCGTCGAGGGCTGCAACGTTTACCGGGATGTGAGCGATGGACTGAGCGCCGTCAATGAGGATTCTCACGCCGTGTCTATGAGCAATGGCAATGAGTTCTTCAATCGGGGTCACAGTGCCGAGCACGTTTGAAACATGCGTCACGGAAACGAACTTGGTGCGCTTCGTGAACAAAGCTTCGTAATCGTGGAGCTTGAGCTGACCGGTAGAATCGCACGGAATCACCTTGATGATGGCGCCCGTTTCTTCGGCGATGAGCTGCCACGGCACGATGTTGGCGTGGTGTTCCAAAATGGAGACGATGATTTCGTCACCCGGCTGGAGCGTCGGCTTCACGTAGGCGTTTGCAACCAAGTTGATTGCTTCGGTGGTACCGCGCACGAACACGATTTCCTGTGAAGACGGAGCGCCGATAAAGTCACGAACGATGTTGCGTGCATTTTCGTAGGCGTCTGTCGATGCGGCCGCGAGCGTGTGTGCGCCACGGTGAACGTTGGAGTTCTCGTTTTCGTAGTAGTACTTGAGGCGGTCAATGACTACCTGCGGGCGCTGCGTCGTTGCACCGTTATCGAGCCAAACGAGCGGATGACCGTTAATCTGCTTCGAGAGAATCGGGAAGTCAGAACGGATCTGGGCAAGAGTCTTGGAACCGATGCGGATGGAATCGTTGCGAGAATTTGCGCCGCTGTTAGCGTTGCCGGCCTTGTTCACGGAATCGCCACCGAGAGAGGTCGGTGCATCGATCTGGCGGCTAGCTTCGGCAGCCTGCGTCTTGGACACGACCTTCGGGGAGTAACCCTGAGCCGGTGCGGGGGCTGTCGGAATATCGCTCAGCTGCGATGCGAACTGCGATTCGGGAACCGCAGGGGCTTCAACCGTATTGAGCCAGGTATCGGTGGAATTGCCGCCATAGGCAAATGGTGCCGAAGAGGTCGGCTGGTCGCCATAGGTCGCAAATGGATGTTCCCAGTCGAATGCAGGAGTCTGGCTAATGGCTGCTGCCCCTTGGGCGATGCTCACTCCCTGAGCTGCAGAAGCATTCTGCACTTCGGGTGCCGCGGGGGTTGCTGCGTATGCGCTATCCGTCAAATCCGGGAAATACGCATTTGCCAATTGCTCCAGTTCAGCCGCATTGGGAACTCCGGCGAGTTCTTCCAGCGATCTGGTATCTGGATAAGGACTGCAATGGCGTCGTCGGCAAGGATAGCCGCAGAGCAGTACAGGGAAAGCAGGTAAGAAGCGACACCCTTGTTGTCGATACCGCGGAAACGCACGGAGAGGCCGCGAGAGTGTTCGTTCTTGAGACCGGCCTGGAAGAGACCGATAACGCCGCGCTTGGCTTCGCCAGTGCGCACGAGCAAGATATTGGTCTTGCCGCCCTGGGACTTCGGGTTCTTCACGCCATCGACAAGGAGCTTGTCGGTCGGAACGAGAGGAATACCGCGCCAGGTGAGGAACTTGCCACCGGCGATATCGACAACAACAGGCGGCACGCCACGGCGGGTGCATTCGCGTTCGAATGCGGCAATAGCACGCGGGTGGGCGAGGAAGAAGGACGGTTCCTTCCAAACCTTGGAGATGAGTTCGTCGAGATCGTCCGGAGTCGGGCGGCCGTCGGCACGGAGCGGCTGGATACGCTGAGAGTCAGCGATGTTCTTCAACAGACCGTAGTCATCGTTGTTGATGAGCTGGCTTTCCTGACGTTCGCGGAGAGATTCGATAGCGAGACCGAGCTGTTCCTGAACCTGATCATACGGGGAGCTGTAAACGTCTTCGATAGCGGTGTTGACGTTGATGATCGTGGAAATGGAGTTGAGCTTGTATTCACGCGGTTCGGTTTCGTATTCGACGTAGCCTTCCGGGATGATATCAGACTTCTTGGTTGCGCTGCAGAGAATGTCGAGCGGAGTCTGTCCTTCGACGACCTTGTTCACACGGAACAGGCCCGTTTCGAGACCCTTGAATTCTAGGAACTTGGTGAGCCACTTGGGTGTGAGCGCGCCAAATTGCGGCTTGGTCTTGGTGACGTTCGCCAGGTTATAGGCAGCCTTTGCGCCAAGCGCATTGATGCCAGTGTTCTTTTCTGCTTCATTTGCCATAGTGGTTTACCTCTTTGGTTTGTTTGTGTTAAGTGTTTTGTGCTGTTATCCTGTGGGGCCGATGGCCGATAGGATTC
>CACWPM010000073.1 GCA_902762795.1 Fibrobacter succinogenes | reverse complement strand
GAGCCAGAACACGGCTGTGTAGTTTAGACGAAAGAACGGACCTTCGGTCCTATAGACGAGAGACGAAAGAAATTTCGGCTCTCGTTTTGTTTAGAAGCGGGCGTCCACAGCCAAGCGAAGGAGGCTACTCTTAAGTAGCCTTCGGAGCGCGGAGCATTCAACTTCAAAGTTGAATGCGGAGTCTCATACCGACGCACGCTTCGCATTCTACGATGCCAAGTCCAAGGATACGGAAGGGCTGATTAGCCTGTAAGGGGTATGAGCACGGTCGCTTCGCTCCCTTCGAGGAGTGAGCGCGGCCCTGCGGGCCTTTGAGGTAAAGAGCGATAAGAGAAATCTTGTCGCTCTTTTTGTTTTGGCGTGTCATCCTGAGCAAAGTTCACCAAGGTCCCTGAGCCTGCCGAAGTGAACGGAATCGATATACGAAACTTGGCAACTTGTTGCCTTAGTTGAGTTAGGTTCGAAGGAGCAGGATCCAGACCTGCACTACCCTACCGGATACGAAAAATTAAAGACGAGAGTCGAGAGAAATCCTGGCACTCGTCTTTTTTATATATAAAGAAAGAGGGAAACTTCCCCCACACTCCAGCCTCATTGGGTCTTGTCTTATGCGGTCAAAAGTAAATCAATAAAAGAATATTGCCCAGCCTTTTCAAATTGTTCTTGCTTCACAATCCTAAAGCGAGTTGGAATACGAATTACAAGACCAGATTTCTCATCTTGTTCCATGCAGGCTTGTAAATTTCCATAGCAAAGAATAACACTGGGTCTAATTCTTCGTTTCATCGGCTCATACCCATCTCTAAATAACTTGTCATTGGGGGCAGATATCCTATAAGTGCTTAATGCAACAACCGCCCCCTTTTCTACATTGGAAAAGGATAGTTTATAATCGTCCTTTGAACTCCAAACAACATTGTAAATGCAAAGGATGTCTTGCTGCTGGCAAAACGTGCAAAAACGGCGGTTTTTCTTTATCGCAACAACATTCTCATCATGATCTCCATCTGGATGCGTGGAAAAATCAAGACCGACTATCGCATAAAAGCCTTGTAAAATTTCAAGCCTTTCTTGAGTCAAATCCTTATAAAAGGCATTGAAATCGGAATCTCTTGTGAAGAATAGCAGAATGTAATTTTTTCGTTCGTTTAACGGGATTTTTGAGATTTCGTTAATTAAAACAAATTTCTTGCCATGAAAGTCAATCCTTTGTTTTCGAATCCATGGAATTCCTTTTTTAAAAGACACTCTGCGTTCCCATTGGACTGGGGCGGGGAGTACTTTATTTTGAGACATTTCCGTTTCCTTCAAACAAATCGGACTGCCATTTTTCTATAGGGCGCTTTACCGGCAAAACGGTTCGAGGTATATTATTTTCGTCGCAAATTATTTCAGCAAGAGTTCTGTCGCCAATCTTGTACTTATGCACAAGATTTTCAAGATTGTCGAACTCTTCGCAACGATTATCGTCTAGATAACCGCTACCGTCCTCATCTTGCAGATGGATTCGAACTTTCCCGATGCCAGAAAACGGGTCGTCAAATTCAATGAGATACCATTTGCCTTCGTAAACAAATTCAATGCCAGTGGTGCATTCTTCGAAGAAATTTTCAACAGAAGTAAATGATATCATTGTGCAAGCTCCTTTGCTCTAGCAATAATAGCCAATTCTTCAGGGGTGCATGGCCGTGCCGACGATGGATGGTATTTTTCCCCATGGAATTCGTGCGTGTGCGGAATCATTCCCTGATGTTTATGCTGTAAATCAATTTGCTTTGTCTTGTGTTTGTCTTCGCCAAAGAAATTGATGCTTGTTATTTTACCCTTGTCATTCTTGATGGCGTAAATTGAGTTTGCTGAATTTGCCAACTCAATGGGTTTAATCTGATTCTCTGTTGCGTTAAGAACCACGACTTTCAAATCGCCTTCTCTCGCTACGGTGGAATAGATTAGTTTTTCAAACGTTCCCGTTTGCTCATTATAGGATCTAAACGAACCCATTTTGTACCTCTTTTTTTGAAAAGTGGGGTGTTTCGTGTAGATATTTCTATATTTGAGTATGCCTTATCTCGATAGAAATATCCGAGGCGACCGTATAACTATTGGCGTAGTTATACGGTTTTTTGTTAAATACTGCTGTGAACCTCCTGCGCAGGAATAAAATGAAGGTGTTCGAGTAATGTCTTCTCGTAGGGAAGTAAAAACGGTTTCCCTTTTTCTTTCCAGTTTTTGAATTGGACGATTACATTTTTCGCACATTCTTCGCTGATATTGTACAGGAAGGAAACCTTTGATGCCGCTAGCGGAAGAATATATTGCAGTGTTGGTGTGGGGGCAAGCATGTATTGGGCGAAAAAGTTGGCTTCCGCTTCAGCTAGTTGACTATGCTCCGTATGATCTAAGACAATATGCCCGATTTCGTGCATAATTGAAAATCTGATTCTATGTTCAGGCATTTTGTCATTATAGGCAATAACACGAACTGCACAACCATTTTCAACTATCGTATAACAAAAAGCATCTTCGCTAAACTCCGTCAGTTCTTTTTGCGTAGATAGTTCTTGGTCACTATATTTCTTTAAAACAATGCCAAGCATTTTGCATAATTGGAAACAGTTATAAGGGAGGCTCTTGATCCCCCATTCCTTAATCTTGGAAGAGGCAGTCTTCTTTATATCCTCATAGCGTTTATATGGTAATCGGAATCGCTTGTTCATTTTAGATTCAACAACAGTTTGACAAGGTTGTTCTTTTGTTCTGGAGAAAAATTATCGACATTCCTGGCAAGAATCCTAGATATTTTCGGATAACTGAGTACAGAACTATCGTCTTCAACGCCAAGCAGGAAATCTGTGGTTGTGTGCAGAGCTGTTGCAATATTTGCCACAACCTCGCTTTTGGGTTCACGGTCACCATTAATGTAACGGGACAGGGTCGCTTCCGTTATATTGATTGTTTCCGCAAGTTTTTTTTGCGTCATGTTTGATTTATTCAATAGTTCAAGCACTTTATTTCCAAAAGAATCTATCATTTTCTTTTCCTCGTATTACCAAATGTATAATTTATGTTTCCAGTTGTCAATAGGGCGGAAATATTTTTTTCAAAAAATGTAGATTTCCTCCAGAAACCCCCGTAGCCGGTCAAATTCGCCATTTTTTACCGCTTTTTTCTTACATCGCGGTCGCAACGACACCTTTTGACAACGGAATAATCTATATTTACCCTAGAAAATAGGGTTTTCTCTTATTCTCAGCTAGAAATCTCGACAGTTTCCAGATATAGAGAGTAAGACGAACGCTCACGTCTGCGGTAGATTGGCTCTACCGTATCGTTTAGCTATAGGCAGATTTATTTTTGTCTTTTTGGCTTTGCGGCCTTTATGGGGCGTGAGTTGTTTGTATTTATTTGTATCGGGCAGTCGAGAGCCTCTAGCTGGTAAATGCATTCAACTTCACGCCTTTTTTATTAAAATCCGTGATTCAATGCCTGAATGGGATTAAACTCGCATCCAGAGTTTAACTCTTGTTCTTGGCTAGAAAACTCGACACTTTCAGATACAAGGAATAAGACGAAACTCGCAATGCCCGTACTGTATATGGGCGTATTGTACCCTGTGCGTATTGTATGCACTGGGTATTGCGTGTCGTTGATTCTATGAAAATGTCCTGATCAAAGCTCCGACGAGAGTGAACTCGTTCACCTCGGAACGGAGCAAAAATGGCAACGGGAAAAAACAAGGCAAAACACTTCAAATCAATTGAACTGTTTGCCGGAGCCGGTGGTTTAGCGATTGGTCTTGAAAAAGCTGGATTTGATCATATCGGCCTAGTTGAATTCAACAAGGCTGCTGCAGAAACTCTAAAAATCAATCGGCCCGATTGGAACGTATTGTGTGAGGATGTTGCCAAAGTTGCTCAACGTGATTTGACAAGGGAATTTAAAATCAAGCGAAACGAACTTGATTTGCTATCCGGTGGTGCACCTTGTCAAAGTTTCAGTTATGCCGGAAAAAGGCTCGGACTTGAGGATGTTCGCGGGACAATGTTCTACCACTACGCGACATTCTTGCACAAACTACAACCCAAGATGTTCCTCTTTGAAAACGTAAAGGGACTTTTATCCCATGACAAAGGGAAAACATACCAAACAATTTTGGGCATTTTTGAGGATGAGGGATATGAGACATTTCACCAAGTGTTGAACGCTTGGGATTACAATAATCCTCAGAAAAGAGAACGCCTGATTACAATCGGAATTCGCAAGGATTTAGCCTCAAGGGTAAAATTTGAATTTCCAAAGCCCCATAAATACAAGCCTATTTTGAAAGATATCAAACTTGATGTCAATCCTGACAAAGACCATTGCGCCAGATACTCCGAAGCTAAAGAAAAAGTTTTCGCATTAGTTCCTCCCGGCGGATACTGGCGGGACATAGATCCTGACATTGCAAAAGAATACATGAAAACCTGCTGGGAAATGGAAGGCGGAAGAACCGGTATTCTGCGTAGAATAAGTCTTGAAGAACCTTCGCTGGCTGTGCTTACGAATCCTGGAATGAAACAAACCGACAGATGCCATCCTTTAGAAGTGCGCCCGTTTAGCGTTCGTGAAAACGCTCGTTTCCAATCATTCCCCGAGAACTGGAAGTTTGCAGGGAAATTGATGGAACAATACAAACAAGTCGGCAATGCCGTTCCTGTCAATTTGGCAAAAGACATCGGTGTTCAAATCGCAAAAGTTCTGAAAGAGGTTTAATTATGTGGGATTTAGACTTTATTTCAGAAAGTGATTTTCGAACTCATGTTAGAAATACAATAGAAGAGTACAAAAGAACATTGCAAACTTCTGTAAGTTTAGAGCAATTCAACAAAAATATTGTAGACCCCGTTAAATTTGCTTTTGATAAAGCCATTTACGGTCTCTCATGGCATGACTTAATAAAAAAGGAAATCCTCCGTCAGAAGGACAAAACAATTAATAACTCTATTGGCTATTTTCATCAGAAAATATTCCAATATATTCATCGAGAAGGGTGCACAATCATTGTGCCTGAAAATGGCTCCTCGGCATTCTCCGATAAAGGTGGACAGAGTGGGTGGGATGTTGCATTTGAAAATGATGCAAGAATTTTTATCGATAATCAAACATCCGTTAGTCGTATCTATGTTGAGGTAAAAAATAAACACAATACAATGAATTCAAGTGCTTCTAGTAAAACCTTCAAAAAGATGCAACAACAGATTGTTGCCGATGATGATTGTGCTTGTTTTCTTGTTGAAGCGATTGCGAAACATTCTCAAAACATAAACTGGGTTGTTGGCAGTGCAAATCCTAATAGACGCATTCGTCGCGTTAGTATAGACGAGTTTTATGGTATAGTAACGAACGATAGCCATGCATTCTTCAAAATATGTATGGCATTGCCTAAAATTATTAGAGATGTTGTTGGTACGGAAACTATTAACCCGTACACCATATCACAGGATGCTGTGTACAACGATCTAGAACAAATGACATTAAATTCAAATAGAGATGAAGATCTTCGTATGGCTTTAGCGATGTACATGCTTGGGTTTGGTTCTTATTTGGGTTTTAATAGAGTGACTCAGGCACATTCGCGTTAGGGATAGTGACCCCTTGGGGACAAGACTCGCGAAGCGAGGCTTGGTTTTAGGAGGCTGGCGACGAGCGAAGCGAATGTGGCCGCCCCTAAAATATAGCCCGACCGCACATATATGTGCGGGAACGCCCAAGAGACATCGGTTACGGTGGTCTCGACCACGCTGTAAGCCGTAGGCGACTCGTCTTAACGAGTCGTCGGAGGCGACCTTTGACCACTTGGCAACTGTGTTGCCTTAGTGGGCATGGCGACCTTTAGGTGGGAGTGAGCGCCGACCGGAGTGTTACGCCAGACTCTAGCGCGAACGGTCATCATAGGGCCACGGGTGAAAACGTGAACATCCTCGTTCTCGATACCGAAGTGTACTCCAACACGGGTGGACAGGCTTCCAAGGCCACGAACCGTGGCGCCGTTGCCCTCTTCGCTGCCGCTGGTAAGCGCGCTGGCAAGAAGGACCTCGGCCTTATCGCCATGAGCTACAAGAACGTCTGTGAGCCAAAAGCGACTTGTCTTAACAAGTCGTGTTGGCGAGAGTGAGCGCCCACGGAGTGTCACGCCTGAGTCCAGCGCGAACGGTCGTCATAGTTGGGTCGTATCGCTATCGGCGCAAACGATGCTCAGGCCCTCAAGGTGCTCCAGGAAGCAGAAGCTCACAATGGTCCGTCCTTGATCATTGCTTACTGCCCG
>CACWPM010000072.1 GCA_902762795.1 Fibrobacter succinogenes | reverse complement strand
GTCCTTGAAGTACGGACCCACCGGAGTCACGAACATCAACAGCAGGTATTCGTCGGAGGGCTTCACGCCGACTTCCGGGCTCGTACCGATGAGGAGCGGACGGATGTAGAGCGTTGCACCGTGACCATACGGCGGAATAAAGCGGGCGTTAGCCTTCACCACTGTGTGGACCATCTCGCGGAACAGTTCGACCGGCGGAACGGCCATGAGCACACGGTTCGCGGTGTTCTGCATGCGCTTCGCATTCTCGTCGACGCGGAAGATACGGACCTTGCCGTCCTTGCCTGTGTATGCCTTGAGGCCTTCGAAACCTTCCTGGCCGTAATGCAAGCAAGTCGCGGCCATGTGGATGCTGATGTCCTTGGAAGAAGACAGCTCAATCTTGCCCCACTGACCATTGCGGTAGTAGCAGCGGACATTGTAATCGGTATCGTAATAACCGAAGGGGAGAGTCTTCCAATCGACATTGTTCAAATCAACTTGCATAGTATTAACCTTTTTTGCAAATGTGCATATTTAAAGGTATCATTCGGTACCGCTTGAAAAATACAATTTATCTAGCAATATGGCATGAGATTTGCAAAAATCTAATCAAAATTTTTCAAGATTTACATTTTTTGATTTTAACGATTACAAAAAAATTTCCCCCGCCAGCACACACCAGCGAGGGGAAACCTTGTTCATGGTGAAAAATCGGGATTAACCGACTCTTTCACTTTTTTAGTAAACCGAAGTCACGTCAAAGCCGAGAACCATCTGGCCATAATTTTCCGATTCGGCATCATCAGACATAAGAACGATACGGAATAAAATATAGGGCTTAGTTGTTGTTATAGAAAGCTTTCTATAAATAGAACCTTCTCTAGGGATTCCGTACTTCCCATAGGACGGCAAAACACTCGTATCTGGAGTATCGCTTTCAAAAGCTTCCAAGTCAAATTCCTGGGGAAGTTTGCCAAGATTGGCAATATCGTTACCGCTGCACAACCAAGAAATGGCTGCCTCAAAATTGTTACTCGGGAAATCAGATGTACGAACAGCAAATCTCACTTCCCTTGGATGATTTAGAGGATATATAGCATCAGTCCTAGGCATCATCTTGTCTATAGATCCTATCCAATAACGGGATTCATGAACCGTATTTTGATGATTTTCATCAAAACCAATATCGTTATAGGTGGGGATTGTCGCACCCGAGGCAGTAAACCCTCCCATCATCCATCCCATCGATCTATTAGAAGACGCCATCAAGAGCGCCTTGACCACTTCAGGATGCCAGCGGTAGAATGGATTCATCGCCAACAGGTCCGAAACAATGCCAGCCGTATATGCAGCAGAAATTTCGGTACCATCATCATACGGTAAATACTGATAAGTGGTTTGGGGGCCCGCATAACTTCTCATTCTATCACCTTCCATATAAAAGTCGCTGTACCCATATATTTCCGGTTTTCTCGTTCCTGTACTGCCCCCCCCCGCATTACAATTTCCGGCCTTGCAGTAACGAGGGAATGTCGGTGACGTATACATACTGACATTAGAGTTCATCGGATTGACAGCCCCCACAGTAATCGCATTGGCTGCACCCGCTTTAAGCCCCATATTGTAGCCATAAAAGAAATTATTACCGGCACCGACAATTTCAACAGTACGGTTATCATAGATATAATTGTCCAAGGATCGTGCCGCGGCCGTATACGTCTGCGATTGCATATTGTCGTTATGCACACCAATGTACACCTGGGGCTTTTCATTGCCCGGATTCGATATATATGATGAATTGACAAAAACAACGGATTTTTTCGAAGTTCCCTTCAGAACGCTATACATCCTTGAGGATTTCACTTCTTCGTCCGGAATAGCATTAAACGTATTTTCATCATTATATCGAACATAAGAAATTTTCTTATCGGGATTCAACATAGCCGGACGGGCGCCCACCATCATATAGACACCGACATCGCCCCATTTATTGGTTGAAGACGGACTGCCCTCATCAAACCACGTTATGCTATACCGTTGCGACATAAGTATTTTTACGCCCTCAAAGGGAGCATAAGTAATCGTTAGCCCCCCCCCGTATGGATTCAGCTGCTGCACAGGACTCGAGAAGGTATAAGGGGTACTTGTAAAAGTAAAACCGTTCGCGCCCGTATACGACATCCGCGAGTCACTTTCTCTTATAAATCTTTGATAGTACCTATTGCGCAAAGCGGTCGAAGAAACGTTTTCAATCTTGATTTTTTTGAAGACTTTGTTAGCCTCATCAAAATATTCATCGTGATCCATATTCTGATACACCAGTTCGTCATGCTCACCGGAATTGTATATTTTAAGAGAGTAGGGATGAGATTTGGCATTGTTATATACGCCCTCTATAGCAACATGGCCATTCTTAATACCAGAAGCCAATCTTTTCAGGGCGCGGTTGTCAATCGACGAACCCACCTTCTGCTTATCCGTTTTCACCTTCGAATAGTCCACATTTTTGTAGACCATCGGGGATTTCATTTTGCTTCCGTTACGGCCAAGCACGTCGTAATTCGTAGCGGCAAAGGCGCCAACGCATCCCAAAGCTACTACTATAGCTATTTCCTTTTTCATGCACACTCCTTTTGGTTTTTACGTGTAAAATACACTATAGTTAATTTATAGTAATTTTTCAAAAAAAGAAATTTGTTTGCTTTTTTTTACGTCAGTCATTTCTAACAAATCATTATTACAATCCATTCAAAATTTCACATTCCAAGCCAATGTTATTTCGAATAACAGTCTCAAATTTTCGTTTTCAATTATGAAAAATACTGACGGTAAAAGCGAATTCCACGAACATTTTGCATTGAACTACAAAACGCCCCATGTGAAATGCAACAGACTCCCGCTCAGAAGCAACATCTTTCATCACGGAAAACAACACTTTTTCAAGCGCCAAAATATTTCCGTTAACAAAGTCGAGAAGACGGACAAAGAGCCTTTTTTGCCTAAAAATCCCCATATTTCAAAATTTCCCTAGCCACAATCCATCCAGATAATGATATATTAATAATGTCGAATTACGCTATGGCGTCCCAAGAAGGGGAACCCGAAATGAAAAACAGAATTTTTGCGTTCAACGATGCGGCTGCATTCGAAAAAGAACTTATCCAGTTTAGCAACTGGTGCAAGGAAAACGGTTCACCAACAGTATGTTTCCAAATCCATTCCGAAGAGCTGGATCAAGAAAAACTGAAATCCGTTTGGGAGATTCTGGAACGCATTTTTCCAAATGTACCGTGGTTTGGCAACTCCACTAGCGGAAACATCGTAGATTGCGAAAAAGCTAGCGATATTTCGGTCTCTGCAATCATATTCGAAAAGCCAACGAGTAAAATTCAAATTTGTCAATACGATTTTTCGAATCAACCCATCAACGACATCGCCCGCGACATCGTGAAAGAAGCCAAACACAACCCTTGGGTGAGAGCTGTCGAAATCTATCACTGCATCGCGCCTTTTTCAACAACGCATCTTTGCGAAGGTCTCGATTCACTAGCTCCGGACATCCAAGTCTTTGGCGGCATTGTCTGCTCCCCCGACATCACAAGCCCGAATTCCTGTGTATTTTCTTCAGTGGGTGGCTACACCAAGACAGGCCTTCTAGCAGTGTTCTATGGCGGTAAAGAATTTTATGTGGAATCACGTAAGATTAGCGGCTGGAAACCCATAGGCCGTAATTTTCACGTCACTCGATCCGAAGGGAACGTTCTTTACGAATTGAGCAGCCTCCCCGCCTACGAAGTTTATAACAAGTACCTGAACATCAAGAACGACAACAACTTTTTCTACAACGCGCTTGAATTTCCTATGCTCTACGAGCACAACGGTATTTCCATCGTGCGTGCCGCGGGAGCAAGCAATCCTGACGGTTCGCTTACCATGTCTTCGGACATAGACGAAGGCTCTATTGTCCGCCTGTCGTATGGAGAACCGCAGCTGATTGTCGAAAAAATCAAGGCAGAAAGCGAAAGCGCCGAACAATTCACCCCTGAAGTTCTGCACATATTTTCTTGCGCCGCAAGAAAGGCGTTCTGGTCGCAACACGAACCGACATACGAAATATCGCCGTTCAAAGGAATCGCTTCTAGCACGGGATTTTTCTCGCACGGTGAATTCCTGCGCGAAAAAGGACATTTGAACCAACACAACATCACGCTCGTCATCGCCTCGATGCGCGAAGGCCCTATCAAGAAACGAGAAATCGCAAAAAGCGATGTTGTTGCAAAAGAAACATCCACCCGATTGCCGCTTGCAGCCCGCATGGCAACGTTCATTAGCGAGACCTCTTTTGAGTTAGAACAGATTAACAGCAAGTTACGTGTCATGAACGAACACTTGCAAGATGTCGCTACAACAGACAGCTTGACCGGCCTCGAAAACAGACTTGCATTTGACGCACTTCTATCAACAATTAACCAAGAGCATTCCGAAGAAAACTTATGGACCATGTTCTTGATGGACGTGAACGGCCTTAAATACGCAAATGACACCTTTGGACATCAAGCTGGCGATGCACTAATCATCGCTGCAGCGAATGCAATCAAAAACGCATACGGTTCCAATGGAAATTGCTTTAGAATCGGAGGCGATGAATTTGCGGTAATTACACGCGCCCCGCTAAATTCGCATTTCCAACTGTATTCCTCTTTGCAAAAAAATATTGCGGAATACAACAAAACAGCGCTTTATCATTTGTCCATAGCCGTAGGTGAAAGCAGCCTGCGTAACGATTCTGGAATCCGCAAGTCCATTAGCGACTGGAAAATGGAAGCCGACTTGAACATGTATCGTGACAAGGTACGTTATCACAAATCGGAAGAAAACAACGAGAACCAGAATCTCAAGGACTTGATTTCTTGTTTGATTTCAGTCGAAGAAGCAAAAGATACCTATACGGCACACCATTCTGACCGCGTAAAAGCGTACTCAGAACTGATAGCACGTTTCTTAGGTCTTTCGGAAAGTTCAATATCGTTGATTACAAATGCAGCACACTTGCATGATATCGGCAAGATAGGTATTCGCGACAACGTACTAGGGAAGCCAGGAAAACTCACAAACGAAGAATTCGATATTATTAAACAGCATCCGGTTATTGGCGCAAAGATTCTAATGCAGTCGAACTACACGCACGAAATGGTGCAGATCGTATTGCATCACCATGAACGCTATGATGGCCGCGGTTATCCGGAAGGTCTCAAGGGCGAAGATATTCCAATAGGCGCCCGCGTGATTGCCATTGCAGACTCAATCGACGCCATGACAAGCAAGCGCGTCTACCGTGACGCCATGTCGCTGGAGTACTGCCGCAACGAAATCGAGAAGAATCTGGGCGTGATGTACGACCCCGCCATCGGCAAGGTTGTGCTGGAACACTGGAATGAGATGGTCGATTCCCTATTGTCAATGCGGACAGGCCGCCCGAAGGTGATTTAGATAGTCCTTTGAAACGTTAAAGTCAAAAACACTACGCTAGTCCTTAACGCAACGGACTGACATACCGTCGTACTTGAAGCCGATTTTCACGTACGCTTCATCGTTGTAGTGGTACATGTACATGTTACATGCGTCGTCGCTATTGACCTCATCAGAACTCCAAAAGCTCGCTAGGTAGCCCTCGTTGCTGAAAAGCCCATCGTAGTTCCTGTAGCCAGCAGGCTACGCCGCAAAGGAATAATCATCCGTGCCATTGCCGTTTAAATCATCATGTTCATTCCAATTCCAACCGTTTATGGACTTAAGCATCTTACCCGCTCTATATTGGCCACCGACTGCGGTCCTTAACATTTTCAACTCCATTTCCTTAGGCAAATGCCAGCCCTCGGGGCATAAACCGCGCACCGGATAAGTCGGAGAGCATTTTTTGCGATAGCCGCACCCCGTTGTATGCAGGCTGTCCATCGCGGCAGCCCAGGTGTAAAGGCGCCCGTATTTAGCGCAATTAGCAGGATCGTTGTCATAGCACCAGCTAATAGAATCGGATGAGAAGGGATAATACTTATAAGGGACGTCAGTGTATGATGCGTAATTCAGATTTTCCGCCATCCACACTTGATCACCGATTTTCACCGTCCTGTATGTTTGACCATCACGCTCGTCCTTAAAACAATTTTCGTCCGTTTTCACGTCACACGGCTTTCTTTCAGCCAACGAACTGCCGTTCGACGTGGCACTCGATGACGATTTCGCCTTCGAACTGCTCGAGCCATCGCAGTCCTCACAAACAGAAGAAGAATCCTCCTCGGGATCAGTCACGGAATTACTGCCGCTGCCATCACCACAAGCCACCAACAACGCCGCCACAACTGCAACCATCAAGAATTTTTTCAAAGCCATAAAACCTCTCCAAGAGAAATATACACTAAAAACACTTAGGCCTTGGCATCACTGCATCGCAATCCATGTATAATGCCAATATGGCTTTTAAAAAAAATCTCCCGGAGCATTTTCGAGAGATTTTTAATTTGTCTAGTACCGCCGCAGTTTTCAATTTCGCAGTTCATGCCCGCGGCAAAAAGCTTATCGTTTGTCGCGATCAACCCAAGCGCGTTCCGTCTTGCCGGTGTAAATCTGGCGCGGACGGTTAATCTTGCTCTGCGGATCGTCGTGCATTTCTTTCCAATGAGCAATCCAGCCCGGCAAGCGTCCAATGGCAAACATCACGGTAAGCATGTTCGTCGGGATGCCCATGGCGCGGTAGAGAATGCCGGAGTAGAAGTCCACATTCGGGTACAGCTTACGTTCGATAAAGTATTCGTCCTTGAGGGCGGCTTCTTCGAGCTTGATAGCCACATCCAAAAGCGGATCG
>CACWPM010000071.1 GCA_902762795.1 Fibrobacter succinogenes | reverse complement strand
CAAGGGCAAGACCTACGTGACCCCGAAGTCCGAATCCATTCTGCCGTCGATTACGAACAAGAGCCTGCAGCAGCTGGCTGAATACCTCGGTTACACCGTTGAACGCCGCCAGGTTCCGTTCGAAGAACTCGCTGAATTCTCTGAAACAGCTGAATGCGGTACCGCCGCCGTGATTACCCCGATCAAGAAGATCGTGGATCCGGTTGCCGGCAAGGAATTCACCTACGGTGACGGAGTGAATCCGGGTCCGGTTTGCACGGAACTCTTCACGAAGTACACTGCTATCCAGTTCGGTGAAGCGGAAGACCCGTTCGGCTGGACTGAAGTCGTGGATGTGTAATAGGTCGCGACTCCGTCGCTTTGAGCGATGAGGTCGCTCGTCCTCGACTCGCTTCGAGGTATGAGCGAATTTGAAAATTTCCCGTGGCGTATGCTGCGGGATTTTTTGTTAAAAAGGAGATGCCCCGTCAAATGTAATGAATGAAAAATAATGGATCCCCTCCCTAACGGTCGAGGATGACAGGGCATGACAAGTGCGGACGTTTTTTTGGGGTGTTTGCGAATTTTTTGGGGTGTTTTTGCCGAAAAGTGTTACTAAAACTGAAAAAATTGAATGTTTGGTAACAAATAATTTGGATAAATTAAGTATTTTTGGCTGATATTCGGAGCTACCGAGGTATGTTGTGCTACCAAAAGTCGAAAAAAAGCGAATTTGGTAGTATAGAATTTGAGTTTGCCAGTGAAAAAGGTACTGACAAAGTAAAATATATGCTACCGAAAGCTGCAAAAATTGCAATTTGGTAGCAAAAAATCGCAAAAAGCCTGTTTAAACTAGCTTTTTGTTTGCGCGGACTACTTGAACTTCCAGAACTTGTATAGCATTTTCGCGGAGGAAACGGGCGTTTGGAGGAAGGCGCGTTTTTTGCAGCCGTGTTTCGCGAAGTTCTGGAGAACCTTGTAGAGTTCTGTCTGCTCGTTCTTGTTCACGTTGAGGAGGAACCTGCGGAACTTGTATTCAAAGTCGTGCATGCGACCAAAGTAATCGTAGCAGCGTTTTTCGTACGTCTTGAGGAATGCTTTGCTCAAGTTGCCGCATTCGAGTCCTTCGTGGACGGTCTGGGCACAGAACCGTCCGGCGCGCATGGCCGCCGCGATGCCGCCTCCGGTAAGCGGGTTCGTATGATGCGCGGCATCGCCAACGAGGGCAAAACGGTCCAGCGTGTAGTCCTTGAGAACGCTTGAGACGGGAATGGCGCCACCGACGACGTGATTGATTTTTGCACCCGGGAAAAGCTTGTACAGCCATTCCTTTGTGAGGTCCAAAATGTTCTTGTCGTGCTGGTTCGCAATCAAGAAGCCCGCGCCAAAGTTCGTGACGTTGGATTTGACTTTCGGGAAACTCCAGATGTAGCCGTCGTTGATGAAGTCGTGGCCTTGCCAGAATGTGAGGTAGTCCGGCTTGGTGAGGATTCCTTGCACCTGGATATCGACGCCGGTGCAGGTGAACCCAGGCTTTTGGATGCAGTCGAGGCCGACTTGGCGGCCGATGCGGCTTTCAACGCCGTCTGCAGCGATGACCATCTTGGCGCGGACTTCTTCGGTCGTTTCTCCGGCGCCTTCGCCGAGCTTGATGCGGACGAGGCGTGCTCCGCTTTCGACATCCCCAACAAATTCTGCTCGGGCGCGGGTGACTAGTTCCACGCCGTCGTTTGCCGCTAGGTGGGCTAGCCACGGGTCGAACTTCTCGCGGTCGAGCATGATGCCCGTGCCTTTCTGCGCGAGGTCGATGTTCACGCCGTTCGGGCCGTAAATATAAAGCCCGTTGATAATCGTTTCGATGCAGTCTTCGTCAATCGGGCCGTAAGTCTGCAAATCCGCAAGCTTGGTGCTTGCTTCGCCGCAGCGTACGGGAATTCCGATTTTTTCACGCTTTTCGAGGAGGAGGACCTTGTGGCCTGCACGGGAAAGATTCCGCGCAGCGACGCTTCCGCCAGGGCCTGCGCCAATGACAACGACATCGTATTCGTTATTACAGAACATCGTTCAACTCCTGAAGCTTGAGGGCGCCTACGGGACATGCTCTTGTGCAGAGACCGCACTTGATGCATTTTTCCTGATCAATTTGCAAATCTAGACCATACATGTCTAGCGCCATCTTGGGGCACACGCCAACACAGCCGGCGCATTCCAGGCAAATACCTCTGTTGTGAACGAGAACTTTCATAAGCGAGAATATATAAAAATAGTTTTCAATCGACAGTAGGAATATTGCTTTAGACAGCGATAAGAGCGCAGAAAAAAGGAAACAGTCCTGTGGCGTTCCTCGAACTTCCCGATATCCTCGGGATAAATCTTGGGCCGTCGTATTTGCTGGAAAATCTATTTTCTGATAAGAATGATGTTCCCAATATACATACTTTAGCTGTCCATGGAACAATAAGCGATTTTTTGACGAGGCTTCTGTTTTTAAGTGGTTCCTTGCCGTATTTTTGTACTGCAAAACGTTGCAAAATTCGGTTGTGTATTCGTTTTTTGAGGACTTTGGACGTTTTTAGTCACTGTTTTTATGTGTTTATGAAACTTTTACGAGGATTTTTTAGGGAAAAATCTAAATTTCAATGTAAATAACTGAGGAATTTGAATATGAAAAATATTTCCGCTAAGTATCTAGTGAGTGCCTTTTTTCTTGCGCTTTGCGTGTTTGCCGGTTGTGGCGATGATTCTTCATCGGCGATAGTAGCTCCGATGGGAGCGGCGTCATCTTCGAGTAATCAGCAGGCTTTGAGCCAACCGAATGATAATCAATCTTCTTCTAGTGTTATTTCGGACCCGGTTTCTAGTTCCTCCCTTTTGATTGATCCGAACGTTTCAAGTTCTTCAATTCTTGTGGATCCAGGTATTTCTAGTTCATCGGGTATCGCTTTGTCTTCGAGTTCTATTGTAACGCCTCCACAGGGTGAGTTCTATACGTTCGAGACGACTCCGGGTGCTCTTGGAATTGCTCCGGATGCAGACGGCTTCTACGATGCGGGTGATGTCTATAAGGCCGTGCCCAAGACGAGCAAAATTGCGTTTGTGCTTCGTCATTCCAAGCGTTCCAAGAACAATACGGGCAAGGAATCCCAGTTGACTCCGATTGGTATTCAGATGGCGCAGACTCTCGGTACTAAGCTTGCGGGCGACGAGGCTTTCTATTATGCTTCGACGGACTTTGTGCGCACGCGTGAAACTTGCCTGAATGTTGCCACCGGACGTGGTGAAACCAATGCCGAAGTTGTGACATGGGATGAAGGTCTTTATGGCAGTTATTTCTTGACGGTCCCGTCAGATACTTTAGATGCGCTTGTAGCCAAGAAGGGGGGCAATCCGAGGTATATCGCCATGTATGCTTATGGTGAACCGTTCCCGACGGTAGCCAATCTCAATGTCATTCTTCCGACGTATTTCCATGATTTTTTCCAGCGCGGAAACCAGTTTATCAACGAGGTTATCGTTGCCAATATGCCTGCTTGGAAGCGCGTGAGTGTTCTTGTAAGCCATGATATGTTGGTGGCTCCGCTTATTATTTTGGTGTCGAAGAGAACTGTTGATTTGAGAATTTACGAAGAAACGAACCATTGGGTCAACTACATTTCGGGCATCGCGGTGATTGTCGATGAAGCGGGTGTTGTGACGGCTCTTCCGGTTCGCGGTGATGAAGTGGGCTGGATGAGCCCGAGAGAAGAAGTCGACGAAGGTGTCTAATGAAAGTCGCTCTTCTTGGTTCTACAGGACTTGTCGGGAAGAGCGTCGCTCAGCTGCTTGCTCAGTTGGACGAAATTGATAGCGTTTATTGCCCGGTGCGTTCAACCCCAGACCTGAATGCGCTGGGCGTTTTTAATGGCTCTTCGAAGTTCAATTTTGAGATGGTGGATTTTGAAGTCTTACTGGGGGCTCGCCCCGAAGATCAATGGGCGTCTAGCGTTTGCAAAAATTTTACCTGTTGCGATGCCGTAATTTGCTGCTTGGGGACAACGCTCAAGCAGGCGGGGAGTAAGCCCGCTCAAGAAAAGGTTGATTTGCGGTTGCCGCTTACGTTAGCTGCACTTGCCAAACGGCAGGGTGTAAAGCATTTCCTTTGCGTCAGTGCGATGGGCGCGAATTCCCATTCGCCATTCTTTTACAACCGTCTGAAGGGGCAACTCGAAGAAGGCCTTACGATGATGGGCTTTGAAACGCTCACGCTCGTGCGACCGTCGCTGCTCTTAGGGAAGCACAAGGACAAGCGCTATGGCGAAGAACTGATGCAGAAACTTTTCGGGGCGCACCCGGAATGGATTCCTGCGCATTTCCGGCCTGTTCGTGCGGAGACTGTCGCTGCGCATCTTGTGGCGAATCTGCTCAAGCCGCCTGTGGACCATGTCTGCGCAACGGATGGCGTGAAAGGCAAGCGTATTGTTTATAACCGCCAACTCCGAGAATTGTAATGCGGTTAAAAATTGTAATGCAGCCGTCCCCGGAACAGTCATCCCCGGAGCAGTCATTCTCGACCGAAGGGAGGGAAACTATTATGTCTCGTTTTGCTCTTGCGTAGGGGATCCATCAAGTTTCTTTTTAATTTTTATAAAAACAATTCGGAGGTCTCATGACGTTAGTCGTCTTTATCCTTTATCTGTTGATGATGCTTGGCATCGGAGCGTACTTCTCTAAAAAGGCGAACAGCTTGAACGCCTATTACCTCGGCAACCGCGGTATGAACAAGTGGGTGGTCGCGATGTCCGCCCAGGCTTCAGACATGAGCGGCTGGATGCTGATGGGCCTTCCGGGCGCCGTGTTCGTGAGCGGCTTTTCCGAAGCCTGGATTGGCATTGGGCTTGTAATCGGCACGTACTTCAACTGGAAAATCGTCGGTCGCAGGCTTCGCAAGTACAGCCATTTCTGCGGCGACTCCATTACTCTCCCGGACTTTTTCTCGAACCGTTTCCGCGACAATAAAGGCATCATCCGTGTGATTGCCTCGATTTTCATTCTCGCGTTCTTCTTGTTCTACACAGTCTCGGGATTTGTCGCTTGCGCTAAGTTATTCGGAACGATTTTCGGCATGAGCTACACGACGGGACTTATTCTCGGTGCGGTCGTGGTGGTGAGCTACACGTTCATGGGCGGCTTCTTTGCCGTATGCTGGACGGACTTTATCCAGGCTTCGATGATGCTTATCGCGGTCCTCGTGATTCCGCTGATGATCATGAGCGGCTCGGGCGGTTTTGCCTCGACGATGGATGCGGTGAACGCCCAGAATCCGTACTTGATGAGCCTTTTCACGAACGCAACGACAGGCAAGTCCATCGGCCTTATCGCGCTCATTTCTAGCCTCTCGTGGGGCCTTGGCTACTTTGGCATGCCGCACATCCTCGTGCGCTTCATGTCCATCAAGAACGCCGAAGAAATCAAGGATTCTCGCCGCATCGCTATGACTTGGGTGATTATCGGCCTTGCCGCAGTCGTGATGATTGCTCTCCTCGGTCGCTATTACGTGACGGCTCACGGCATCACCGTTGATGACCCGGAACGCATTTTCATGGTCCTCTGCCAGGCTCTTTGCCATCCGGCGATTGCCGCCATCCTCATGGCAGCCATCCTCGCTGCGATTATGAGTACCTCCGACTCTCAGCTTCTCGTGTCTGCATCTGCTTTCAGTAACGACCTTTACAAGCACTTGTTCCGCAAGAACGCAAGCAACAAGGAAGTGATGTGGGTGAGTCGCGGCGTGGTCGTGGTTATTACGCTTATCGCTGTGATTGTCGCTATGCAGGGCGCTCCGAGTGCCGATGGCGTGAAGCATGGCAAGAGCTTCCTTGACGTGGTGATGAGCCTCGTGAGCTTTGCCTGGGGCGGCTTCGGTGCAACGTTTGGCCCGATTATGTTGCTCGCCCTCTTCTGGAAACGCACGACTCTCGCAGGCGCAATTAGCGGTATGCTCGTGGGTGGCCTCACGACGTTTATCTGGAAATTCTACCTCTCCGGATTCTCCGCCGAAATCTTCCAGATTTACGAACTCGTGCCTGGCTTTATCCTTTCCTTCGTGACAATCGTCGTCGTGAGCCTCTTGACCAAGGAACCTTCTGCCGAAATCCAGTTGGAGTTCGATAGAGTTGAAACCACGCGCCTGAGCGATATGAAACTATAATCCAAGAAGACAAATGCGTAAGCCTAGCGCTTAATTAATCGATTGTCATTTTTATGTGTAAGACCAGTCATGAACGTGACTGGTTTTTGTGTTTTTTTTAGAATGTTTGTAATTTCGTATAAAAGAACTTTTCCATCGGTTGTGTGCTTTTGTAATTTCGCCATCAAATGAAAATCAAATGATTTTCATTACGAACAATTTATACGGAGGTTTTGTATGTTCAAAAAATTAGTTCTCGCTGCTGCATTTTGTGCAACAGCATCTTTTGCAACCTGGGACAAATTCCCAGTCCTTGAAAATCACAAGGGGGAAATGGTCGCTGGCGTAGGCTTTGTCAATGAGGGATCAGGTGGACCCATGCAACTTAAGCCTTATTTAGGCTCCCGTTATACGGTCATGCCGAATTTGGAATTGAGCGTGATTCTTCCGTATTTCGTGAATTTGAATTTAAACAACGACAACGGCCTTGAGAACCCGGAATTTATGGCGCGATATCAGATTACGCCCTTTTTGAACGCTTTCTTGGATGTCCTGGTTCCTATAAGCCATGGTTACAATTGTTACGATGTGTGGGTTTTCGGTTTTGGTGCTCAATTTTCAAAAAATTTTGGAATTGTTGATTTCGGCTCGGAATTGGGCCTTTCTATGAACGTAAGAGATGATGATGGTTTTTCTCCTCCGTTGAGATTGAATTTTGGTGCTGAGGCCGATTTTAAGCTGAACATTCCTTTGACTCCGTTTATCGGCGCTGATGCTTTGATGCTAATGGGTAGCTTCACTAAATATGGGGAACGCGATGGCGAGGACCTTACGGGCGAATTCGCTGTTTACCCTTATGTCGGTTTAAAGTATGCGTTTACCCCGAATCTTATGGTGCAGGCTTCCGCAAAGACAGCGTTTGGCAACAAGAGCATACTTGGTTCGGATACTCCGATTATGGCTGACCTCAAACTCAAAATGTCTTTCTAAAAATAGGTGGGAGGGGGAGGTTTCCCCCTCGCTTCAGCCCCGGCTTGCCGGGTCTTCCGCTACCCCTTCTAACGGGCTTCAGGCGCCAGCCCGTAACGCCTGGCTTCTGATAACAAAAAAGACGCTTAACAGCGTCTTTTTTGTATAAACGAAAACCACCAGCTAGGCTGGTGGTTCCATAGAGCCTTCTGGCGTTGCGTCCTTGAGAAAGCAAAAAACTCTTGGTTAGATTTG
>CACWPM010000070.1 GCA_902762795.1 Fibrobacter succinogenes | reverse complement strand
AGCCAGTACAAGGACTACATTCTGACGCTCCTTTTTGTGAAGTACGTGACCGACAAGTTCAAGGGTCAGAAATACGCCGATATCAACGTCCCGGCAGGCGGTAGTTTTGACGACCTCGTCGCGCTCAAGAACAACAAGGACATTGGCGAAAAGATGGACAAGGCCATCGCGAAACTCGCCGAAGCGAACAACTTGACAGGCGTCATCGACAACGCAAAGTTCTTCGACAATTCCAAGTTCGGTAACGGCAAGGACATGGTCGATACCCTGACCGGCCTCGTGTCCATCTTTGAACGCTCGGAATTTAATTTCAGCAACAACAAGGCGGGCGGCGACGACATTCTGGGCGATGCCTACGAATACCTGATGCGCAACTTCGCTACCGAAAGCGGCAAGAGCAAGGGGCAGTTCTACACCCCGGCAGAAGTGAGCCGCATCTTGGCAAAAGTCATTGGCTTGGGGAAAGTCAAGAACAGAAACACCACCATTTACGACCCCGCGTGCGGTTCGGGTTCGCTCCTCATCCGCGCAGCAGACGAAGCCCCCTTCGACATCGCCATTTACGGCCAAGAAAAAGAAACCACGACGGCGGGCCTTGCAAAAATGAACCTGGTTCTCCACAACAAGGCAAGTGGCGAAATCAAGTCGGGCAACACGTTCTCGAACCCGCAATATCTGGACAACGGCGCACTGAAACGTTTCGACTTTGTGGTCGCGAATCCTCCGTTCTCGCTCAAGAACTGGACCGACGGCTTGCAGGAATTTGGCCGCTTCGACGGCTATGACGATCGCCCGCCCGAAAAGAACGGCGACTACGCTTGGCTTTTGCACATTCTCAAGTCGCTCAAGCCCACCGGTAAGGCGGCAGTGATTTTGCCCCACGGCGTGCTGTTCCGTGGCAACGCCGAGGAATCCCTCCGCAAGAACATCATCGATCGCGGTTACATTAAGGGCGGGCGGCGGCATCTTCATGATTGACGCAAGCCACGACTTTGTGAAAGACGGCCCCAAGAACCGCCTGCGCGAACGCGACATCCACAAGATTGTGCAGACCTTCGTGAACCGCATCGAAGATGACCCCAAGTACGCGCGCTTTGTCCCGATGGAAGAAATCAAGGTCAAGAACGGCTACAACCTGAACATCCCGCGTTACATCGACAGCGGCGACGCCGAAGACGAACAGTCCATCGACGCCCATTTGAACGGCGGCATTCCCGCGGGCGACGTGGATTCCTTAAAACGCTACTGGGATATTTGGCCTACGCAGAACAGATTGACAACGCCTTTGACGCATGGCTCAAGAAGTCTTCCAAGAAGTTGATGAACATCGACGGCACGGTAGATGTGAAGAAGTTCATCATAGAACTCTCGGAATCGCTGATAGACGAATTCCGCCACATTGAACTGGTGGACTTTTACGACGTTTACCAGGTGCTGCTCGCCTACTGGCAAGAGACCATGAGCGATGACGTTTTCGTGCTCAAGTACGACGGCTACATGGCCGGTGCCGAAATCGTGAAAATTTTCAAGAAAGAATCCAAGAATGGTTCGGCAAGCTCACCAACCGGAAAAAATGATGGCAAGAAAAAGGCAGAACCCAAGGAAATCGGCTGGGAAGGCAAACTTTTGCCCAAGACCGTCATCGAGCGCGTTTACTTTGCCAAGGAACAGGCCGAAATCGAGCGTGCCGAACAAGTTGTCGCCGAAAGCGAATCCAGGCTCGAAGAATTCGTGGAAGAAAACAGCGGCGAAGGCAGCGTGCTGGCCGACTACGTGAAGGAAGAAAGCGAAGACCTGGACGCAAAGAAAATTGCCGCTAAGCTGAAGGAACTGAAAAAGCAAAAGGCAAGCAACAAGAGCGAAGAATACGAAGTGCTCGCCAAATACACCGAACTTGCCACCACCGCGAAAAACCAGGCAGGCATCGTCAAGGAACTGAACAGGGCGCTGGACGAATCCGTCAAGAACAAGTATGCCGAACTCACCGAAAAAGAAATCAAGGACCTGCTCGTAAAACAGAAGTGGAGCTTTGATATTTTCGAAGGAATCAAGAGCCTCTACGACACCACCAGCCACAAGATTGCAACCCGCGTGACCGAACTCGCCGACCGCTACGAAACCACGCTCCCTGACCTCGAAGCAACCGTCGCCGACTACGAAACCAAAGTCAAGAACCACCTCAAAGAAATGGGATTTGAAGTTTAGACGAAAAAATACTTTTGGGAAATGTCACACGGATTGGTTCGTAGCTAACGCTACTCACGGAGTGAAATATGTTGCTGTACGAAAAAGAAACAAGAAAAATTTTAGAGGCTTGTATAAATGTATTTAATGAACTGGGTTGCGGTTTTTTAGAACCCGTTTATCAAGAAGCTTTAGCCATAGAGTTTGATTATTTGGGTATTCCGTATAAAAGAGAAGAAAAGTTAGAGATTACTTATAGAGGGCAAAAATTATGTAAGGAATATTATGCCGACTTTATTTGTTATGATTCAGTGATTGTTGAATTAAAAGCGGTTTCTACATTGGTGAAAGCTCATAAAGCACAAGTAATTAATTACTTGAAGGCTACGAAAAAAGAAATAGGCTTACTTGTAAATTTTGGTGCAGCATCACTGAAATGGGAACGTATATCTTGTATAACAAGCGAAGGTCGTTAGACCTGAGCAAATCCGTGTGATAAAAGAAAAGCATCTTGTATGAAAGAAACGAAATTCAAACAGACTGAAGTCGGGATGATACCAAGCGATTGGGATGTGAAAAAAATAGGGGAATTATGTTTCATAACAACAGGTTCTCAAAATACGCAAGACCATAAAGAAGATGGTAAGTATCCTTTCTTTGTACGTTCTCAAGAAGTGGAGCGAATTGACAAGTATATTTTTGATACGGAAGGCGTTGTTACAGCAGGAGACGGAGTTGGAACGGGAAAAATTTTTCATTATGTTAATGGAAGATTTGGATTGCATCAGCGATGCTATTTAATGTATGAATTTGATAGAAGCATTTCCGCTAAATATTTTTATTGGATATTTAGTGTGAATTTTTATGATCGAGTTCATTCAATGACTGCAAAATCGTCTGTAGATTCTGTTAGACGAGAAATGATTGCAGATATGCCAATTGCGCTTCCTCCAATAAAGGAACAACAACGCATTGCAAACGCTCTCTCCGACGTTGACACCCTAATCGCAAACCTTGAAAAACTCATCGTCAAAAAGAAAAACATCAAACAAGGCGCAATGCAGGAGCTCCTCACCGGCAAGAAACGCCTCCCCGGATTCGGCTCAGACGAAAGACGAATGGAGTGTCATTCTGAGCGAAGCGCAAAGCGCGAAGAATCCAGCGGCTACAAAATGACCGAACTCGGAATGACACCCAGTGATTGGGAAGTGAAAACCTTTGGTGAATTGTTTGATATGTGTACGGCAAACATTCCTATAAAGGATGTTAACCAAGAATTTTATGTCGGCACGGAAAATATGTTGCAAAACAAGATGGGTGTTGTAAAGAATACCGCTGTGTTGCCATATTCTAAAGTTCGTGAATATCAAAAGAACGATATTTTAGTATCGAATATTCGTCCTTATTTAAAGAAAATATGGTTTGCGGATAAGAATGGCGGTTGCTCAACAGATGTTCTTGTCTTTAGAGTTAAGGATAAAAATCAAAGTCCGAGTTTCTTGTATAATGTAGTAGCGGACGACCGTTTCTTTAATATTGTAAATGAAAATGCTATTGGCACAAAAATGCCGCGAGGCGATAAAAATGTAATTAAGCAAATTTTGTTTGCAGTTCCATCTTCCAAAGCAGAACAAACCGCCATCGCAAACGTCCTCAGCGACATGGACACCGAAATCTCGGCCCTCGAAACCAAACTCGCAAAATACCGCACCCTCAAAACCGGCATGATGCAACAACTCCTCACCGGAAAAGTGAGATTAATTTAGTATTTAAAGGGCTAAACAATAGCATGACTTAGGTTTATTTTTTATTATATGTAATTTATTTTATAAAGAAAAGGAGTAAAAAATATTATGAATAGAGAAAAAATTAGAATCGATGAAATTAAAGTTGATAAGTTGTTTGGACACTATAATTATAATCTGAGAGCCCCTGAAGAAAGCAATTTCATGATTCTTTATGGTGATAATGGTTGCGGAAAAAGTTCTATTTTGTCTACCATTTTTCATCTTTTAAATCCTGAAAGGACCAATGGACACAGAACGGCTGTATCTCAAATACCTTTCAAAAAGATTACAATAAATCTTTCTAATGGAGACGCAATTGAAGCATCTCGCAATAACGCTCATGACGAGAAATACATTGTAAAAGGGATTCACGGTAACAATGTAACGTTCACGTACATATGGGAAGAGCGTGCAAAAATTCGTTCAGAACGGCATTATGAATCAAATGAAATAGAATATGAAAAATATTGTCAATATTTGAGCAATCTTCGATTAAACACTTTGTTCATGTCTGCAAATCGACAGATAATAAGTTTCGACAATGATGATGTAGACTTAATTATTGATCATCCATTCAACAGTGTAAGGATGAAAAAACAATCCAAAGAGGCTGATTTAAGTGACGTTATGGACAGCTTTCAGCGATGGATGCAAAGAAATGTAATGAAAAATACAAATGAAGGTTATAGAAATATTGATGAACTTTACGAAGGAATTATCAATAAATATAACAGCAAGCAAAATAGCAGTACTGACGACATTAAAACAAGTTTTTCCGATTTAACTGAAAGAAATAAAAAATTTAAAAGATTGGGCCTGTCAACAGATATTTTAACAGACACCTTTATATCAAAAATCCAATCCATGACTAACAAGAAAATGCAGGAATTAGCCCCAGTTTTAGAATCCTATGTTAGTTCATTAAACATTCGATTAGAAGCATTACAGCCGATAGAAAGCAAGTTGTCAATTTTAGAAAAATATTTAAGTAAATTTTTTACTGGGAAAAAAGTCCAGATAAACGCTTTAGACGGACTTATGATTTCATCCCTAGATGGTGAAACATTGCATTACTCAAAATTATCTTCTGGAGAAAAGCAGGTTTTATATTTATTTTGCAGCATAATCGCATCCGTTTCAAAATCATCTATTGTTATTATTGATGAACCAGAAATTTCTTTAAACATAAAATGGCAACGAGAATTTCTGAATGTTGTAAACGAGATGATTGGAGAAAATAATGTTCAAGTTATCATAGCATCACATTCTATAGAATTGATCACTCCGTATAAAGGTTCTGTTGTGAAAATGGAGCAAAGATAGTGGATAAACAAACTTTTGATGAGATTGTCACAAAATATGAATTAGAAGATAGCGTAAAAGATATTTATGTAGAAGGAGAAGATGATCGGAGCTTTTACGCAACACATTATAAACAAGGCGGCAAAACTTTTTGGGATATATCATCCATTGATTTTTCAAAAGAAAAACCTGAACTAGAACAATCTGATTATGAAGCGGGAAATAGAGATAAAATTATTTATTTACTTGATTGTTTAAAAAAAGACGGATGTAGTAATACACGAGGAATTATAGACAAAGATATTCTCCCATATACACGAAAAATTCCTAAAAATGAGTTTATTTGGGCAACTGATTATAGTTGTCTAGAAATGTATTATTTTACGGAAACAAATATTAAGAAAGTTAATGCAAATACATTGAAAAAAATGTCACTCAGCGTTGTTGAACATGTTATGAAAATTCTTCAGCCGATAACGGCTGTTCGAATCGTCGAAAAAAGAATGAGTCTATCTTTACAGAAACCAGATATAGATAAATATATCGTTGTAGAAAAAAATGAACATATTTCATTAGATTTTGAAAAATATCTAGCTTGTGTTTTTCAAAAGAGCGATCCACAATACAAAAGCAAATTTAAAGAATTTAAAACAAATGTTTTAAGCTGTTTGGACGAAATAAAAGAAGGAACGCTCAGAGATGGCCTAAGAGGTCATGATTTAATTTCTGCATTGACCTATTGTGTTCAAAAAATTGAAAAAAATAAAGGAAAAGATGATAAAAATGAATTTCAGCATATGAAAGAAAGTTTCCTTGCTGCTATATACAAAAATGCTGTGGAAACTGTAGATATGGAAAAAACGGAATTGTTTCAGAAAATTGCAGCTTTTTAAATAAGGTTATTCAAGACTGATATACGAGCAGATGAATATTACAAATGTTTCATGAATGGTTTTGTAAGGCAAAACTCAAACTTGTACCTACAATTGATGAATCCGTATGTAAAATTTTCTTGCCCCTCTTGCCAGCTTTTTGAAAATAGCCTACATTACATCCCAGCGCGTTATTCCATAGAAAGGAATGATGCGCTTTTGCTTTATTTGGCTTTGCCGTAATGCGAGGGCGTTCCTAGTTGAAACAATAAACACAGGAGGCCCTATGGCTAAAAAAGAAATTGTCGCTTATTCTCAGCAGATGTTCGAGAATATCAAGCACGTTGACGAAAACGGAACTGAATTTTGGTATGCAAGGGAGTTGCAAAAAGCCTTAGAATATACCGAATATGGCAAGTTTCTGCCTGTGATAGAAAAGGCTATCGAAGCATGTCGGAAAACAGGCTTTGATGAGGGAAACCATTTCTCCCACGTGAGCGAGATGGTCAGAATCGGAAGTGGAGCAACTTTTGGAAGATGAAAAACGATTGGCCATCCGTGACGAAGTAACAAACAAAGGAGACCGTACGGCAGAAAGGTTAATGAAAAAGGTTAAAGAAAGGATTAATGTAAAGGATAATGTAACCTGGATACCATTTTGCCAACGCCGGCAAAATGGTTATTTTAGCCAATTTTAACTTTGCGTTTTGTTAAAGATGTTGCAAAATCGGCTTGAATTATGTATTTTAGCAAAAGTAGGTAAAAATTAAAATTTTACCTACTTTTAGTAAAATATGGTTTAATCATGGTGATGACGTACAAACAATGTCTCGAAAAGCACGGTTCCGTTTATCAAATCCAGCAGGAAGTCGCTGCTGGGCGGCTTTTCAAGTTGGAAAAAGGTATCTACTCCGATAAGAAATACGAGTCTGTTACTGCCATTGTGTCGGCGAAATATCCCAAGGCGGTATTTACCATGGATTCCGCTTTTTACTTCTACGGCCTGACCGATACGATTCCAGAAAAGTGTCATTTGGCGACGGCTCGGAACACGAAGCAGATTGTAGATTCTCGTGTTGTCCAAAGATTCGAAAATAGCGATATTCTTTATCTTGGAGCAGAAAAAGGTGAATTTGACGGTGCGAACATCGTCATTTACAACCGAGAAAGAATGCTGTTGGAGCTTCTCCGCAACAAAGGCGCTCTACCGTTCGATTATTACAAAGAAATCCTCGGAAACTACAGGAAAAATCTACATGAACTTGATTCGCAACTAATCCAAGATTATCTGCCTCAATTCCCCAAGTCAAACATGATTAACCAGACGCTACAGCTGGAGGTCTTTTGAAGAATCTCGAAAATATGGTTCAGACAGAAATTGAAAGTGGCCTTTCAGACTTGAATGCGAGAGCAAAGGTCTGCCAGGATGTCGTATTGAAGGCCATCGCCTCAGGCTCGCTGAACAGGAATATCACTGTCAAAGGTGGCGTTGTCATGCGCTGCAAGACGGGCAATATCCGTAGAGCAACGCAGGATTTGGATATTGATTTTATCAGATATTCGCTGTCAGACGAATCTATCGATGAATTTATAACAAAGATGAATGTCCTTGATGGAATTTTTATTAAGCGTATCGGAATTATTGAAGAGTTAAAACAGCAAGATTATAAGGGAAAGCGCGTTCGTGTCGAAATTTCTGACGACACAGGTTTCAAAATCGAAAGTAAGATTGATCTTGGGGTTCACGACAAATTGGATGTCGCACAGGAAGAGTATTGTTTCGACATTGCTTTTGACGAGAACGGAGCAAGCCTGCTGATAAATTCGAACGAACAGATGTTCGTCGAAAAGCTGAAATCACTTCTGAAATTCGGATCGTTTTCAACCCGTTTTAAGGACGTTTTTGACATATTTTATTTAAGTCAGCATATTGATTCAGCGAAGTTGAATTTGTGCATGGACATCTACATTTACAACGACGAGCAAATGCGCGAAAGTAACGGGAAAGACGTACTGAAGCGGATTCAGCGAGTGTTTGCCGATAAAATGTATCTGAAGCGGTTGGACAGTTCAAGCAAAAACTGGCTGGATATGCCTGTGAAAGAAGTTGTAGACGGAATTATAGGATTCTTGGATGCACTAGATTAAAAGATAAAGTTTATATTTAAACTGTACCTATTTAAGGTGTTTTATGGCCGAACCGAATATCAACATTCCCGAACGCAAGACGCAGGCGAAGGTAATCAAGTTCTTCAAGGACGAATTGCATTACGATTACCTAGGCAATTTGTGCGAAGTGCCGAACAAGAACATTCGCGATGACAATCTGTTTGCGTTCTTGGTGGGAAAGCAACACTATTCGGAAACGGTCGCGCGTAAGGCCATCGCCGATTTGCAACATGCGGCGGGCGACTTACAGCAAGGTTTATATTCTGCGAACAAGACGGTTTACAGTTTGCTGAAGTATTCGCACCCTGTTTCTGATGCGGATGGCGAAAATATCAGCGTCTATTACATTGATTTTGAAAATCCGGCCAACAACCATTTTGCCATTGCCGAAGAGGTGACCGTCAGTTCAACATTTGGCTCCAAGCGCCCGGACCTTGTCGTTTATATAAACGGCATTGCGGTTGCGGTGATTGAACTCAAGAAGAGCTCCGTTTCTGTTGCCGATGGTATTCGCCAGAACCTGACGAACCAGAAGCAGGAATTCATCGAGTCGTTCTTTACTACGATTCAGTATTGCTTGGCGGCAAACGAAAGCGAGGGTGTCCGCTACGGGACTATCGCCACGCCAGAGAAGAAGTACTTGACCTGGAAGCAGGAGGCGTTCCGCGAACGCTTGCAAGAACTGGACGACAACGATTTGATTATCGATGATAAGAGTTCGTCGTTTGACGGCGTTCTCTTCGAGAGTCTTTATTCGCTGTTCAACAAGGTCCGCTTC
>CACWPM010000069.1 GCA_902762795.1 Fibrobacter succinogenes | reverse complement strand
CCGGGAGATATGTTATGGAATCCCGACTATCTATGAAAGAGCCATTCGCTCGTCCATACACGTAATACGACCGCGTAACCGTTGCTGATGTTATCGGGATCCAAGACCCTTTTTCTGCTGCATACAAATCGCCATCAAGAACCCAATGGGTTGTCCATTCTCCTAGAAGTGTTTTTGCAAGCATTGTAATCCCTGTAGAATAAACACCACCAGAGCATTCATCTTGAGGCAAATAATTACACAATCTAAATGTTTCGCCAGATGGCGGTACAATGACCCGCATATTTTTAGCAGAATTTTCAAAGCACTGGTATGCTGTAATCGGACAATTGGCATAATCCCTATCAAAAGTTTCATTACCGAGAGAATAGGTCATCACATAGGTTTTAGTATGAGCATCGACTGCCGTATATCTGTAATTCGGAACAACCCACCCTCCTTTATCCATATCGAAAACAAAATCAGCTCGATTTCCGTTCTGAAGAATTTTAAATTCAGAACCTTCCGGTGTCAACAGACCATCCCAAGAGCCATAAAGACGAACACCAGCTTTTTCCATATTATCCCATTTACTCATCGGTGAATTAGCCAGCCACATCCAAAAAACACCATCCGCATTTGTGGGCCGGTCTATCACCCAGAAGTTTCCGCCAAAATACATGATTGTACGGTTGTTATCGTACTTGTCTATGGTTGCAGGCTTTTTGATTATCGTCGTTGCCGTAAATCCAACCACACCACTTTGCGGTTCATTAATTTTTTTGTCAAGAACAGTTGCTGGTTCACCTCCTTCTACAGAATAATTCTTATCAAATGACGAAAATAGTTCAAAACCACCCATCAGAACATCTAAACCAAATCCAGGAAAATCACCCGTAAAGTCATACGTTCTCGATCTTAACTCATCAAACGGAATTTTTCTGTTATCGTCTTGTCCACAAAGCGGAACTCCTGCATCCTCCGTTACTAATACATTATGATCATAATAACGATGGAATCCGTCCGTATCACTCCTCGATTCAAATCCAGAATAACCAGGATCCTGAATCAAGAACCCTTTCTTAGAACTTGTTAGTGTAATAGACAAGTTATCTTGTTGGTCGTGAGCCTGCCCACGCGTCCACATTTTACCGTTTTCCGCAATCATGGAAAGAGCAACCGTATCGTCACCGTTCACAGCTGTAATCATGCCTATTCCATCCTTGTAATCGCCCCAAAGATTTCCACGGTAAGGAACCATCCTTTGCTCATTAGAAATATACATACTTATATCTGGAAATCCAAATGCCACCAGAGGGTTTATTTTTCCATCAGACGGTTTTAAAGGATACTTGGCGCTCATACCGAGGTATTTCGAGTCGTCCTTGAGTTTCGCCCATACACGATAGTCGGGATTATACGTGACACCATCATCAGCTTCTACCGGGACAAGTCCGTAATGTTCATACAGGCCATTCCCACCAACACCGCCGACAGGTCTCGAAAATTCGAACATGTAGTCCGGGGATTTCAGGAATTTCCCATTAATTTCAAATGTTTCATTTTTCTGTTTATACGCATCCTTCAGCGCAGCCAAAACATAAGTAAGATCGTCCCAAATATACTGGGAATAGCCAGTTCCTTCGGAAAAGCCTCCATTATCTCCATAATGACGGTTCAAAGCACCGTTCAACATCTTTAAAATTCCATCATCGCCGTAATGGATGTATTCGTACAACGCCAAACCGCCATACGCCTTTATAGCAATATTATTGTAATCCATCAGGGATCCAGCAAGTTCAATCCATGCAAGGATTCCATCATAAGCAGCCTTATATTTCAGCAAAGTAAAATTCCTAAATTCATCGGCTTTTTTGAGCCAAGCCAAGAGAGATACCCGTGCCATAACCTCCGAGGCGGCAATCAACTTATTTCCGTGGCCATCTAAAATATCTTTATAGTTTATTAAAAAATTAGGACAGTCTATCAAATCAGAAATCCATTCAGCTACATCATCCTCAAAACCAAATAAAGCGTTACAAGTCTTAGGCCAAGACAAACTAGTCAAACCATCCCACCAATCAATACAACTTTGAATCATCATTCCGGTTACATTGACAGCACCAACGCATGATTCCATCCCTTTAACAAACCAAGCGGCTTCTTCAGTAAGTTCACTGCCCGCCATAAAATAGTCATCATAGTCATATCTTATATTTGGGTTTGTGATATTCCAAAACATAGCCCTTCCGCTTACAAGATCAAAACGAAATTTATACTTGGATACACCCAATCCTAGTGATGTATTTGCATTTTCAGGGTCAAACTGGGACAATATTGCATCAGCCAGAATAATGTCCAAATTATTTCTCGTACGATTCCACCCGCATATTTCTTCCATTTTTTTACATTTTTTGGTAGGAATAGGAATAGACGGCCAAAAAGGATTATTTCTACATTCATCGACTATTTTACACTCGCCATCAAGATACGGATCCGAAAGTTTAACAAGTGGTTCATTATTTCTTTTATCATTCAAGTACCTAAGAAAAATATCGCCCTTTTGCATTATCGAAAGCCTTTCTATCGAGCCCTGAGAAATATCCCAATCCGATTTTGTAGATGTCGATGAACCAAACAATTTCATCAATTTTTTCAAATCACCACAAACCAAACCTTTGAGAACTCCATATACCCACTTGACGCCATTAGCCACCTCAACAATACCATCAGCAATAAGGTTTGCAGTACCATCAATAAACCCGCTAATAGCTCTATGGCAAGACTCTGAAACAGCTGCACATACAATAGTTCCAGGAACGGCATAAACAACCACAGACACAAAACCCCGACATAGCGATCTTAACCAACTAAAATGTCCCACTTTAATGTAGGCAAAGTTATCAACAATACTATCTACAGGGTGTTCAATCCACCTATTTTCTTCTTTTATAAAATGTTCTATCGTTATCGAGTCCTTTCCAGGCTGATAATCAAACTCCAACGGTATTGCAATAACAGCACTATCACCAGGCTTCAATTTCGCATCAAAATCATAAATGTTCCCACGCAAACCAAGATCTTTTGATTTATTCGGACCTTGCGGATTAAAAGAAAGCTTCTTCACAACGGGAATTTTACCATCAGAAAACTTGCGTTTATCAAAAATAAGTTTTACAGTATTTTTCGAATAAATACTTTCTCCAAAAGAGTATTCTACCTCTACAGAATCAGTCGAAATATTTTTTATTTTGGAATCAATTATACTCTCTCTCGGAACTCCAACTTCAGCCCACCATTTCAATTTGACTTTACGGTATTCAGGAAAAGCAAGTTCAAACGTTGGTGCCAATAAAGTTTTTTGTTCTATCGCAATTTTTTCAGTAAAGCCCTTCATTTCAATTTTTCCATCACCCACATACGCTCGCCCCTCCAATTCGTGCCCATCCATAGGTTCCACTTGCACATATATACGATTATAGAACCAATCAGGGAAATCTGTTATTTTAAATTTTGCAGAATTTCCTTCAAAATAGGTCACTGAATTTATTTTACCCAAGTCTTTATAATCTTTTATTTGTTCTGAATACACCGAATCGGCAAAATCATAAAGTATTGCAACAATAGAATCTCGCCTCATTAGCTCGCTATAACTTTTACAAGATGACAGAACAAGATTTGCGTCAACCCACCACTGTAACGGCAAACGCTGCGCCGGTCCATGATAGATAACTTTTTCATTACCCGTATAAGAAAAATCAATCTCTTCATAGGAGCTGTGTAGTTCATGATTGCAGTCATTTGTAACCAAATATCCAGATAGGCGAAGACCGGGTATCGAATTTACACCAATCACAACTCTAGTATAGCCCCAACCCACAGGAAAATTTACGAGACTAATTTCATCATTGTCCTGCAAATCCACCACAGTCGAAACATTATGTGGAACTCGATGCACCGTAGCCCAAAGAGTTTGTGGGACTATAAGCAAAGCAACAAACAGAGCGAGAATTTTGGTGTATATCATACAACATCCAAATATTAATTCGCACTCAATTGGATAGATTGGATTGAACAGTTGATAGCAACTATAGAGCCATCCAAAGCAACGCTTTTATAACAAGCTTTCATTTGTCAGCACCCCTTGTTTTGAATAAAATTATGTAAAGCAACCTTGGGAACTCGAAACATATCTAGAGCAAATCCAATCTATTGTAACAAAGTAAAAGGCAACCCACTAGCGTAGCCGGTGGTTCTTCATATGCGGGCCCTGCCTTAGGATACTAGCCACGCGTCACGTCGCGTAACACGATCTGCCACTTGCGAGTTTTCCTTACCGGCCGCCCGTAAACGGGCTATAGTTTTCCAAGCATTGTCAACGGTTCTCCGTACTGGTCTTCCTTCAACTGATTTTGGATATACGATGCAATTCTTGCCGTATTTTTACCAGTCATGTCAACATAGTAGCCGCGGCACCAAAACTCCCTGTTACGGTATTTGAACTGGAGCGATTTGTACTTTTCGTAGATCATCAGGCTGCTTTTCCCTTTCAAGTACCCGACAAAAACCCGAAACGCTCACCTTGGGCGGTATTTCGACCCTTTTCTCCCCATAAAAGGCCTTCCTTCTAAATTTCGGAGCAAATACGATATGGTATTTGCAGTTCCACGATGTATGAGCCAACGTGTTATTATTTCTATTATTCATCTTAAATCCTTTGATTTTATTGTCATGCAGTTGGCAGACCGCATATCAATAGTAATCAAAGGATTTCTTTTATCCGAGGACGTAACGCCAAAAGGCTCTTTTGAACCACCAGCCTAGCTAGTGGTTTTCATTTATACAAAAAGCCCCGAACCATTGCGGTTCAGGGCCAAGTGAGTGAGGGGGTATAAATTACGGCACAACAAGTTTCAACGTCTTTTGCCGCGAGCCGCTCTTGACAATAGCGAAGTACATGCCCGGCGCAAGTGGAGCGTTCTTGCCAAATTCTGCGAGGCCTTCGCCGTGGCCACGCTGCGATCCGATGAACCGGCCGTTGACACCGATAAGATGTACAACATAATCATTTGCCGGAGCCGTTACCATCAACGCAATGGAGGCTTGGGAAAAAGGAACGCGGCTTACGGAGAACGATGCATCGCGCAATGTTTGCATGGGGAGCGCAGTCGGATCCGCCTTCAGATCATACCAGTCAACGTTACTGAGGTATGTGTCTTCGCCAGAATAAGTGAACGTGAGTTTTTGCTTACCGGCCGGGAGCGCAATCTTTGTAGAGGTTTCGTACCAGTCGTTCCAACCTTTAGACTTTGCGGGATCGACGCTGAGCGTTCCGAGAATCTTGCCCGTAGAATCCGTGACCGTAATGACGCTTTCCTTTTCGGATCCTGTCGCAACGCGACCCGTCAAGATGTAGCTGCCAGCAGCCGGAACATTCACGTAATACTGCGTCCAGTCGCCATCGTTAATCCAGCCAATATTCGGAGTACCCAAGGAATCTTCTTCAATTTGCACGCCTTCCATGGACACGTAATTTTCGGCCTGAATTTTATCCGTAATTTCGAGCGGTTCAAACGGAGCATTCGTAATCTTCAAATTGCCATCGAATTCATATATTTTGCCGGCCACAGTCGCAGTAGAGAATTTATTTGTGCCCGATGTCACATTCAAAGTGCTCCCCACGAGGGACTTGATAGCGACATACGTGAGCTTGCCGCCCTTCCAAGCCATGGAATCGATTTCGAAACCGCCACGCGCACGAACGCCTTTCACGGAACCGTCCTTCCACTGCGAGGGGAGTGCCGGGAGCAAGTTAATCCTGTTGTTGTGACTCTGCATGAGCATTTCGTTCACGCCCGAGACTGCACCGAAGTTGCCGTCAATCTGGAACGGCGGATGCGCATCGAACAAGTTATTGTAAGTCTTGCTCGGAGTGAGGAGCATGCGAATCATTCTGTAAGCGTGGTCGCCATCGTGCATTCGGGCCCAGAAGTTGATTTTCCATGCGAGAGACCAGCCGGTCGCATCATCGCCGCGCTGCTGCAACGTGACGCCTGCGCCCTTGATCAAGTCCGGAGTTTCTTCCGGCGTAATCTGGGCACTCGGGAAAAGACCGTACAAATGAGAAATGTGACGGTTCTTGTTGCTCGGATCGTCCCAATCCTGGAGCCATTCGGTAATTTGTCCATACTTACCGGTCTTTGTCGGCGGCAAGCGCTTGACTGTCGTTTCCATCTTGGCACGCACATCTTCGTCAACGCCGAGAATCTTGGATGCTTCAATCGTGTAGTTCAAAACATCGCGGATAATCTGGTTGTCCATCGTCGGACCAAAGCAGACGTTGTATCCGCCGTGATCGTTTTCCGGAGAATCACTCGGAGCAGTCACCAAGTACTTGTTGCCAGTTTCGGGTTCTTCGACGAGGCTGTTCACAAAGAAGAGAGCGGCCCCCTTCATGGTCGGGTAAACATCCTTGAGGTATTCTTTGTCCGTCGGATTGTAAAGGAAGTGTTCCCAAAGGTGCGTGCTGAGCCAGCCAGCGCCGGACGGCCAAAGGCCCCATGCGCCGTCAATCGGAGCAGAACGGTTCCAAAGATCGGTGTTGTGGTGTTCTACCCAGCCTTCGTCAACGCCCCAGTGCACTTTCGCTGTCTTTTCGCCCTGCGGGACCATGGACTTGATCTTGTCAATGAGTGGCCAAACGCATTCTTCGAGGTTGCCGGATTCTGCCGGCCAATAGTTCATTTCGAGGTTGATATTCGTGGTATACTTACTGCCCCAAATCGGGCTTGTGTCCTTGTTCCAAATGCCCTGCAAGTTAGCGGGCTGGCCACCCTTGCGAGAACTTGCAATGAGCAAATAACGGCCATACTGGTAATGGAGTTCCACGAGAGAGGGGTCGTTTGTGGAATTGAAGTTTTTCACGCGGGTGGATGTGATGTCGCCAGCGCTCTTGTCAGCCGTGCCGAGGTCGAGCTTGACGCGGTTGAAGATCGTCTGGTAATCCTTCAAGTGGTCTTTCAAGATGTCTTCATAGGACTTCTTTGCGACTTTTGACATGATTTCAGAAGCGAGAGCTCCCGGGTCGCCGCTCACATCGTTATACGATTTGAAGTTCGTTGCAGTCGTGAGGATAAGCGTTGCGCTATTTGCGCCTTCAACATTGATATTGCCGTTCACTACACTGACCTTACCGCCATCGGTGATTATGTTCAAACGATTCTGGAACTTGATTGCATTGACCGTCACATCGTAAATGAGCATGTTGCCATCGGATGTCATGCGGTTATTGCGATGCGGAGTTGTCATCGTGGCACCAAAACTCACTGAACCGTTCTTGTCAGCAGACAAATGAACAACAATCACATGATCCGGATAGCTTGCAAAATATTCACGCGTATGATTCACGCCGCTATGCGTGTACGTTGTCTTTGCGATAGCAGTTTTCAAATCGAGTTCACGTCGGTAATTCGTGGAACCCTTGTGCGAAGTGGAAATAATCAAATCGCCCACCGGTTGAAAACTTGCCGGGCCAGGGCCAATCATGTACTGGTTCACAATGGATTCTGCCGTGCGGTAGTCGCCACGAAACAAGGCATCACGAGCATCTTTCAAATGGCTTGCGGCACCCTGTTTGTTGTTGTCACCTGGGCCATCCGACCATACCGTACTTTCGTTAAGGCCAATGTAATCCTTTTCGACACCGCCATAGATGAGGCCACCCATGTAGCCGTTACCGATCGGAAGAGCATTCGTAAATTCGGAGCCGGCATCACTGTTGTACCAAAGTGTAAGCGGATTGTCCGTTGTTGCAAAGGAGTTCGCAAAGCCCACGACGCACACCAAAGCAGCAGAAGCAACTATGCGACTTGCTAAAGATTTCTTTGTTCTAAACATAAGTCCACCTCGTTAACCTAGACACACCATTTTAGGCGTTTTCCCTTATAAAAGATACCCCTCGGAGAGGGGTTTTCATATAGGTCTGGAATTCTTCTCATTGATTTTTTATCAATAGAGAAAAGGCCGCACGGGCCCCTCCCAAATGCAGATACGAGAAATTATGGTTCCCCTCCCAAATGTAGATACAAGAAATTATGGTTCCCCTCCCAAATGTAGATACAAGAAATTATGGTTCCCCTCCCAAATGTAGATACAAGAAATTATGGTTCCCCTACGCAAGAGCAAAACAAGAAATTATGGTTTCCCTCCCTTCGGTCGAGAATGACGGGCTTCG
>CACWPM010000068.1 GCA_902762795.1 Fibrobacter succinogenes | reverse complement strand
GGCTGAGCCGTACCGCCGGAAAGCGGCTTGCGGCCGAGGTCGACGCCATCGGCGCCACCTTCGATAGCGGCCTTGTACTGGGCCACACCGGTACCGCAGGTGTCATGGCTGTGGATGCGGAGTTCGACCTTGTCACCGAGGAGCTTACGAGCGCGCTTGAACGTTTCGTAGACCTTGGTCGGGTTCGTCGTACCGGAAGCGTCCTTGAAGCAGACGGATGCGAACGGAACACCGGCGTCCAAAATGTTGCGGAGGATGCGTTCGTAGAATTCCGGGTTGTGGGCGGCGTTGAGGTCGCATCCCGGAGGCAGTTCCATCATGGTAACGACGACTTCGTGTTCGAGACCGGCGTCGGTGATGCACTTGCCGGAGTAGATGAGGTTGTTGACGTCGTTCAAAGCATCGAAGTTACGGATGCGGGTCATGCCGTGCTTCTTGAACATGTCGGCATGGAGCTTGATCATATCGCGCGGCTGCGGAGCGAGAGCGACCACGTTGATACCGCGAGCGAGAGTCTGGAGGCGGATTTTCGGACCGACAACGCGACGGAATTCATCCATCATGTCGAATGCGTCTTCACCGCAGTTCTGATAGAGAGCCTGGAAACGGGCGCCACCACCTGCTTCGAAGTGGGTGATGCCAGCCTTCACAGCTGCTTCAACGGCAGGCATGAAGTCCTTCATGAACACGCGAGCGCCGAAGATGGACTGGAAGCCATCACGGAACGAGGTGTCTTGGAACAGAATCTTTTTCATAATGTTTTCCTGTGGGATCGTATCCCTGGGTTTTACTGTACAATAAAATACGCGAGCAAAGATAGCAATTAGAACTTAGAACTTAGAACTTAGAACTTAGAAATGAGGGGAAAATTTAGAGCTTAGAACTTAGTGCTTAGGGGTTAGTGCTTTGGAGTTAGAGGAGTGAGGTTTGTGGCTTGAATTGTATGTAAATAAAAATTTTCGTGTGGACGCGAAACTGTCAAAACTAGTAGTATCATCTGAGAATACGTATTGTGAAATTTGTATCTTTACCCTAATCTTTATAATACAAACACGCTTAAATGTGTTGGAATACGGAGTCTTTATGAAAAAAAAGTACGCTCTTGCTATAGCTGCTTCTCTTTTCGCTGCGGAATCGGTTTTGGCCGCCCCGTCTGGCGATAAAACTGTGGTTGCTTGTGGCTTTGACGACATGTTCGGTAATTCGTGCTACTGGCGTTGCCCGGATATGGAAGATACGTATAGAACGGAAAAGAAGGATGGTCGTTGCGCCAATGTGCTTTTCAGGTGTGCCAATTATCCACGTTCTTTTATGCGTTCGTCTGTCGGTAGTAGCGAAATTTGGATTACGCCGGATAAGTACAACCACTATTTTGGTAAGCTTCCTCAGGAATATGATTGCAGCATTTCTGAAGAAGAGATGGCCATGGGAGGGAGCCGTCAGTCTCAGCCGGTGACTCCGCAATCCAATCCGTACGCTTCGAGTAAATACCAGAATACTTCGACATACGATGAAGCAAAGAACCTTTTGATTGATAACCGTGATGGCGAACGCTATTCCACTGTCAAAATTGGTGGTCGCGTCTGGATGGCCGAAAACCTGAAGTTCCGATTGCCGGAAAGCTATTGCTATGACAATGTCACCCAAAATTGCGATACCTACGGAAGACTTTATTCGTGGAACGCGGCAAGGAGGGCTTGTCCCGATGGATGGAGTCTCCCGATGGGGGACGACCTCAACTACCAAGACTTTAGCCTGAACAAGTTTAGAGTTCTCGATGGTGGTTATTATGTTGATGGCGATCGTTTCATTGACTTAGGTAACCGTGCGTTCTTCTGGCTTGGCGATGAAAAGGGTGGCGACCGTGCGGACGCCATGAGCTTTAGAGGTTCGAATCTTGAAACGTTCGCGTTCCAAGGACGTAAGGCGAATGGTTACTCTGTTCGCTGCATCCAGAATTGGGATGCTGTTTGCAAGGATCGTCTCGGTGGCGTGATGGATGACGCCGGAAGAACTTATAGGACTCTCAAGGTTGGAAACCAAACTTGGATGGCGGAAGATGTCATTCTTGATCGTTTGGATGAAATGGAAGCTAGAAGCCTTGGCCGTGCCTGCCCACGTGGTTGGCATGTCCCAGAACAAAGTGAATACGAGGAACTTTTCTCTAGGGCGTCCGACTTTGAATTGCGTGCCAACGACAAGCGCATGAAGAACAACCGCGATACGAAGGAAAATCCATGTAGCTTGAACTTTGATTTCAAACGTGGTTATTGGACTGCTTCGAAGAACGGTAACGAGATGACCTATGTGGATTGGAAGTACAATGCCGTTCGTGAAAAAGCTTCTCCGTTTTTTAAACATGGAGATGCCTATACGAACAAGCTCCGTTGCGTGAAGAACGCTCCGTCTTATGCTTCCCCGAAGCCGCAGGTAAGGAATGATTATCCGCCTCAGCAGCAGCCCGCATCGAATGCAAAGCCTGCTGCAAACAAGACTGTTCTGGAAAAGTTCATTTTGCAGGGAGTGACATTTGGCGTTGGGCAGTCTAGGTTTACAAAAGAATCTTCTGATGGCCTGAAGAGGCTTGCTGACCACTTGAGAAACTATCACGGCAAGACGATTGAAATTGTTTCCCATACGGACAACATTGACCGCCCGGAAAGGAGCCGTGTGCTTGCTTTGAAGCGCGCTGAAGAAGTGAAGAATTATTTGTCGATGTCCGGTATTCCGAGCCAGGATATCGTTGCAACGGGCAAGGGCGGTGACGAACCTCTCGTTCCGAATACGAACGCTGCAAACCGCATGAAAAACAACCGTATTGAAGTGTTCGTGTACACCTACGATGCTCCGGCGGCATCTCCGAATCCGGCTTCGAAACAAAATGGTACACAACAGTATGTACCTACTCCGAAGAAACCGTGTAAGGAAAGGGATTTGGCGAACACGAAGCTTGGCGAATGCTATTCTTATACAGAAGGCACCAAGGATCATAGAAGGTGCATGGCTGCATACAAGAATTTGCTGAATATCGCCAATTCCAAGTGCAAATAATTTAATTGAAATCTAAAAAAACGCAGCTTGAAGGCTGCGTTTTTTTTTGTTCGAAAAACAGAATAGGGAACTGCACTTTATATGTACAATTTATTTTATAACACCGACTTCTTGAAGAAATAGGTATGTACAAAGTATAGCTGCGCCGAGCATGATGATGAGGACAATGATGAACTGCACCGGATGCTCATGAAAACTGTATTCCACGTTGGCAAAAGAAAAATAGCCGTGCTTGATGGCTCCCACGACAAATACAAAGAAGATGATGGCGAGAAGTAACGTCATTTTAGATAAACATCATCGTGTTGAGCTTGGCTCGGTACTTCCAGGTGAGTTCGTGCTTGGGACCGAGAACGCCGAAGAGCGTAAGCATTGCCTTTTTTGCGGCTCCATCGTTCCAGTCGGGGGCTTCGATGTACAAGTTTAGAAATGCTTGAAGGGCGCTTTCGAACTGCTCTTCGCAGGCGAGTTTGCATGCTTCGTGGTATACGATGGCTTCTTTTCCCTGCACGTCCTTCTTGGCGGCTTCGGCATGGAAGTCGAGGAGTTCTAGCAGCGATTTTGCTTCGCGGTACTGGTCGTCACTTTCGACAAACTTGGATAGGATTTCTTTTGCTTTGGCGGTATCGCCCATGCCAAGGTTGGCCTTCGCCCACAATAGCTGGAGCTTTTTGTCGCCTGGGTTCTTGGCGAGAGCTTCGTCGAGCATCGGGAGCGCCTGGTCAAAGTCCTTTTGCGCGATGGCGTCTTCGAGGGCTGTCTGGAAGCGAGCCTCATCCGAGACATAGTATTTTTCAAGTCGTTTCTTGAGGTCGGCTTCGGGGAGTACGCCTTGGAGGACGTCTGCTATCTGGCCTTTTTCGACGATGTGAATTTCGGGAACGGACTGCACGCGGAACATCTGGATGAGGCGCATGTTTTCGCGCTCGTCACAGCTTACGACACCAAGCGTGAAGTCCATGCTTGTAGAAAGTTGCCCTAGCAACTGGGAATAGGGAGCGCAATCCGGATATTCTGCGGACGAGAAAAGGATGGCGACTGCGCGTGATTCGGAGGCCTTGATGACCTCTTCTTCAAAATTTTCTGCGGTAATCTGAACTACTTTAGCCATGCATTAAATTTAGTTAATAGTTACTAGATACTAGTTACTAGTGATATGTAAAAACAGGGCGTTGCGGGATGTGCCCGCTTGAAGGGGTGGTGAGCAACAAAGTGCGAGCCAGGGGAAAGCTTTCCCCTAAACACTATTTTCTCTCGTCTTTCGTCTTTCGTCTTTCGTCTATTATCTATATTAATCTACATGTGTAAATGTTCTTTTTGTGGTTCTGAGGTTGAATCCCTCAAGATTGTAAACCTTGATTTGAGGTTTTGTCCGAAGTGTTATTCCATCTATTTCCCGTGCAACCAGACGTTTGCCTTTTACGGTGGACTCTCGGACAAGACACGTGAATTGTGGCTCAACGACTTGAAAAAGAAAAATGTGCAGGACCCGCCCTGTGAAAATCCGGTGTGCATCGATCATGGTAAACCGCTTGTGAAAGGCAAGCTTCCGCATTACGGTTTCGATGGCTATGTGACAACGTGCTGCGAAACGTTCCATATGCCCCCTTCAACTGTGAAGGAGCTTTTACAGTGGTCTTTGGATATCAAGGCAGCTCCGCAGGCGAAAGAAGGAAAGCATCATTTCTTCTTTATCCGGTGGATCGATTCGTTTGTGACAAAGCTGTTTGGTGAAAAGAATGTGGAAGATGATCCGCTGGATATGATTCAATACAATAGAACTTTAAGGAAATTTTTTGAATAAATGAAAAAATCATATACGATTTTAGCAATCATTGCGATTATTGTTGTTGCCATCTATGTAATGCTTCCGAAAGAGCGATTTGCTGAAACTGTGTTTCCGTTGGGGGAGGGGACAAAAGCGTCTGCATATGATGATAATGCAAATGGGGGAACATCTGTGGTCCGATTTAATTTATCGGATTCGCTAGTCTCTTTCCAGTGTGCTCTTGGCATGGACGAAAAGAAATCGGCCTGGTGCGGGCTAGTATTTGATTTTGATCCGAATGGCGAAAAAAAGTTTCACAATTGGAAAAATGTCGATACGCTTTATTTGGATGTCGATATTGCGGGGACGGATGAAATCAACTTGAAAACGTGGACGTTTGATCCTGATGTGACAGACTTGAAAAAATCTGAAACGTTCAGGCTTTTGTTGAAGGAAATCCCTGTAAAGCAAGGACTCAATAAAATAGCCATTCCTTTTGAACAACTTTATATTCCCGATTTTTGGTACGATGAGCGTGGTGTGAAACGCTCACGTAATCGTCCTCATCACGAAAGCGTAGCCCGTTTAGAAATATCTGCCGGGTGGAAACAACCTCGTGGAAAGAACTTCGTCGTAAATGTCCGGGAAATTTCTGCGAGCGGAACAAGCAATAGGGCTTACGGGATATTTTTGTTCATGATTCTTGGCCTTATGATTGTTGCTATAGGGTACCGCCATCCAGTGAAGGAGTATGATGAAAAAAATTGAACGGTTTGGCAAATGGTTTGGAATATTTGTCTTGACGGCCATGCTGTTGGCATGGTGGAGCGAGTATTCTAAATGTGGGGATGCCGATGTCGAACTCTTCCCTAAAAAAACGTTCGAAGTTTTTCCGTTGAACGATAGCGCTGTCGGCGGATTTTCGACAAGCGAAGTCCAGGTGACGGATACGCTTTTGACCTCTTCTGTCGTTATCCATTCGGGTAAAGCGTTTACGTATGCAGGGGTTGGTTTTAAATTAAAATCCTTGAAAAAACGCCTTGAACCGTTGGACTTGACAACGTTTGATTCCATGGAAGTCCATGTCGCCTCGAAGCGGATGAATTCCATGAAACTCCGTATTTTGACGGAAGACCCGGTTTACACGCGCAAGGGGGATTATGCGACGCTTCGCGTTTTGGAAAGAGATGTCCCGTCGGCGCCGTACATGCTGATGGGAGGGGCGAAGGGACGCTTTGCCGTGAGCAAATTTTCTATAAGTGAATTTCGGGTCCCGGAATGGTGGCTTTCGCAGCAGGGACTTGAAAAAGACGATGGCAAGACGTATTTGAATAGCGCCAAGTTCCTTGAAATTGTGAGTGGAAGTTCTACGCTTCGCGGCATTCCCGATGAAATGGAAATCCGCTATGTTCGTTTCTGGAGCGATAAAACGCAACAAAAAAAAGAATTGTACATGTATCTAATTTTCATTTTGATTGGGTTTGTTCTATTTTTAATACATGTGTTAAAAACGAGCGGGAGAAAAGATGCAGAGAAATTGGACGCTTGATAGGGTGATGCGCTACGTGGTGATTGCCGTCGCCGTAGCAGTTTCACTTGTTGTGCTTAATTATTTGAGCGGGGTTTTATTCCCGTTTTTTGCGGCGTTCTTGATTGCCTACATAATGGATCCGTTAGTTTGTCAATTGCAAATAAAATTTAGATACCGTGTGATTGCTGTGATTATCGTGCTGCTAGGTGCGGCTGTGATTATTGGCGGTTGTATGTATTTCTTTGTTCCTAAAGTTGTACACGAAGTTCAATATTTGGGAACGCTTATTTCGAGAATTTTTACGGATTCGACTTGGAGCGATCGTATCATGACGTTCTTGCCGGCGGACACTTGGGCTTCTGTCAAGGCGATGATTTCTTGGAATAGCATAGCCGAGGCAATGGAATCGCTTGATGTATGGAATGTTATCCAGACCATTTCGGATCGAATTCTACCTGGAGCCTGGGACGTGCTTTCGAAGACTTCTACAATTTTGATGGGCGTCTCGAGTGCTGCCGTTGTGTTCATGTATCTTGTCTTTATTATGCTTGATATGCATAAAATAAGAAAAGGCATTCGCCGTTTAATCCCGCACCGTTATCGCCGTGAGGCAGGTGAGTTTGCCAGTGCAACAGATAAATTTATGGGAACGTATTTCCGTGCACAATCCATGGTCGCCTTTACGGTAGGGGTGCTTTATGCTATTGGTTTTAGCGTGATGGGTCTTCCGATGGGTATTGCGTTTGGACTTTTCTCCGGGGCCTTGAACATGATTCCTTATATGCAGCTCACGACAATACCCTTGGCCCTTCTACTGGCGGTGGTTTATGCTCTAGATAAGGGTATGCCGTTTTGGGAAGTGGCGGTAATCATCCTTGCGATTTACTTGGCCGTGCAGATTATTCAGGACTTTTTCCTGGTGCCCCACATCGTCGGAAAGTCGATGAATTTGCCTCCGGTGGGGATTCTTTTGTCTCTTTCGATTTGGGGTAAATTGCTTGGCTTTTTGGGGCTTTTGGTGGCGATTCCCTTTACTTGCATTTGCCTCGTCTATGTGGAGAAATTAAGGACTAGGGCAGACCAGTATGTGGAAGATGCGGGCAGACTGGCTCCCAAGGCTTGATTTTATAGGGTTTTAAAAACTTTTTTCAATAAAAATCATTCTTATCTAAGAAAAAAAAAGTATAATATTACCAAACATTTCACAAATCTGACTCAAGGAGTTAAAAAATGAACAAACAAGATCTCATTGAAGCTGTGCTTGCCAACAAAGATGCTGGCATCGAATCCAAGGCCGCTGCTGCTCGCGCCATCGACGCTGTTCTCGATGGTATTGCTGCTGGCATCAAGAAGGACGGCAACGTCCAGCTCATCGGTTTCGGTACTTTCACTGTGAAGTCCCGTGCTGCACGTACTGGCCGCAATCCGCAGACTGGTGCTACCATCAAGATCAAGGCTTCCAAGACTGTTGGTTTCAAGGCTGGTGCCGCTCTCAAGGAAACTGCTGCTAAGAACAAGCCGGCTAAGAAGTAATTTCTCTGAGCTAGATTTACTTTTCGCAAAGGGAAGGTCGCTTTAGGGCGGCCTTTTTTTGTTTGACAGAAATACAGTTTGAAAGAGTTTATTATATTGATGGATAATAACTTAGAGGTTTTTTATGAAACGAGTTTTTTTGGGAATGTTCCTCGCCGTATCGCTTTGTAGCTTTGTGGGCTGTGCAGCTCCCGACGATAGCGATTATGAAACTCTTCGCGAAAAATGCCGGAGCAATCCATCGCTTCCTGAATGTCAGGATGACGTGGAAGATGATACTTCTAATGAAGCTTTTTAGTTTTCACTAGAACAAAGAAATCGTTTTTTGATACTGGCGGTTGAAAGGTCCGTTTACATATTCTATATTTGCGCAAGTTTAAGTCTTTGCGAAATAGGGAAGTGATGAACGGAATTTCGATGAATATGAAGTGCGCTTGCGGCGCCCATCATGTTGCGGAAACCGCTGCTTTGGCTATTTCCGAAATTGTTTTTATTGCTGAACCATTTGGTTCAGCTTTTTTTGTCATCCTCGACCAAGCGTCAGCGCGGGAGGGGATCCATACATTCGCCTCTCGCGTCATCCTCGGAGCGAAGCGTAGGGGATCCATACATTTTATACCAGAGTTTAAAAATTAATTAGTAAAATGAAGATTGAAGGCATCGACAAAGTCCTTATCATCGGTTCTGGCCCGATCGTGATCGGTCAGGCTTGCGAATTCGACTATTCCGGCACCCAGGCTTGCAAGGCCCTGCGCGAACAGGGTTACAAGATTGTGCTCGTGAACTCCAACCCGGCTACCATCATGACTGACCCGGTCATGGCCGATGCCACTTACATCGAACCGCTGAACGTCGCCCGCTTGACCCAGATCATCGAGAAGGAACGCCCGCAGGCTTTGCTCCCGAACTTGGGTGGCCAGACTGGCTTGAACCTCGCTTGCGCTTTGAACAAAGCTGGCGTGCTTGACAAGTACGGCGTGAAAGTCATCGGTGTGAACCTCGACGCTATCGAACGCGGCGAAGACCGTGAAGTCTTCAAGGAAACCATGCAGAAGCTCGGCATCGACACCCCGCGCTCCGGCATTTGCCACTCCGTGGAAGAAGCCGAAAAGATTGTTGCTGAAATCGGCTACCCGGTAGTGGTTCGCCCGGCATACACCATGGGTGGTGCAGGCGGCGGTTTCTGCTACAACGTGGAAGAACTCCGCACCATTTGCTCCAACGGTCTTGAACTCTCCATGACGCACCAGTGCCTCATCGAAGAATCCATCCTCGGT
>CACWPM010000067.1 GCA_902762795.1 Fibrobacter succinogenes | reverse complement strand
TGCGCCAGTCACGTACTTGACTTCGCCCTTCGGGTTGGTGAGCTTGAGGATGAGCATGTGTTCAGCGAGCCAGCCTTCGTCGCGAGCGAGAACGGTAGCAATGCGGAGAGCAAAGCACTTCTTGCCGAGGAGGGCGTTTCCACCGTAACCGGAACCGTAGGACCAAATGAGGCGTTCTTCCGGGAACTGCGTGATGTACTTGTATTCAACGTCAGCGCACGGCCAGACACCGTTGTCGCTTTCGCATTCGCGGAGCGGCTTACCCACAGAGTGGAGGCACGGAACGAATTCAGCGTTCGGGTCAGCATTGAAGATGTCCAAGACCTTCTTGCCGGCGCGAGTCATGATGTCCATGTTGAGAACGACGTATTCGGAGTCCGTGACTTCGATACCGTTTTTGGAAATAGCGGAGCCGAGCGGGCCCATGCAGAACGGAATCACGTACATGGTACGGCCGTGCATACAACCCTTGTAGAGCTTTCTCATGGTCTGCTTGAGTTCGGACGGGTCGATCCAGTGGTTGGTCGGACCTGCATCTTCTTCCTTAACGGAGGAGATGAACGTACGGGATTCAACACGAGCCACGTCAGACGGGAGAGAACGGAACAAGAAGCAGTTTTCTTTCTTCTTGAGCGGAGTGGCAAGGCCGGCCTTGACGCACTTCTGCATGAGGGCATCGTATTCTTCCTGAGTGCCGTCAACGACAACCACGTTGTCCGGTTCACACATAGCAATCATTTCATTCACCCAAGTACTGATTTTCGGGTGCTTGATATCGTTAAGAGTAAGACTCATTATGAGCTCCTATTGTTTTTAACGTGTTAGATTTCGAGATATTTCGAACGCGCTACAAGATAGAAAAAAATACGGGGATTGGTCAATGGTTTTAGTAATAAGAAGTGGTTAGTGGTTGGTAGTTAGGAGGTAGTAGAAATTAGTCGCACACGGAACCGAATCCTCGCCTTTTCGCATTCCGCAACACGACAAGCCCCAACAATCCTGCTTTTGCTCCCCAAACGCTTAATTTATATAAAAAATCACGCTACTAAAAAAATCTATTTTTCGATTCAGTAACGTATTTTCATAAAAACGCTCCATTAAACGGCCCCCAAACAGAAACCGACTCTCAGCGAAAATAGACAGACACATCACAGAAGAAACCACATAACGAAAAAAATTTTATTTTTTTTCAAAAAAAGCCCAATTTCGGTTGACAACAAAATGAATATTTGTATATTTGGCTCGTAACTCGAGGTTGTAGAAAAATGTTAGATAAAAAGAATATTGTTCTTATTGGTATTGGCATTTTGCTACTCGTTATTGGTTTTATCTGCTTGGCCACGGGTCCTGCCGATAATCCGATTAGCCTCTCGGTTGCACCGATTATCTTGACGATTGCTTACGTTGTGGTTATTCCTCTGGGAATTCTCTTCAACAGCAAGAATGAAGATAAGCAATAATTTGGACGATTAGCTCAGCTGGTTCAGAGCGTCTGCCTTACAAGCAGAATGTCAGCGGTTCGAATCCGTTATCGTCCACTACCGATGAATCGGAAACGATTTTGGGGTGGTAGCTCAATTTTGGTTAGAGCACCGGCCTGTCACGCCGGAGGTTGCGAGTTCAAGCCTCGTCTATCCCGCTTAAAAGCACTTCTCGATGAGAAGTGCTTTTTTTATTTCCTTCCTACTTCTAATTCCCGACTGTCTACCGATTAAATCTGGAATCCGACTGCTGCGTTCAAGTCTATGACAAAACCCTTGTCCAACTTGAGCCAAGCCCTTTTGCGGTCCGCCGTGAAGTCACTTGTCCAGGCATAACCCATGCCGATATCGACCGATACGGCAAAACGTCCGAAGAAACCTTCCCCGCCATTCAAAATTTTCTTGAGCCCGCCATTGCACATAAAACCGTACAGCCAGCCCCCGAAGCCGCCATCGTCGTCCGTCTGCACATGCAAACGGCTAAGAAGGATGCCCGCCTGGAAATACAACCAGCGATTTCCTTGAATGCCATACCAGCGCAAGCTTTCCTGCAGACCGATATCGCGAATTTTGTAACCGTCATCCAAGCGGTCAATGCGCACAAAATGCGGCATCGTCACAAGAGAAGACTTCTCATACAACTTCCATTCAAATGTCAAGTTGATGGACGGATAGAAGGTTATCCCCTTCAACGGAATAAATCCTGACCAGAAAGGCGAATACGGCACCAAAAAATTAAACGGATGGATATACACCGTAAAAGTAGAATCCACAACCGATGCATCGTCGTGCATCGACGGCACCGCCGTCGTTTTTTCCACAGTTTCAGCCGCAACCTCTTCATCGATTTTTTCAACAGCCGGGGCATCCGATTTCGAATGCATTTTAGCTGTTTTCGCCACAGAAAACACGGATAAAACAAGCAACAAAAAGACGACTTTTTTCATACAACAAAATTAATTATTTTTCGGTCTTTCATTTTCCAGCCAACGCGAAATGTGGATGCTATTCCACCCAACCGAATTGTGTTTAAAGCCCCGAGCAAACGAAGCTCCATAATGCGCCCAGCTAAACGAAAACTGCAACGCCACGGCAAAATCCGGGAAGCGATACGATGTGCATATTTCCAGGAATTTCCACCGAAAATACGCACCGACGTACAAAAAATCGAAATTGCATTCCACAAAAGCAGAAATGGTCTCGTCCGTAATCCAGTGTATTCCCAAAATTGGAGAAACACCGTTGTCCATATAGCCACTTAACATTCCGGACAAATGGATATTTCGCCATCTATAATCGAGAGCCCACTTGAAACGGTGCCGTGCCCAAGAACCTCCGCCGGGAACCCACTCCATTCCAAGCCCGTAGCTCATTCCGAAAACAAACTGCATCCAAGGCTTTGCAAACGAAAATTCCGAATAAAGGTTCCTGTACAAGGAATCCATAGATTGGTAAGCAATAAAGGAACCGACCCGATAAGTTCTATCGCCAAATTCAAGCGACAAATTCCACGAGATTTCATCAACTTCATCCATCCAATAAAACGAGACCCCGTATGACGGGTCCGCATAGCGCGCAGGAGTCGAGTGAAACCCGCCAAGCCCGACTGGCGAAAGCCCGCCTGCCAAAAGCGAAGCAAACGGAGCACGGCCCTCCGCAGCTCGGATCGATTCCGGCATTGTAAACGACAGAAATACAAACAAAATCCAAAAGAAACGAAACCGAACGGCAAAGCCCTTACGGGCGAACAAGAATACCGACCACATCCTCGTACTCCCCCACGGAGAAAGCGACAAAGCAAACACCAATTCCAAGATATTCCAGTACCGGCACCTTCTCCCATTCGTTCGACATTGCAGAGACAACGGTTTTCCAAACGCGGTGCCCCACAGAATCCAAAAGGCTAAGCGTTACATCGTGCTCGGAATCCACTCGGACTCGTAACGGAGCCCCCTTTTTGGACACCACTCGCGATGATAGTTTATATTCAAAAACATTTTTGGCCAAATCCGGTTGCATCTCTTTACGCAAATTCTTGGACTGAAATCCAGGAGTATAATCGCGCCGCCCGGTCAACGGATTGAACCCCGATGGACACGAAACCGTCCCCTTGTTCCAATAAACGCTATCAATGACATCGTTGCGGAAACAAAGGCGGAGCATACCTTCTACGTTATTCAAAAATCCAAGCGATACATGGACCATGCGAATGTCCGGGATTCCAAGCATTGCCCTAAGCGCCGCCGTATCCTTGCTGACAAGCACAGTCTGGAAAGGTTGGATGGAATCCCCCGGTTTCGACAAAGCGCTTCCGCGATCGCAAAAGCGGAACGCGTCCAACGGAAGCGGATAACCGCTCGCATTGTAAATTTCCACCCACTCCGGCATAGGCTCTTCTGGACAATGATGTATTTCCGTCATGCGTAGTGGCGAAAAACGCTTTCCATGAAGTTCATCCACTGCTCGCGCAAGCAAGAGCGTATCGATTACATTATTCATGGGAGCGGCATCTTCGGGCAATTCCGCATGGAACCACAGCGCCTCGCCGGCAGTTCCCGGTGCATCTTCGGTAAATAGCGAAAGGCGCCCCCGCACAAAGGCATCCGCCTCTTGCCAACCTCTATTTCCCCAAACATCCAGAGTCCTGACATGAACTACCGTCGAATCGCATCCCGAAATATACGCCGAAGCCTTCCACGAGCCTTCCACAAATTCAGCCGAGAGCCGTTCCAAAGCGCAGTCCTCAATGCCAATTTCATATTCCGGATCAGCCGCCGCAAACGAACCTTCGACAAAAGCCCATTCATCGGTCATCCCCACGCGTTGAACGGATTTCCCGGATTTCGGTTGCGGAACAACCACAGAATCCATGCATGAACCCGCCCAAACTTTCCAAGTGGATGACCTGGAATTCGGAAGCGAAGTCTTGCCCAACGAACCACATGCGACATATTGCCGAGACGAATCCCGTAAAGAACTCCGCGGGCATTGCGCCGAATCGTGCACAAGCACCAAGCGTTCCGCCTCCGGCCACCCAAACGCTAGGATTTCCTTGTTTTCCAGCCGCACAAAAAGAGATTCCGCGCGAAAATCGTCCAAACGAATTTCGACATACTCCCCTTCCTGATCAGATACATTTTTCGGATCCGGAAAGAATTCCACAAACATCGGACAAGAAAATGCCGATGCGCAAAAAGTGAGGCCACACAAAGCGACCGTCACAACGCCATTATTTTTCACGACACCCTCCCCGGGCGCGCCCCTCCCTAGCGTAAAACGCTAGCGAGAATTAGTCGACTTCATAGTCGTTAGGGAGAATATAAGGAAGAGGGTTCACCGCATTGCCGTTTTTCCAGACCTCGTAATGGAGGTGCGGACCGACAGATCGACCGGTATTACCCATATAGCCAAGGATTTGATAACGATGTACAAATTCGCCCGGGGTCACGGCGGACATCTGCATGTGCCCATAACGGGTCTTAAACCCATTGCCATGGTTCAGGACTACAAAATTCCCAAAAGAGGAACTCAGCTGGGAAATTTCAACAACGCCATCCGCCGGGGCATAAATCGGAGTCCAACGGTCGTTGGCGATATCGATGCCCTGATGCATCTTGCCCACTTCACCCGTCACCGGATGGATACGCGGCCCGAAGGCAGACGCATAACGACCCGTAGTCGGAGAAATCGACGGAATGTAGCGTAAAACCGAGCGGCTCTGGTCTATATACTTGGTCAGAGCGTTAAAAGATTCTTCGTTGTTCTGGATTTGGCCAAAAATACGCCAGACATCTTCGTGCATCTTGGCGGTCCGTTCGAACACAGGAGAACTGTTGCGCAAAAGCTGGACGTTCGGTTCGATATGGCCACCTGTCGAAAGCTTGCGGGAAGCTTCATCCGGCAATGGGAGTCCGAGCTTGGCATGGAGCATTTTTTCGGCCTTGAAGAAATCCTTGGACGTATTGGAAATGTAGTCCACCGTGCTCTGGATTTGCGAAAGTTCCTTATTCAACTTTTGACGGCTTGCAAAAGCGTGTTTCAAGACTCCGTCATAAACAGATGTCGAAAGCACTTGCACAAGGAAAAGTATAAAACCGAAAACAACGACAATTCGCATAAAAAGCGAACCGCGAAGAACAAAAGAAGGCACCTTCACGGTCAGTTGCCGTGACGACTTCTGGAAGTGTATGGATGCCCTAACAAAATTCATCAGAGGATAATGTAAATAAATGGCACGAAAATTTCAAAGGTTTTATCCCTATTTTTTTATTACAATCCGTTTTTATGCCATGAATCACATCATTCCAGTCCTTTATAGTGCAGATAAGAGTGCAATGTGAATAAAATTTTATAAAAAAATCCTAATCTAGATGGGGTTGTCAAAATCGATGAATTTCGAAGGAATGGAAAGTTCGCTCTCGATTTTTTGGGCCAAAGCGCTCACACCGAAAATTTCAGTCCGGTGATGTCCGCACGAGACAAGGTTCACCCCATTTTCTTCACAGAATATGGGAATTTCTTCCTTGATGCTTCCCGTGACAAAAGCATCGCAGTTCATCTCCATAGCTTCCTTAATCCCCGAAGTACCACAGCTGCCACTGCAAATGGCAACCCGCTTGATTTGTTCCGGGCCATAGAAGAATTTGTTCTGGACACCATGTTCAAAGGCAGCGTCCAAGCAATCCAAGAACTCTTCCCTCGTTGCCGGAGTATTCCATTCGGCGATTACGCCGATGGCCCTCATGCCTTCGTACATAAATTCATGAACTGGGTTCAAGCCCAGATTTTTGGCGATTACGGCGTTATTCCCGATTTCGCGATGACCGTCAAGAGGTAAATGGAAACCGAACACGGAAATACCGTTACACATAAGCTTGCGAAGACGTTCCGCAAATTTTCCTACCGGAAGCCGGTTATCCCCTTTCCAGAAACCATTTGGATGATGCACGATAATGCAGTCCGCCTTTTCGGCGATTGCCGCGTCAATCAGCTGGTCACGCAGACTCACGCCCGTCACGATCCTTGTCACTTTATCATTTGCTTCGACACAAAGCCCGTTTACGCAATAATCATTAAAAGATTTCGGATCAAGCAAGTCGTCTAGCCATGCCGTAATAAATGACAGATCCATATTTTCTCCTTGTCAATCAAAACATCCCGACACCATGTCAGAATTATCATTTCACCATCCAACTCAATAACGCGTAATAGGTAATATATATATAAAATTATTATTTACAACTGACAACCCCTTTTAGAGCATAAAAAAGCCACTCGGAGTGTTTTCTCGTTGCCACAATCTATGCATTTAACTAAATTTACGCATAGATTGATTTTAAAGATTTATATAGGAGCCCCAAATGGCACATTATCTTTTTACCTCTGAATCCGTTTCCAAAGGCCACCCTGACAAGGTTGCCGACCAAATTTCCGATTCCATCCTCGATGCCTGCCTCGCCCAGGACCCGAAGAGCCGCGTCGCCTGCGAAACGCTCGTGAATACCGGTCTCGTCGTGATTTCCGGCGAAATCACCACCAAGGCTGTTGTTGATTTCCAGGAAGTCGCCCGCAACACTATCAAGAACATCGGCTACGTGAACCCGGACCTTCAGTTCGACTACAAGGGCTGCGCAGTGCTCGTCGCTATGGACAAGCAGTCTCCGGACATCGCCCAGGGCGTTGACGCCAAGGCTGCCGAAGGCAAGGAAGACGACAAGCAGGGTGCCGGCGACCAGGGCATGATGTTCGGCTACGCCGTGAAGGAAACCAAGGAACTCATGCCACTCCCGATCAGCCTCGCCCACAAGCTCATGGAAGAAATCCAGAACCTCCGCGAAAAAGGCAAGATCAAGTGGCTCCGCCCGGATGCCAAGTCCCAGGTCACCGTCGAATACGACGAAAACGACAAGCCCGTGCGCGTCGACACCGTCGTCATCTCCACCCAGCACGACGAAAAGGTGAACGGCAAGGAACTCAAGCACTCCGTGATCGAAAAGGAAATCATCGAGAAGCTCATCAAGAAGGTCATCCCGGCCAAGCTCCTCGACAAGAAGACCCGCTACCTCGTGAACCCGACCGGCAAGTTCGTTGTCGGCGGCCCGCACGGCGACTGCGGTCTCACCGGCCGTAAGATCATCGTTGACACCTACGGCGGCATGGGCCGTCATGGTGGTGGCGCATTCAGTGGCAAGGACCCCTCCAAGGTCGACCGCAGCGCAGCTTACGCCGCCCGCTACGTAGCAAAGAACATTGTGGCTGCCGGCCTCGCCTACCGTTGCGAAGTCCAGCTCGCTTACGCTATCGGTTACTCCAAGCCAGTTTCTGTGCTCGTGAATACCTTCGGTACCGGCAAGATCGACGACCGCAAGATCGAAGAAATTGTCGCCAAGAACTTCGACCTTTCTCCGGCCGGCATCGAGAAGATGCTCGACCTCCGTAAGCCAGGTTACGTGCAGACTGCCGCCCTCGGTCACTTCGGACGCACGGGCGCTCGCTTCACGTGGGAAAAGACCGACAAGGCCGCCGATTTGAAGGCTGTTCGCGTCAGCAGTTTCGGCTCGATCATGACAGTCTGCATGCAGCCTGTCGCGACACTCGCCTTGAATGCTATTTAGCACTTATGTGAGCATGATCCGCATATGGGGAGGGATGCGCCCTTGCTTTAAAATCACAAACAAGCTTACAAGACGGACCGCTCGCAGGCGGTCCGTTTTTTGTATTTTATTCGATTGAGGAAATATGATTCAACGACTTTTCGCATTATTGCTTATCGCGGCTGTATTTAGCGTTGTTCGCGCAAATCCGTCTAGCGATTTACGCCCTTCATTTTTTCAAAAAGATTCCGTTTACGCAGAACAATATGCAGCCCTCACGCAAGTCGATTTTGATAGCTATTACGAAAACTTGATTCAAGCTGAAAATGACGCTATTAACAAAGCCACCATTGGATTTATTATCGGCATACTTTCAACTGGATTTGGAGTAGCAACAATAGTTACGTCATTCGACAGTGGCCATTATAATGAATGGGTTGAGTTGAATAGACACATTCTAAAAATAACGGGTATAGGCCTAACAGTCGTAGGAATTACCGGCATTTCATACGGGTTGTACACATTTTTTACCAGCACCGGCGAAAACAGCAAACGCGCATCGTACGAACGCGCCTACGAGATCTACAAACGCAGACGTTCCGAACTCAAGGATGGAGCAAAAGTCATTGTGGCACCAGCCGTTGATTTGCTCGGAGGTTCCGCAGGATTGCAGTTAAACGTGTTGTTTTAAAAAGCAAATTACCGCTCTCTTTTTCACCAAATCATATTATTTTTATTCGAGTGTAAGGAAAAATAGAGGAGCGTGTATGGTTAAAGGCATTTTTCTCGCAAGCGCTGCATTTGCAGCTACCGTAACAGGCTTTTTCGCGACAAGCGCATTTGCTGCAGCCCGTTCAGTCGCATTAAGCAAGGAAATTGAAACGCTCGAACCCATGAAGGGAATCGTTTTTTGGCCCGACCAAGCAAAAAGCCAAAAGAACTTGCAGAGCGCCATCTCGCTTGAATTCTCGTATTGCCTCCCCTGCGCCGTAGTGACAGGCAAAACCGGCGACAAAATCAACTACGACTGGAGCAGTTTTGAAAAGTTGCTCGACGACATCAAGAACCGCGGGCACCAAGCCATCGTACGGTTCCGCATCGAATACCCGAACGAAACCATCACAAATGCCCCGAACTGCACCGAGGGCGTAAAAGGCGCAACCGCCGTTCCCAACTACTTCGTTACAAACAGCAATTACCAAGAAACATTCTCCGAAAATCCGGGCGGTGACGGTCCCACATACTACGCCGACTGGAACAGCACGGCCCTCCAATGGTTCTACAAGCAGTTCTACGCCGACTTCGCCGCGAAATACGACAAGGATCCGCGCATCGCATTCGTACAGGCCGGTTTCGGGCACTGGGCCGAATACCACATCTACGGCACCAAACTCATACTCGGCACGAACTTTCCTTCCAAGGAATACCAAAGCGAATTTCTGACACATCTTGACACATTATTCATCGAAACACCTTGGAGCATTTCGATTGACGCCGCCGACAAAACCTACTCGCCCATTGCCGGGAACAAGACTTTGCTCGGGCTCAAATTCGGGCTGTTCGACGATTCCTTCATGCACAAGGAACACGATATATCGCAAGGCGACGGAGACAACGAACGTAATTGGCAAACAATGGGCAAAGACCGTTGGAAAACCTCGCCCGCCGGCGGTGAAATCAGCTACTACGAAGACAAGGACCAGCACGAGTTCCTGAACCCCGCCGGACTTTACGGCGTCACCTGGGAAGATGCCGCTAGCAAATACCACATGACATACGTCATTGGCAACGACGCGCCCGAAGGCAAGTACGCCACCAAGAGCCGCGTCTATGAGGCCAGTTCCTATGCGGGCTATAAATTCGAGATTACGGGTTATGCGGTCAACAAGATTTCGGCTGCCGTCCGCGTGAAAAACGTAGGCATCGCACCACTCTACCACAACGCCTACGTAACCGTGAAGGGTACCCGCAGCGAAAAATCACTCAAGGGTCTACTTCCCGGCGAAGAGGCCACCTACACCATCTCGGGAATTTCTATTGCCGACAACGAATCGCCTGAGCTCACCATCACCGGCGACAAACTTTTGAAAAATACAACAATCCCCTACAAAGCTAACCTCGACGGGAAAGCAAAAGTCATTGACGGGCTAATTGAAGAAAACGGAACAACAGCAATCACAAACGCACATTGGAACAAGGATTCAGCAAGCAAAGTTCACGAAAAGCAAGCGCAAAACGCCCGTATCGTCGATCTAAACGGCCGCGCCGTACATAGCACCGACGCTCAGAACGCAAAGAAAAACTCGCCCAAAGCGTACTACAAGGTGAAATAAATTTTTCGCAAAATGCGTTATGTAAAATGCGAAATTTCATAGTTAGCGGAAGGAAAAGGGGTAATCTTCATTTCTATTAATCCACAGAAACTTTAAGCCACTCCGTCACTTGATTTGCAATAGAGCGAACTTCTTCAATAGAAAGGCTTTCCTTAGCATTCGTCAAAAATTTTGGGAATCCGCTTTCATTTAAAATCCAATACTTTGAAAAATCTCTTGCAGGATTTTCAATATACGCTCCAATAATAATCGCAACTTTTTGAATAGGATAGTTTCGTCCGCATAAAGACTCAAGCTTTTCAGAAATAAAGTTTGCTTCGCCATCCATTTGATTCAAAAGAGTTTTGCATACTCGCCCATTAAACAACAGTTTGCCATCCTGATATAAAAACTTATACCCTTTTTTTCTATCATAATGTTTCGTTTCAATGGTATATATTCCACGAGTACTAATAATCAGATGGTCCACATTGAAGCAATCGCCACAAACATCGTGGAACACGCGGACGGCATCAGAGCTCAGCTTATTTAGCATTTCACCAACTAAACGCTCACCTTCCATTCCCTTGTAGCAGTTACGCATATGCTTAATAAGCTTTAGAGTCTTGCGAACAGAATAGATAATAAGGAGTACAGTGAATACAGAAAAAGCAATTGCGAGCTCTAATGTTATATTCCAAACACCTAAGTAAAACAACCATATATACAACGTCAATAAAAAGAATGCTAAACACATCGTCAAAAGGCCATAAAATGTTTCATAATCAGCATCAATTTTCCTTTGAAGCGATTCACCTTGAACATGTGTTCGAAATTTTTTACCCATTACAAGACCTATTCTTTAAGAGTCAATGCTATAGTCTACTTCAAAATATACCCTATTTTTCCCTGCTGAGAACAAGACAAATTAATAAATCAAGCATGGGTAGCCAACCCATTCAACCAAAATTTTTCCCATAAAAAAGGGAAGTCCCCCGCGTCTGCGAAGGACTTCTTGTGTTTCAAATTTCTGTTATACTTTGTCTTGTCTCGGACAACTCTTGTCCGTAACGTGGCTCCGTTTTGGGAGCCGTCTATGCGTCGCATGCGCATTATATCGCTTTCTTTGGCCGTTTCAGCAACCTTGCTGAACATTTTATCTTTATTTTTAGCCATGACAGCCTCCTTGGAGAATCAAATATAGGCAAAAAAACTTTACATTGTCAAGGTTTCTTTTTTTATAATTATTTTTTTAATAAAAAGGAAACGGTTATGAGAAAATCATTTACACTTTTATTCGTGACATTTCTGCTTGCAGGCTGCTTCAAAAACAACACAACCTCTGCACCGGACTCCGATAATTCGAACGACGCAAGTTCATCGTCGAGCGTAAATTCGTCAAGCGTATTTAATCCAAATGATTTCGGTGAAGGATACACGATCGCAACGACCTATACTTATGACGAAGCGACTGGACTTCTCAATATGGGAACCGTCACATGCAATTATCACCCCGATTCAAAAACATTTACATGGGGAGAAAACAACAAGCCGCTATTCTCGAATAAAATCAAAATTGTCGGAGACTCCCTGTGGATTGGTCCTCTCGAAAGAATCGTTTCCGAAGACGCCGGCGGCCAAACATTCTACGACAAATACTTCAACATAGATACACTGGCCTTGAGCAATAATCACAACGGCATTTTGGGTATTTGGACAGTGACTAAATGTACAAGGGTCATCGGGGAAACAGAAATAAATTGTACGCCAGAAGACGAAGAGCCCATAGAAGAGAATAAAACATTAAAATTCACGTCCGATTCGGTATACATTACAAAGAGCCTAACAAATAGTTCCACGACCATAGAAATGCTCTATAGCAGTTATTCCATGTTAGAAGAACTAGGATTCAATTTTGACCCAACAGAAAGCTTCGCCCTAGAAAAACACGGTATCATAAAATTTTCTTCAGATGAATATTTCCATAAATCTTTTTCCATAGGCGATCAATCTTTTGAAAGGAACAACTCTGTACGGTATGATCCCACTGGTTTGAACTCTTCCGTGACATTTTCAAGTAATGGCAAAACATGCAGCAATAACATAAAAGCGGCTTTTATTACAAAAGAATTATGCCAAGAAAGCAACGAGGATTTTTTGCTCAGCGAAAGAGATAAGAGCAGTGATCAAATGTATTATGAAGAAGGTCCTGTAGGTTTTTACATGATAAATAGCATCGATGAATACAACGACTGTGTAAAGGGGCTCGCCTCGGAAGAGACTAGAAACCTATTGAATCAGAAATTCTCTATAGATTAAGATAAAAAAATAGTCCGACTACCGTTACTTTTAGCATTCTCTTCATCAACTCTACTCAGATCCAACAAAATAAAGTTTTCCATGCGGAAAAATCCGACGCCAATTTTAAATATATTTTGAGAATTGGATCGGAAAGGTTATAAGAATGCTCGAAATCTTTGAATTAATCATATCAGATGATCCACACATTTATGGGCTCTGCATTTTTTTGCCGAGCCTTTTGGCTTTATTTTTTACGGCAAAATTCAGAAATGAAAAAAAGAAACTGAAAATCATTTTAACAGCAATTCCGTCAATCGTATTATGCTATTTACTTTTTGTCTGTTCCTTTACATTTATATACATTTTCATAATCTGCAGCGCGCTCGCAATTTTATTTGGTGCGTCAATTGCAGTCGGCTACTATTTTAGCAATAAGAAAGCTATCCTTTGTCTCGCAGCCATTTTACTCCTCCCCTGTTCCCTTTTATTGCTCACTACTTTTGAGTATTACGAACTCAGGGAGCCTTTTGGCTATATCAACGACAAAGATTTGCCGGACAGTCTTAGCAATGCAAATTTTGATTACGAGGTGAAGCTAAATCATGCCGATGCATGGGGCAATAACCATTACACCGTCACCATGCGCGGGAAACACGTGGCGGGTTCCAACGAAGATTCAATCGTTTATTGCAAACAATATAGAACGTGCGCCGGCGTAACGTTTGTTTTTGAAGACTCGGCAAGCCGCGACACACAAGCTGTACAAGCTACACCGCGAAATATCTGCCAATGGGAGCCCTTACCTCAAGAGAAAAAAGCGACATTGCTTCAACTCAAAAAATTGGCAGAGAAATATCGCAAGGAATACACATTTAGCTTTGTATTGGATGGATATACATTCGGTATCGATATTTTAGACTTCAAAAAGAAAACAATTCGTTCATTGGAACTCGGGAACGCATCGGAAGAAGTTCCCAACGCCAAGGAAATCGTCAATCTTGGACTTACCTTAATTCCGTTCAACGACTCTGCAAACGTAGAAGACAAATGCAACGACCGTCTGCCACAAATATTCGTAGAAATGAAAATTGATTCGACGCAAGATTCAACAAAGAAAGAAATGCGAAACCCCAAACAACGACGCAGAGCCACGAAGCGTTAGTCTAAATTTTTTAGATTGTATGTCGGACACACCCCCACCCCCAACTCAAGAAGGAGTTTATTTATGAAAAAATATTATCATTCCTTTTTGCAACTTTGGTAATTATCGCTTGCAGCGATGAAAATCCGACAGATGCATTTGGGAATAAAGATTCATCTAGTAACCAAGATAAATCTCAATGGACAACATATACCCGTACCCGATATTATTCCTTCCTTGATACAATCCACCTAAGATATTATCATATTGATTATGATTGTCTTTATAACGAATCAACAAATTCGTTTTCATGGGTTACAAATAAATACCAAGGCATCGTAAATATCGATACCATGACAGAATTATCATCACCGAGTGGGCACGGCACTTTCGGTTATAAGCTATCCAACGATACTCTTTATGAATGTAGCTATATCGATGCAAAATGTGATGACATGTCTCAGGTTAGCGAAGCAGGGGTTTACACCGGGTCATCAAAATCACTATTAGGCACATGGAATTATGTTGGACAAATATACCATGGTCAGTATTTTGAAAACGAAGAAAAAGGGAATATTCAAATGGCTATCACACCTCTAGGTACAATTGAAACCATTACTTATGATGCAACCACAAAACCTTTTTATTATTCAGGGAAATTTTGTAACATAATAAACTATCTATTTGAAGGACAAAAAAATGATTTACAAGAATCATGTTATGGTTATTTTAATTATATAAAAACTCACGAAGGACAAGTTCGTCATTACAACGCCAACACAAATACATACGAACCCGTTCTAGACACGGTTAAATTTGGTCATAATTTTTGGGTAACATCGACCGGATTAAATCAAGTTGCCATGTTCATAGAAAACATGCTACTTCATGTAGAGTACCATAATTCTTTTGACAAAAGCAGAAACTATACAGAAAGTGACCTTATGGTTTCTTACAATGGAAAAGAATGTCATGAAATAAAAAAAAGTTTTGGCTTTATAACAAAAGAAATGTGCGAGAATTTTTCAATAGAAAACACACCCATTCATGAAGCCTACAGCGACGTAACTAATTCAACTCAAAAAAAATATCAAAAAACAATTGACACCGAAGGTGAATTTGGGCAATGCCTAAAGCAATTCAGCCAAGGTCAGTAAATTTAAATTCTATCTTATGCATATACTATGAACTCCTTTTTAAAGTCTAAAAGGCTGTTAAATTGCCTTTCGATTTAGTTGAACATATTCGCCGTCATGGGTTCAAGCGCCTGCTGCTTGCAGTTTCGGGCGGTTTGGATTCCATTTGCCTCGCGCATTATTTCATTGCAAATCGCGAAGCGCTCGGCATCGAATGGCTCGGGATTGCTCATGTGCATCACGGGCTGCGCGAAGGAACGGCTGACAGGGACGCAAAATTTGTGGAAGAACTTGCGAAGTCGCACAATGTTCCGTTTTTCTTGAAACGCCTGAATGGCGATGCGCTGAAACGCGCCGAAGGATCGCTCGAAGAAAACGCAAGGGATGCTAGGTACAAAGCACTGGTCGAGATTGCTCTGGATCCTTCGACTCCGTTACACTCCGCTCAGGATGACACACTCCACACAGCACACCCCACACCTCACACCCCATACCTCAAAGGGAGCGAAGCGACCGACCCCGCCCCCCATAGCTCTATCGCTATCGTTACGGCACACCATGCAAACGATCAGGCCGAGACGATGTACATGAGGCTCAAGCGCGGGACAACGCTTGCCGGGCTTCGCGGGATTCAGGAAGTTCGCATTCTAGGCAATAGCCGGGGCGTTGCGGGGCTGGCGCCTGAAGCCCCGCTAGAGGGGGTGATGGAAGACCGCGCAGCGGGCTGCAATCAGGGGGAAACTTCCCCCACCCCAAAAGACGAAAATTGTATGGGTCCAATCGCAAATGTTATCCAAGAAATAATGGTTTCCCTCCCTTCGGTCGAGAAAGACAGGCTCCAGGATGACAAAGCAGAAACAAACTGTCTACCGTCAACTTCCTACTTCCTACTAAGAATCTTCCGGCCGTTCTTGAACGTCACTCGCAAAGAACTTCTCGCCTACGCTCGCGAGAATGGTTTAAGCTGGTGCGAAGACGAGAGCAATGCGGATGTAAAGTTTATTCGTAACAAAACCAGACACGATTTTTTGCCGAATTTGGAACGCGAATGCCCGGGGGCGACAATGCAACTCTGCCGCATCGCGGGACTTGCAGACAGGGCATATGCGAAGGTGATGGAAAAATGCGACATACTTTTCGCGACATGCTTAAATAAACGTATGGATTCCCTCCCTTCGGTCGAGAATGACGCGCTCCAGGATGACACAGCATCCTTTCCATTCAGCACCGCTCAGGATGACACAGCATCCTTTCCTTTCAGCACCGCTCAGGATGACAAGTCTCTCGTCCCTTCCTTCGACAAGCTCAAGAAAGGCTACTCGTCTTTCGTCTCATTAGACAAGAAAAAACTCAATAAAATTTTGAGGAAGCATGCAAAAGCAGACCTTTCCGAGATGTTCCGCCTGTGGCTTTCGGATCTGGGCTTCCGGTTCCCGATAGGCTTTTTCTACGGACCACGTGAACCTGCCCATGTGAAAATCCCGGTCCGGGCGGTTTACCGCAGGCGATCCATCGTCAAAATAGCGCATACGGTCTGGATTTGCGAGTTCGAAGATGCTCTTTCAGCGACAAAATTTGTATCTTGCGAGATGAAAGAAAAGGATTATAATGAACCAACCTAAAAAGTCTACATCCCCGTTCAAGAACAAAAATTTCATTATTGTTCTTATTATGCTCCTCATGCTTTTTGTTTTGTTCCCCAAGACGGGGAAAGATTACAATAAAGATATTACACGCACTGAATTTTTGGCGTTGATGGGAGATTCGACGAAGGTCATTACTGAACTTTCACTGCAGAAGACTCCCGATGGCGTGATTATCGAAGGCGCATACGAGATGTCCCCGGAAGAAATCGCCGAGGCCAAGAAAAACCAAAGTGCGCTTGCTCGATTCACGCGCGCAAGTGGCGACATGAAGAACAAGCATTTCACAAGCCACATGCTCGATATTTCGAACGAACAGATTTCCGCCTGGGAAACTTTCAAGGGCGTAAAAGTCAAGGTCATTCACGAATCGACTACCTGGATCGAAACGCTCATCGGATTTTTACCCGCCATTTTGCTCATCGCTTTCTTCTATATCATGATGAGTCGTCAGATGGGCGGTGGCGGTAAGAGCCCGTTCTCTTTCGGCAAGAGCCAGGTGCGCCAGCTGACTTCACAAAAGAAGACGACGTTCAACGATGTTGCCGGTTGCGACGAAGCTAAACAGGACTTGCAGGAACTCGTCGAGTTTTTAAAGGATCCGAAAAAATACGACAAGCTTGGGGGCCGCATCCCGAAGGGTGCTCTTCTCGTCGGTCCTCCGGGCACGGGTAAGACACTCCTCGCACGCGCTGTTGCAGGTGAAGCTGGCGTACCGTTCTTTAGCATGTCGGGTTCGGACTTCGTGGAAATGTTCGTCGGCGTGGGTGCCTCCCGTGTGCGCGACTTGTTCGAAACAGGCAAGAAGAACGCTCCGTGCATTTTGTTCATCGACGAAATCGACGCGGTGGGCCGCCAGCGTGGCGCAGGCCTCGGAGGCGGGCACGATGAACGCGAACAGACATTGAACCAGTTGCTCGTGGAGATGGACGGCTTCGCTGCAAACGAAGGCGTCATCCTGATTGCAGCCACCAACCGCCCCGACGTGCTCGACAAGGCGCTCCTGCGTCCGGGCCGCTTCGACCGCCAGATCGTGGTGGGACTGCCCGACCTGAAGGGCCGCGAAGAAATTTTGAAGGTGCACCTGAAGAAGCGCAAGGTTCCGCTCGACAAGGACGTGGACGTATCCGCCATCGCGAAGGGCACGCCGGGACTCGCAGGTGCCGACCTCGAGAACCTCGTGAACGAGGCGGCCCTCCTCGCCGCGCGGTTCAACAACAAGAAGGTCACGATGCTCGACTTCGAGGAAGCCCGCGACAAGCTCAGCATGGGTGCCGAGCGCCGCACGCTCCTGATGACCGACGAAGAGAAGCGCCACACGGCCTACCACGAAGCGGGCCACGCCCTCATGACGCTCCTGTGCAAGCACTCTGACCCGCTCCACAAGATTACGATTATCCCGCGCGGCCGCGCCCTCGGCATCACGATGAGCCTCCCGGAACGCGACCAGGTGAGCTACAGCCGCGAGTACGCCGAGGAACGCATCATGATCATGATGTCGGGCCGCCTCGCCGAACTCATATTCTTCAACCACCAGAGCACGGGTGCCAGCAACGACATCCAGCGCGCCACCGAACTTGCCCGCAAGATGGTCACGGAATGGGGCTTCGACGAAGAAATCGGGCCGGTATGCTACAGCCGCGCTGACGGTGAAGTGTTCCTCGGTCGCGAAATTTCCAAGCCCAAGGAAATGTCCGAGATGATGGCCGAAAAAATCGACAACGCCATCAACAACCTCATCAAGCGTATGGACCAGGCGGCACGCAAGCTCCTTGAAGAAAACAAGGACAAGCTTATCGATC
>CACWPM010000066.1 GCA_902762795.1 Fibrobacter succinogenes | reverse complement strand
TCTCATTGACATCGTAACGCATGCAACAGCCGCTTGCGGCGTTGTTGAAGGGCTCTACGAAAAGCAACTTCAATCCAACGAAAAGGCAGCCTTTGTGCAAGGCGAGCGCCATGGTCGAGGAGAAATTTTTGAAGAATTTTTCTACGATACAGCAACGCTCTCTGTCGTAAAACAGCAACCCGTAAAGCAACACTACACGGTTGGCGACGAAATTCCCACCACAGGCGAAAGCTACCACTACCCCGATGATTTTGATATCATCATTTTGCGTGACAGTACCGCCGTCAAGGTTCGTGGCAAGCGCATCGCCGAAATCACGGCAGCAGCAGACTACCGTTACGGAAACGTTCCGGTCATTAACGGACGTGGCTTTGAAATCAAGGTCCATTCCGATGAAGATGTTGCAAGACTGCTCAAGGAATACGACAATGCAGGCGAAGCCGGTCGCGAGGAATTTTTCCGCAAGTGGGCCGCATTTGATACATACCGCAAGGTCGTAATAAAGTAACTGTAACCATAATCAATCATTACAGCTCCCGATTGGACATCGGGAGCTTTTTCATTTGCATTACAAAGGAGTTCTTTTTTCACGTACTCATATATTTACTTTATAGTTATAAATAAATACAAATTCACACAACAATACATATAAAATTTCTATAGCAAAAAATAATAACTCCGCATAAAAATTTAGTATTGGACAAATCAAAAAACGCCTTCTATATTTGAGCGCACAAAAAAAAACAAGGAAATAAATAACAAGGAGTTTAGAATGAATCAGAATTTTTCAAGACTTGCCGCTGCTGCGGTTTTAACCACTTCCCTTTTTGCCACATCTGTTTTCGCTGACGAAGCAAAGAAGGCAGAAGAAAGCTCTTTCAAGCTCACAGGAAATGTTCAGGCTCAGGCCATCAAGTCGCTGTACGATAACGATGCAGACAATACGCTTGACAATTCCTTCTTGCGTGCAAACATTGGCGGAAAATTCACATCAGAAAGCTTTGAAGCTGTAATCAACTTGCGCATTTTCAGCCCCGCTTTTGGCAACACCATCGAAGGCAAGAGCTACGACAAGATTTCCGCCGATACCTACTACGCCAATTACAAGTGGGACACCGAATACGGTAAATTTAATGTTCAATTCGGTCGTTTCCGTACAGACTGGACTGTTGCAGGTAACTTCGGTACTTATGTAGATGTGCACCTGAACAAGCGCGGATTCCTCGCTCGCGATTACCAGCACGATGCTATCGCCTTTGGATTTGAAAAAGGCATTTCGACATTCAACGCCTTGCTCGGCACTTACGATTCCAAGTTCAACACGGGTTACATCCGCCTCGAAGAAACACTCAAGTTTGGTGATGCAAAAATCGGCGCCGCTTACCGCGTGAACGCCCTTGATGTCATCCAGCACACGGCCCAACCCACCCACCGTGCAGCAGCACGCGCCAGCTACTACTTCCAAAAGAATTTCGGCCTCTACGGTGAAGTCGCCCTTATCGCCACCGGTGATGGAGAAAACCTCAAGGCTCCAAACGCCATCAAGTCGGAATACGCTCAAGATACGAAATACGTACCGTTTTTCGTCGGTCTTGAAATTCCCACCGCAGGCATTTTCAACAACGTTTATGCAGAACTTGAATACGTTTCTCATCGCGATGAGTTGAACGCTGATGCAGACAATCTCGCCTGGACCGTGAGCTTGATCAAGAAACTCGGCTCCCATTCCAAGATCCAGCTGACCGCATTCAGCGAAAAGAAAACATCCGATGTCGCACTTGCCGCACGATTCACGGCAACAATCAAATAACCTAAGCACAATCCGAACGCCCTCGGCATAATTCACGCTTCTTTGATCCATTTTTGCTGAGGGCGTTTCTTTGAAACAAGGAGCTCATTTTCAACAGTTTGACATTAAAAAAGCCCGATTACAATGGCCAAGAACAACAACAATCAAAAAATTTAAATAAAGAGGTATTCTACATGAATTTCAAAAAAATTACCATTGCATCCATCGCCCTTCTCTCCCTTGCCTTCACAGCCTGCTCTTCTTCTGAAGAAAAACACGAACACGGCAAGCAGACACTCACCAACGTGTCTTACGACCCGACACGCGAACTTTACGCGAACTACAACCAAGTCTTTGCAAAGCATTGGAAGGAAAAGACCGGTAAGGACGTAGAAATCACGCAGTCTCACGGCGGTTCCGGCAAGCAGGCTTTGGAAGTTGCCAACGGCCTCGAAGCCGACGTCGTAACGCTCGCCCTCGAATTCGACGTGAACGCCGTACGCGATGCAGGTCTTATCGAACCGGGTTGGGTCAAGGAATTCCCGCTGAACAGCTCTCCTTACACATCAACAATCGTCTTCCTCGTTCGCAAGGGTAACCCGAAAGGCCTCAAGGACTGGGGCGACCTCGTCAAAGACGGCATCGGAGTCATCACGCCGAACCCGAAAACTTCCGGAGGTGCACGCTGGAACTATCTCGCCGCTTGGGCATGGGCCGAAAAGCAGTACAACGGCGACGAAGCCAAAGTTAAAGACTTCGTGAAGAAACTCTACAAGAACGTACTTGTACTCGCTTCAGGCGCTCGCGGCTCCACGACAACGTTTATCGAAAACGGCCAAGGTGACGTTTTGCTCGCTTGGGAAAACGAAGCATTCCTCTCGCTCAAGGACTACCCCAACGATTACGAAATCGTCATCCCGAGCGTGAGCATCTTGGCAGAACCCTCTGTCGCTATTGTAGATAAAGTTGTTGACAAGCGTGGCACCCGCGAACTCGCTACCGAATACCTGAGCCACCTCTATTCTGATGAAGGCCAGCACATTGCCGCAAAGAACCACTACCGTCCCTCCAACAAAGCTATCCTTGACCAATACAAGGAATTTGACCAAAACGTGAACCTGATTGACATCAGCTACTTCGGCGGTTGGGACAAGGCTCAAAGCAAGCACTTCTCGAACGGCGGCATCTTCGACCAGATTTACGAAAAGAAGTAAGCAAAGTGTCACCCTGGAGTGCGCAGCGCGATAGGGCCTAGGTGAAATTTGTCATAACATAAATCCTCGCATTAGGTGCGGGGATTTTTTTGTTGGCGATTTTTCTTGACTTTTACAATCCATACGTCAACTAGAAATCATTTTCAGTGTCCACTTTTTGCATCTGGTACAAACCTTTTTCAGTGATGATCACCCCGACATTTCCACTAACAAATTCCCCGGCATTCACCGCATGCTCAATTTCCTTTGTACGTTATACGGCCAGGCATTTTTATTTTATCGGTAATAAAAAATTTAGGAGCCTATCGCACCTCGTTTGATATAGAAAAAAACGATAATTCAGCATAATTATTTAGTATTGGACAAACGCAATAACACGTTCTAAATTTGGCTACACCTATGAAAAGAACAAATAGAAGTGTTATACCGGGTTTCGGCCTTACTACAGGCATCACGCTTACAATTTTGAGCGTCGTGGTGCTGATTCCGCTTGCGTCGCTTGTGATGTTTACAGCGCAAATGAGTTTTGATGAAATCATTGAAACCGTTACGCGTGACCGCGTGCTTTCAAGCTTCCGCGTGAGCTTTACGACGGCATTTATCGCATCGCTTATCAACGCCGTCATGGGCGTCGTGCTCGCATGGGTGCTTGTGAAATACACGTTCCCGTGCAAGCGTCTGATCGACGGCATGATCGAGCTTCCGTTTGCGTTACCGACAGCGGTCGCGGGCATCGCCCTCACGGCACTCACAGCAGACACCGGGCTTGTTGGCGGATTCTTTGCAAAATTCGGCATCAAAATTGCGTTTACGCAAGTCGGAATTACGGTTGCGCTTGTGTTTATCGGCATTCCTTTTGTGGTTCGTGCGGTACAACCTGTACTCGAAAAACTGGACCCCGCTTACGAAGAAGCCGCAGGCGTGCTGGGTGCCTCCAGGAGCCGCATCTTCTGGAAGGTGATTTTCCCGGAAATCGTGCCAGCCGCATTGACCGGATTCGGCCTTGCTTTTGGTCGCTGCCTTGGCGAATACGGAAGCGTGGTGTTTATCGCAGGCAACAAGCCTTTCGAAACAGAAATCGCACCACTGATTATCATGTCAGAACTTCAGGAATACGATTACGCGAGTGCGACGACAATTGCGCTTGTCATGCTCATCGCCTCGTTTGTAACGCTTTTCCTCGTGAACTTAATACAAACTAGAAACACCAGAATTCTGAAAGGAGGCGCTTGATGTACAAAGAGACGACTTCTTCAAAAATTGTCAAGTGGACCTTGATTGGCATAAGCATCGCCTTTGTGATTCTCATGCTTTTGCTCCCGCTGATTACCGTTATCGCCGAAGCGTTCAAGCAGGGTTTCGACATTTACGCAAAGGCCGTGAGCGACAACTATACGGTTAAAGCCATCTGGCTCACGCTCGAAGCAACTTTACTTGCCGTAATCATCAACACGGTTTTCGGTCTGAGCGCTGCATGGTCTCTCACCAAGTTCCATTTCAAGGGAAAGAAGGTCCTTACGACTTTAATTGACTTGCCGGTAACGGTTTCGCCGATTATCGCAGGACTTATTTTCTTGCTCACGTTCGGTCGCCAAAGCCCCATTTACCCGCTATTGCAAGATTGGGACATCAAGATTGTCTTTGCGGTGCCGGGCATTGTACTAGCGACGATTTTTGTCACGTTTCCGTTCATTTCACGCGAGCTGATTCCCGTGCTCGAAGCCCGCGGAAACGACGAGGAAGAAGCCGCAGCACTGATGGGTGCTAAAGGTTGGACCATTTTCCGCAAGATTACATTTCCGCATATCAAGTGGGCATTTCTGTACGGCGTGGTACTTTGTGCCGCCCGTGCGATGGGTGAATTCGGTGCGGTATCCGTGATTTCAGGGCACTTGCGCGGAAAGACGAACACCCTCCCCTTGCATGTCGAAATTCTCTTCAACGAATTCCAGTACGTGCCAGCTTTTGCTGTTTCGTCAATCCTTGTGATGCTTGCCATTGCCATTTTGATTGCTCGAAGCGTGATTGAATATAAAGGTCGAAAGAAAATATAAAAGGAGTTTTTATGTACGTAGAATTAAAAAACATCAACAAGCATTTCGGTAGTTTTAAAGCATCAGACAACGTATCTTTCGGCATCGAAAAAGGCAAGCTCATCGGACTCTTGGGTCCGAGCGGTTCTGGCAAGACGACGATTCTCCGCATGATTGCAGGCCTTGAAAATCCCGACAGCGGCGAAATCATCATCGACGGGAAAGTCATAAACAACGTCCCTGCAAGCAAACGTGGCATCGGCTTTGTGTTCCAAAGCTACGCCCTTTTCCGCTACATGACCGTTTTCGAAAACATTGCATTTGGCCTTCGCGTGCTCAAGAAAAGCGAAAACGAAATCAAGGAACGCGTTGCCGAACTGGTCAAGCTCATCGGTCTGGAAGGTCTCGAAAGCCGCTACCCGAGCCAGCTTTCGGGCGGTCAACGCCAACGTGTCGCATTCGCCCGCGCCCTTGCACCAAACCCGCAGTTGCTTTTGCTGGACGAACCCTTCGCCGCCATCGACGCAAAAGTCCGCCAGGAGCTCCGCCACTGGCTCAAGGAGATGATCGCAAAGCTTGGCGTTACAAGCATTTTCGTGACTCACGACCAAGACGAAGCCATCGAAGTCGCGGACGAAATTATCATCACGAACAAAGGTCGCATCGATCAAATCGGCAAGCCGCTTGACGTTTACAGCAAGCCGAAAACCGCTTTCGTCGCCTCATTCTTCGGGCAGCCGAACATATTCAAGGACTACAACAAATTCCACAGCTTTGACACCGTCCCGAATGTCGAGCAGGCAATAGTCCGTCCGGAATTCGTCAAGGTCACCAAGAAAAACGAAGTCCAGAAATTCAAGAACTCCGCCGAAGAAGGCGTCGTGACGGACATTGCATTCCGCGGGAGCGGCATCGAGATTACAGTACTCGTCAACGGGGAAACGCTTACGGCACGCCGCAGTTTCGATGAAGCCGCCATTGCCGTGGGCGAAAAAGTCGATGTTTTCATCTACCGCCTCTTTGTGACCGTAGGCGAAAACGCATTTTTGCTTGAGAACAAATCCCTTCGTGAACCCGTCGTCGTCATTTAAAAATCCAAAAAAAAAGCAAAACACAGAACGCTCCGATTTTTCGGAGCGTTTTTCACGTCGATTTAAGCCATACTTTTTACTAATTTTTTGAAATTCCCCTTGAATATATAGGAAAAAGAAATATCTTTTATACTCAGGTATTTTTCAGCTATGAAAAAATTTTTGACAGGAACAAAAGACAGAATTGTAAAAAAACTGCAAAGTTTTTCGTTCAGAACGGGTATAATCGTTTTTTTACTCTGCATCCCCTTTTACATATTGTCATTTGCGCAAATGGCTCTCCCCATTTCTGCAGAAGCGAAAGGCATGCTTTGGGTCGTGCTGTTTGGACTTGCCAAACTTTTTCAGTACAGCGGACTTTCCATTTTGGGTGTCGAAGGTATAAAGAGGCTCAAAAACTTTTTCAAGAAAAAATCCGCCGCTTAAATTGCGGCCTAAAAGTTTGCTCCGCACGAGTTCTTTCCCAATGATAATTGCTTGCTCACGAAACATTGGAAAGTACAAATAAAAACAAAATTACAGTTTTCCCCCACTCTAAATGAGTGAGCATTCCCCTCCACGTATAGACAAAATCTATAAAAAGCCATATAAAATTAGTATTTGACAATTACATGTTCGCGTTCTATATTTGCCTACAAATTTTATAGGATTATGTACGGAGAATGTTGAATGGATTTTAATACGGCTTTATTGCATCATAATTTTGGAAGTGAAAAAAATTCGGGATCGACACTGACACCTATTTACCAGGTGAGCGCCTTTTCGCAGGAATCTGCCGAAAAACTCGAAGCAGTTTTCAACAACAGGGCACCTGGTTTTGCATACACCCGTATCGGAAATCCAACAACAGACTCCTTTGAACGCCGCATAGCATCGCTCGAAAAGGGCATCGGCGCGGTCGCATGCTCTTCGGGCATGGCGGCAGTAACGCTTTCGCTTTTGAACATTTTACAGGCAGGCGATGAAGTTATCGCAAGCACGGCTTTGTTTGGCGGCACGATTGACTTGTTCCACGATTTGGAAGCATTCGGCATCAAGACGCGCTTTGTCACGGAAGTCACAGCGGAAAGCGTTCGTTCGCAATTGAGCGATAAGACCAAGGCAGTTTTTACAGAACTTATCGGCAACCCGAAACTCAATGTCGTTGATATTCAAAGCGTTGCAGATGTCGCACACGATGCAGGCGTCCCGCTGATTGTCGACAGCACGACGGCAACTCCTTACCTTGTTCATCCTTTTGACTTTGGCGCAGATATCGTTGTCCACTCATCTTCCAAGTACATCAACGGAAACGGCAGTGCCATCAGCGGCATCATCGTCGATAGCGGAAAATTCAAGTGGGATTACACCAAATACAAGGGCTTGGAAGAATACAAGCGCTTTAGCAAGTTCGCTTATCTTGCAAAGCTCCGCAACGGTGTATGGCGCAACATCGGTTGTTGTATCGCTCCCGCTACCGCATTCCTGAACTCGCTCGGGCTTGAAACTCTCGGACTCCGCATGGAACGCCTTTGCGATAACGCACTGCAGCTCGCTGAATTTTTGCAGGGTTTCGAAATCATCAAAGTCAACTATCCCGCTTTGAAAGGGAACCCCTATTACGATCTCGTTCAAAAGCAGTTCAACGGCAAGGGCGGCGCCATCATTTCGATTGACGCAGGCTCCAAGGAAAAAGCTTTCAAGCTCATCAACAACTTGAAATACGCTACGATTGCCACGAACATTGGCGACTTGCGCACGCTCGTCATCCACCCGGAAAGCACAATTTTCACGCACGCCACCAAAGAGCAAAAGGAAAACGCCGGCGTGTTCGAAGGCTCTATCCGCATCAGCGTGGGCATTGAAGATATCGCCGACCTCAAGGAAGATTTCGAACAAGCTATAAAGCAGATTTCGTGACTAACAACCAATGACTATTGACTAATAACCAACAACCATATAAAAAAAATTGATAACTCAACATAAAAATTAAGTATTGGACAAGTTAAAAAACGCGTTCTATATTTAGCATCAAAATTAAAGTACGGAGATAAAAAAATGTCAGAAGAATTCAAAGTAGACGATACCGTCGATGTCACCGACGTCAAATGCCCCACTACATTTGTCAAAGCAAAAGTCGCTATCGAAGAACTTGACGAAGGCCAGATTCTCGCGATCCGCCTGAACGATGGCGAACCGGTGCAAAATGTACCGCGCAGTCTCAAGGAAGAAGGCCACGAAATCCTCAAGCTCAACGACAACCAAGACGGAACCTTTACGCTCTTTGTGAAAAAGGTCGGGGATTAACCCTTCGCCACGCTCAGAGCCCCAAAACATTTAACAAAAAAGGAATTTCAAACATGTTTATTACTGTTGCTGGAAACAAGAAAGAAGTTAAAGACGGTCTCACCGTCGCAGAACTCATTGAACACGAAAAAGTGGAAACTCCTCAATACGTGACCGTTTCCCTGAACGATGAATTTGTCGAAAACGGCAATTTCGCAACGACCACCCTCAAGGACGGCGACAACGTCGAATTCCTCTACTTCATGGGAGGTGGTCAGTAATGGCTTTTACTAACGAACAACTCGAACGCTATTCCCGCCACATCATCCTCAAGGAAGTCGGCGCAAAAGGCCAGAAGAAGCTTTTGAACGCCAAGGTGCTCGTCATTGGTGCTGGTGGCCTCGGAGCTCCCGTTGCCATGTACCTCGCCGCCGCTGGCGTTGGCACCATTGGCATCGCCGATGCCGATGTCGTCGATCTTTCCAATTTGCAGCGCCAGATAATACATGCTACAAAGGATGTGGGCAAGCCCAAAGTGCAGTCCGCCAAGGAAACGATGGAAGCGATGAACCCGGATGTCAAGGTGATTACGTACCACACGTTCGTCACCAGCGAAAACATCATGAACCTCATCAAGGATTACGATTTTATCATTGACGGAACCGACAATTTCCCGGCAAAGTTCCTCATCAACGACGCATGCGTCATGGCTAAAAAGCCGTTCTCTCACGCGGGCATTATCCGCTTCCAGGGTCAGCTCATGACGTACGTTCCGGGCCAGGGTCCGTGCTACCGTTGCGTTTTCAAGGAACCCCCTCCGAAAGATGCAGTGCCGACTTGCAAGCAGGCTGGCGTGATCGGCGCTATGGGCGGTGTTATCGGTAGTTTGCAGGCTATGGAAGCCGTCAAGTACATTCTCGGTGTTGGCAATTTGCTCACGGGCTACTTGCTCACCTACAATGCGCTCACGATGGAATTCCGCAAGATCAAGCTCCCGACGAACACGAAGGATTGCGCAGTCTGCGGTGACCACCCGACGATTGACCATCTGATCGACTACGAACAAGCCGTCTGCGAGATGAAGCACTAAGAGGTATGGGCACGGACCTTACGGTCCTTGAGGTATGAGGACGCTCGTTACACTCGCTTTGAGGAATGTAAAATAAATGATTTTTTTCATTTGATTTTGTCCAAAGCGAAGCGAGCGCAAAGGCACAACGTGCCGACCCCATTACCCCAAAGTGACCGAAGGGAACGACCTCACGCCTCATACCTAAAAAAGGAATTTCATGTGATTACCTTATCTAAAGACAACTATCAAAAAATCCTGGAACATGCCCAGAAGAACCTCCCCGAAGAGGCTTGCGGGCTAATTGCCGGGAAAATCGAGGGGAACGACAAGCACATTGAAAAGGTTTACTTGCTCACGAATATCGACCATTCCAATGAGCACTTTTCGCTAGACCCCAAGGAACACTTGGCCGCAATCAAGGACATGCGCCAAAACGGCCTTTCCCCGCTTGGCAACTGGCATTCCCATCCCGAGTCTCCGTCGCGCCCGTCGCAAGAAGACAAGCGCCTCGCCTTCGACAGCAAGGCGAGTTACTTGATTCTTTCTCTGATGGACCGTGAAAATCCGGTGTTCAATTCGTTCCACATCGAGGGCGACAACGCCACGAACGAAGGCTTGGTGATTGAATAATTAAAAAGCGCTCCGCTCAATAGCGAAGGCGCTCCTTTTGAGTCTCCGTACAATGGTGTCCCCGGGATCCTTGTGAAATTCCGATTCCGGGGGCACTTCTTTTTAGGAGAATATTTTTGGACACCAAATTTAGTAAAATAGTTTCAGAACAAATGGCTTTAGCCGCAAAAAAAGCATATCCAAGCGAATGCTGCGGCATTTTGGTTGGAAAAAAGTCCGAAAAAGGTGAAATCGAAGTCACAGCAATTCGCGAGGCCCCCAACCAGTTTCAAGGGCAAAAAGCGGTCCATTTTCAAATAGACCCGCTATTTATTTATCACCTGGAGCAAGAAATCGAAGCCAGCGATCTTGAGATTGTCGGCGTTTACCATTCGCACCCCGACTGCCCCGCCATCCTCTCCAAAGAAGACGAAAATTATATGGTACCCGGTCTCGATTACGTCATCATGTCCGTAAAAAACGGCGAAGTCATGGATGTGAAAAGCTATAGGAAATGAGTTAAGACTAGTCCTTTAGACAACGAACACTATACGCGTCCCTCTTGAGATTGGGATTCAGATACACATCGCCGTCGAAGTCGTTCAAGGACATGATGTACACGTAGTCGCTATCGTCGTCCTCTGTAGAACTCCAAAAGAACGTGGCGTAGCCCTCGTCGTCGTAACCCCCAACATAGCCCTCGGTGTAAGCAACCCAGCTACCCGCAGGCAACGCCGAAAACGAGAACGCATCCGTACCATTGCCACCATTATACCCCCCGGACATAGACTTGAGAACTTTGCCAGCAATTGATTGTACGCCAACGGCAGTGAACAAAGTTTCCCATTCTGTTTCAGTGGGTTTTCCGACTGCCGCATCCCATGTGTAAAGACGACCGTATTTAGCACAGTAACTTGAGGTATCGTTGTAACAATAGCTACCAGCAGTTTCGTAGTTCAGATTTTGGGCCATCCAAGTCTGCGTGCCAATTTTCACCGTCTTGTAAGTTTGACCGTCACGGGAGTCCGTCATGGAACCTACAATCACATCAGCAGGACCGACAAGCTCAGCGACCTTGCCTGATGATGACGAAACCGTTTTTCAGCTGCTACTAGACTTTGCAACTGAGCTTGACGACGACTTTGCAGAACTGCTACTGGATTTTGACGATTTATCTCCATCATTCGAATTATTCGACGAAGTTGACAAATCATTCCCGCAAGCAACAAAAAATAAAGCGGACAAAATAAGGAGCAATGTTCTTTTCATAGTTGTAAAATATAACAATCCCTTTATCAAAGCTCAGAAAAAGGGATGCAGACACCTTTCACGGGATACAACCGTTTAAGCAAAATTTTTTATTTCATTTTTGCAGTTGTGCACGACGCTTTGCAATTTCGTCTTGCGGAATGCCCGAAATAACAGCAATTTTTTCAATAGGAATATCGTTAGCAATCATGGCATCGATCATTTCGAGCTTGGCTTCTTGTTCGACTTTTTTTCGGCTTTCTTCTCTACCTTCTTTTTTTCCCTCTTCAAAACCCTCCTTTCGACC
>CACWPM010000065.1 GCA_902762795.1 Fibrobacter succinogenes | reverse complement strand
GTCGGAGTTCACGGAGATGATGATACCTGAATCCTGCATGCCAGCGAGGTGCTGGATCTGGCCGGAAATACCGAAAGCGATATAGACCTTCGGGCGGACCGTCACGCCAGTCTGACCGATCTGGCGGTCATGATCGACAAAGCCCGCATCCACGGCGGCGCGGCTTGCGCCGACTTCGGCGTGGAGTTCCTTGGCAAGTTCAAACAGCATGTCGAAGTTTTCCTTGGAGCCCATGCCGTAACCACCGGCGACCACGATCGGTGCGCCCTTGAGGTTGTGCTTGGCCTTTTCCACATGGCGTTCGAGCACCTTGACCACGTATTCCGTTTCCGGAACGTACTTGGCCACGTCGTGCTTCACGACTTCGCCCTTGTAGTTCGGGTCCACGATTTCCTTCTTCATCACGCCTTCGCGAACAGTAGCCATCTGCGGACGGTGTTCCGGGTTCACAATCGTTGCGACGATGTTACCGCCGAATGCCGGGCGGATCTGGCAGAGCTGGTTTTCGTAGAACTTCTTCACGCCACCAATGCTCATTTCGAAGCTGTCGATTTCCAGTTCGGTACAGTCAGCGGTAAGGCCACTGTGCATGGCGCTGGAAATGCGCGGGCCGAGGTCACGGCCGATAACTGTTGCACCGAGCAAGCAAATCTGCGGCTGTTCTTCCTTGAAGAGGTTCACCACGAGCGCTGCGTGCGGGTTGGTGGTGTAGGGGAACAGGCCTTCGGCATCGAACACATGAACCTTGTCCACACCGTAAGGGAATACCTGTTTTTCAATGCCGTCAAGGCCCTTGCCGGCGCAAATGCACTCGAGCTGAACGCCGAGAGTATTGGCCAACTTGCGACCTTTAGAAAGCAGTTCAAGGGAAACGTCAACGACGGTGGTTCCCTCAATTTCGCAATATACAAATACGTTATTCATAGGTTAGCCAATAATTTTCCCGTCTAAAAGTTCCTTGATAAGTCCTTCAATGTCGGCGTCGCTTGCGGTGAGCGTGCGGCTTTCCTTGGCCTTGAACACGATGTTCTTGACGGCCTTCACGTTCGTCGGCGAGCCTGCCTTACCGATCTGAGCCGGGTCGGCGTCGATGTCCGCGGCACCCCATTGCGGGATGTTCAGGTAGGGCTTCTTTGCGATAAGAGCTGCGTACTTGTCTGCATCTTCCGGCTTGCGTTCGGCAACGGCAGTAGCGTTCTTGAATTTCATCAAGCGCTTTGCGTTACGCGGACGGCACGGAGCGGCACTGCCGTTCACGGTCACGACCAGCGGGAGCGGTGCTTCCACAGTTTCGACACCGCCGTCGATGTGGCGGCGGATTACGACCTTGCGAGCCTGTTCGTCGAGCTTCAAGATTTCTTCGGCGTAAGTCACCTGCGTGAGTCCGAGCTTTTCTGCAATCTGCGGACCGACCTGTGCGGTATCGCCGTCGATAGCCTGGCGGCCACCGAGGATAATGTCGTAGTCACCGATCTTTTTAACGGCCTGGGCGAGCGTGTAGCTCGTAGCGAGCGTGTCGGCACCGCCGAGCGGGCGGTCCGTCACGACGTAACCGCAGTCAGCACCGCGGTACAAAGCTTCGCGGACGACTTCGGCAGACTTCGGCAGCCCCATGGTCAGTACGGAGATGGTGGAGCCGGGGAACTGGTCCTTCAAACGAAGGGCTTGCTCCAGGGCGTTCAGGTCTTCGGGGTTGAAGACCGCGGGCAATGCGGCACGATTGATAGTGCCCTGCGGCGTCATGGCGTCCGGGCCTACGTTTCGTGTATCAGGTACTTGCTTTGCAAGCACAACGATTTTAAGACTCATATTACTATAGTGTTTTAATTTAACGGTTAATTGAAAATCCTGCTACTCTGCAAAATTTTACGCGGTATAAAATAGAATTTTTATTGTGCGTCATTCCAGCCCCCGAGCCGGAACCTCCATTTTCGTTCGTAAATTGTACGTAAGTTGATTGTAATGTTTTTGAAAGAAATGGAAGCCGTGCATCATCTAGTCGCGTTGCGCCGATTTACTAGAATTCATGTATTTTGTAGGAGGGGGAGGGTTGGACTAAAGTCCCAACTGTTCGGCTCAATCATGCCAGTCCGTAAACGGCCTGTCGCGATACTCGCCTTAAGCAGTTGTCCCCCTGATTCCAGCCGCGGCCATGTGTCATCCTGAGCGAAGTTCACTGAGCCTGCCGAAGTGAACGCAGTCGAAGGATCCAGACCCGCCACCAAGCCGCGTCTTCCATCATCCTCTCTAGCGGGCACTCAGACGCCGCCCCGCAACGCCCCGGCTTTTCTACAAAAAAAATTCACCGAATTTCGCGAAATTTAGAAAGCACGCTTTTTAAGCCCTTCTTGATTTTTTGAAAAATGAATGTATATTATAAATGAAACCGACAAGTACGCTACGGCACGATGCCGTAAAACGGGCCTGCCGGTTTTTCTTTTTTAGCCTCTTTAACGTTTCGTCATAGATGTTCGGATGAACAGGAAACGCATGGATTCCTGTAGATGAATATCGTATAGATAAAACATTGGTTGAAATAAGTTTTTCTCTTCCGCCAAGTCCTACGTTACAGGAACATTTAACTGTTTCTCTTTTGGGAATGTCATTGTCAAATTCAAGAATTCCGGTTCCGATTAATTGAGGCAGTTCTTCAAATATATTGAAGTTTGGGTAAAAAAATGAATAGCCTGCTTTCCCTTCAAGTTTTGATTTATCGTCAAAAAAGGAGAATTCTTTACTTCCTGCAATGTGGCGGAGTTGCTTGTTTTTGTTGATTGAAAATTTGTCTATGTCTCGATTAGCGATAATGTCAATACCGCAAAGGGTGACGACCTCAAGCAGATAGTGGAACTTCCCGCCCTGAATAGTACTGAGTCGAGAGTCGCTGTTTCAAGCTTGCTTGAAACTATGACTGAGACTATGATACGGACGCCAACGGCGTCATTTTCTCGGTGTCAGCGGGATTAATTGCTACTCTGCAAGTGAATATACAACAATGCGATTAGAAATGCAATAGCTTGCATTTTCACTCATTGTTTTCAGATTTGGCGGTTTATGCTTGACTAGTGTTTACGTTTATGCAAGGCCGCAGCAACCGCCGCGCATTTCTCTTTTTACTTTGTCATCCCGGACTCCGTTTCGGGATCGCCTTTTTTTGAATTACTTCACCATCTCCATGTAAATTCCTTTAGGCAGGTCGGGTAACGCTCCGTTAGCGTTGCGCACCCCGACGGGTTTTCCGAGCGCATTGAAAATCATGTTCCCGGGCTTTCCGATTTTTGCCTTTCGGACGTTGACAATCTTGATTGTCTTCTGTTCGATCGTCACGGTGAATTCAAATGTGACTTGCTTGCTCCCATAAACGACCGCTTGTCGCACAACAAAGGAATCTCCGGCTTTGACTTTGTTCGGCATGTGTCCGATTTTTGTGGTCATGGTCGAAAGGTCCATATTGGAGAATACGATGCTGGTGCCGTTCGGGTCCCAGGCAACGATTTTGCCGTCCTTGTCAAACCAGTGTCCGGTGCCTTCGCCGGTGGTGCGGCTGTTGAGTGTAGCGTTGGGCTCTACGCCGTAGAACTGAACTTTGTTTGCAAATTCGTTCTGCGCGATACCGAGAATCTTTGCGACTTCGCTGCCGTTTAGGTCAAGTGTTACGGGGGCGTAATTGTCGCTAATCGGGAGCGTCGCTTCAAGTGCAATTTTTTGTACCGTTATTTCGACGGAACTGCTAGAACTTTCTGGCTTCGGCGCACTGGATGAACTTGATGACGGCGCGTCGGCAGAACAGTTACCGCCGATGCAGAACGTGAGCGTTTCTCCGGGCGTTCCGATGTCGGTGATTTTGAGCCCTGTCTTGGAACCGTTGTACCAGCGGATGGCGGGGTATTTGTCATCCGAAAATTCTGAATAAGTTCCGCTTTTGAAGAATGCGTTTGCGTCGCTACCTGGATTTGGCCACTGGTCTTTTACGTTGTCGCTGGATTTTCCCGCGGCGCTTGCATGTACGATCCTCAACCCAAGTTTATCCGAAGCGGAGTTGCCTTCGATTGAAAAATCGTAATGTTGCATCAGGAGCCCGCTGCCTTTAAGCACCTTATTGCGACCCGTGTTGCGCACGTAAGACCATACGAGTCCTTCCTTGTCGGGCCTTGCCGGATTTTTGTAACGGTAACAGACTTCGTTCGGCTTTGTGGTTTCGAGGCTCACGTCTTCGCTAGTCACGTCCACGAAAGGAATCCAGCCCTGGTCCGCACGGTAAAAGTCGTTGATCGCGACCGGGTTCAAGTCGTGCGCACGGTTTCCCATGGTGCAGTAGTCCCCGTACCAGTAAAGGTCCGGCCAGCCAAAAATCATGTGCCCGCTTTCGTGAACGAAAACGTAAATGGAAAACTTGCCGGGCATGTCCGTCATCTGGTGATGCGTGAGCTTTACGCCGTCTCTTTTTTCCGAAGACCATCCGGAATGCGGCCAAAGTCCCTGTCCCCATGTTTCTCCGGCGCCGGCGTAAACGATGTTGATGGCTTCGGTCGTTCCGTCCTTGTCGTTGTCGTAGCGCGAGAAATCCACTTGCGGGTCAAAGTAGTTGAACACTTCTTTCATGAGCGAATCCGAACCCGTGTACCCTTGCAGGTTTTCGTACCAAGACTTGGGATGTTTGGCGCGGTACCAGCCAAAGACTTCGTTTTCGATGTCCAGCTGCCCGTTGGAAACGTCCAAGTAATAGTCGCGCACGGAACCGTTGCAGCCGTCCTTGTTGAAGCCTTCCTTGTTCAGCCAGTCCTTGACATCGCCTATCGAGACCGGTGCTACTTTATCCGGAAAATCGACGAGCAACGTCAAACTGTAAATCTTGCCCTTGGGGGCTGCGTAATGGCTTTTCGTTTGCGTTGCAGATGACCTTGCTAAAAGAACGCTAGGCTTTGATGCGTTGGGGGGGGTGAAGGTTGGCCTGGCCTCTTCGGGCCACGCTTGGACTCTTTTCCCTTGATATACGATGTCGGCAAAAAGCATCGTGGGGAGCAATAACAAACAAAGAAATAAAACGTTCTTTTTCATAGAGAACCTGCTACCGAAACCAAACCTATTGTAAAGTATATTATTTAAAAAGAAAATGGAATTTCGTATGAAAAAAGGTAGGGGAAAACGGATAGGGCGTAGTGTGTTTCGATTGATTTTTTTTATCAAAGCCATTTTTAGAGGTCCCCATATTTTATTAAATTTTGTTTTTGAAAGGAGTGTTAATATGAGATTCTTGCTGCATTTTGTTGCTTGCGCCTTGACGGTTTTCCTTGTTTCGTGCAGTGATGGAGGGACTACCACTGTATACGTAGAAACTCCGGGGTTTGCCGAAGTTCCAAAGGGGGGATTGCTGCCTGGATGCACCTTAGGGAATGTCGGCGAATTGTATTTTGTTGCGGATTCCAATGCATTGTTCTGCTGTGCCAATGAAAAATGGAACAGGGTCGTTCAGAGTCATAGATATACAGATACGGTTTATCATGTTCTCGATACCTCGATTTATACGTTTGTCGAGAGCGATACGGTTTATTTAGGATCGAATGATACGTTGGATGTTGGCTGCACGATGAAAGCGGATACGACGGATTACCATCTGGTTACGGTGGCGTGCGGTTCGGATACTTTTTCTGTATGGGACCGTGCTGCTGGTTTGCGGTGGACAAAACGGGGGGAGCCGCTGGTGGATTCCCGAGACGGAAACTCGTACAAGACAGTCGTCATTGGTACCCAAACCTGGATGGCGGAAAACTTGAAATACAAAGCGGATTCTGTTTTGCAGGAATACAGTTGGCTTACGGCTATGAATTTCCCGAATGGTTGCGATGGAACCTCTTATTGCGAACTGGGTGAAAAACCGCAAGGAATTTGTCCGGACGGCTGGCATATCCCGAGTGTTGACGAGTGGAATGTTCTGGCGGACTACGTGGATGCACGTAATGGAGATGAATCTGTTCCTAGAGACTTGGCTGCAACTAGCGTAAATGGAAAATTTCCTGGAAACGATTTATTTGGTTTTGGCATGAATGGTGTGACGATGACATCTACGCAGACGGAAGATAGCTTGTTCTATGTGGCATCGTTGTGGGGTACGGAAAATACCCCTGGCAATAAACTGGATTTATCGCTCCGGAAGGGTAAATCGAATGCAAACAACTTTTATTATGCCGTACGTTGCGTAAAGAATGATTGATGGGTGGACTTTGTTATGAAAAAGAATTATTTATTTGTACTTTCTTTGTTGTGGGTTGTGGGCTGCGGTGACGACCCCTCGACGGAATATATTCCTGTTCATGCTACGGCAATGGTCAGCGAGACGCAAAAGAACCTTCCGAAATGCGATGCTCACAATGAGGGCCGAGTGGCTTATGTCGTGGATTCGGGAGAACTGTTCTATTGCCAGGATGGTGGGTGGAACTCTTCTATTCAAGGTGCTGAAACGAGGGATTCCTTTTTTGTTTTCGAATCGACCAATATTGCAAAGACTGTGACGGATACCGTCTATATTGGTGGAAATGCTGGATTCATAGAAAATGTATGCACCGCAGAACCGGATACGACGAATTACCATGTCACAAAAGTTACATGCGGAAAGTCGGAATTCTTTGTGGAAAATCGCCTGGCTCATAAACTTTCGACTAAATACGGGGCTGATTTGGTGGACCCTCGCGACAAGAAAAAATACAAGACTGTTGTTATTGGCAAGCAGACGTGGATGGCGGAAAACCTCCAGTATGAAGCGGAAGGGAGTACCTGCCTTTCGGATTCTGCTGGCTATTGCGAAAAATACGGTCGCGTCTATAATCAAGATGCAGCGCTGGTTGCGTGCCCGAACGGATGGCATTTGCCAAGTCGCGATGAAATCGATACTCTCATTAAATTTGTGGATACCCATAATGGTGGCTATTCGGCAACTCAGGACCTAGTGGCTAGGAATGTTTGGAGATCAGGGGATATGGCTTACGATGTCTTTGGCTTTTCGATTTTACCAGCTGGATACAGGTCTGAGTTTGGAACTGCTTATACGGGGCAGTTTGCCGGATTTTGGACTACTCCAAATATGGATATAAGGGCTAATATGTGTTGGCTTAAAGAACACGGAGAAGTTTATTCGGGCAATAGCAACAGTACGCTTCTTGAAAAATACATCACTTGCGATGTAAGAATGCAATTGTCGGTCCGTTGCCTTAAAAATGGAAATTAGGAAATTTATATGAAACATTTATATGTGCTGACTTTTTGTTTCGCCATGCTTTTGGCGTCATGTTCCGAAGATAATATCACAAGAACGGAATCTGGGGGAATGGCCTCGCTTTCTTCGAAAAGCCTTCCCGAATGCGCATCGGATTATTCCGGGAAGATTGTCCTCACGACCGATACGAAAGAACTTCTGCTTTGCACGGTGGAAGGATGGAAGCCGCTTGCGGTAAGTGAAATTTCGCAGAAGGATTCTATAGTCTCTCTGAACGATACTAGTTTCAATGAAAAGGGATCCGTGAAGCACTTGTCTGCGGAGAATGTTGAGTCGTGTGTTGTGACGCATGATTCGCTGGATGTACATATCGTGACTCTTGATTGCGGTTCGTTTGAGGTTATTGCCGATGATGCAGGCTCTCGCGAGAAGATGATTGTTCCGGGCAAGGACATCTTGGATGTGCGTGATTCCCAGACTTACAGGACTATCGTCATGGGTACTCAGACATGGATGCGTGATGATATGCGCTACGTGGTTGAAGAGAGTTCCTGCGATTGGGATTCTTGTGGTGCTTTTCCAAGGGATTATTCGTGGGCTGCGGCCATGACTGTTTGCCCCGCAGGAACGCACTTGCCGAGCATCGATGAGTTTAAGACCTTGTTTGCTCATGTCGATTCTATCAATGGGAATACGTCGGTGGGTGCGGATTTGCGTTCCCGCAATTACAGGGATTATCGTTATCGCGGCTTGGATTCCTTCGGTTTCAATGCTACTGGTTCGACAGCTTATGGTGCTGCGGAGTATTGGACATCGGTTGAAGTTGACGAGAAAAGAGCGGGCTATGTCTATTTTCAGGGGGGCGTTTCGTTCATGGACAAGGAAAAAACGTCCCGTTTTCCGGTTCGGTGCATTCTTGATAAATAAAGTGGAACTCCGGCGGTTAAATATTGTCATTAACGATTAGATATTTAGGCCGTCGGTGGGCGAAGCCTCTTTCCGCTTTTTATTACATTTCTTGCGTGAATAGAGGTCTCGTTATTCTAGGCAACAGCGAAGGATCTAGTGACGATTCCTAAAATCTACACTTTAACTAATGACTATCGACTAACAACTATGTCTAAATTCAAACGCATTCTCCTCAAGCTCAGTGGCGAAGCCCTCGCAGGCGAAAAGGGCCACGGTATCGACAACCAGATTCTTTCTGACATGGCCTCCGAAATTGCATCTATCGTCAAGCAGGGTGTGCAGGTTGCGCTCGTGATTGGCGGCGGGAACCTCGTCCGTGGTATTTCCGCTTCTGCAGGCGGCATGAACCGCGCCCAGGGCGATGCCATGGGAATGCTAGGCACTGTGATGAACGGCCTTGCCATGCAGGACGCCCTCGACAAGCAGGGCGTCGACTCCGTGGTGATGTCCGCCATCCGCATGGAACCGGTCTGCGAATTTTTCGACCGCCGCAAGGCTCTCAAGCTTTTGTCTGCTGGCTCCGTGGTCATCTTCTCTGCCGGTACGGGCAACCCGTTCTTCACGACGGACAGCTGCGCTGCTCTCCGCGCCATCGAAAGCGAATGTGATGTTATCATGAAAGCGACTAAGGTCGATGGCATTTACACGGCTGACCCGGTCAAGGACCCGATGGCTACCCGTTTCGACGACATCAGCTACAAGGAAGTCATTTCTCGCGGGCTCAAGGTGATGGACACGGCTGCCGTTGCGCTCTGCATGGAAAACAACATGCCCATCTTTGTTTTCAAGATGGAAAAGGGTAACCTCACACGCGCCGCTATCAATGGTGACCTCGGTACGCTAGTCCATTGCTAGGGATTTTTACTTATATTTAATTACGAAAATAAACCTTCAACTCTTAACTAATAACTAGTGACTAATGACTAGTGACTAGGAATAAACTATGGCAGACTACAACGATAAAATGGACAAGGCCATTGAGGCCACCGAACGTGAATTTTCCAAGATCCGCGCTGGCCAGGCAAGCCCGGCAATCCTCAACGGCGTGCGTATCGACTATTACGGCACCCCGACTCCGATTTCTCAGGTGGCAAAGATTTCCGTGCCCGAACCGCGTATGCTCCTCGTGACTCCGTGGGAAAAGCAACTTGTCGATGCCATTGATAAGGCTATCCTCGCTGCAAATATCGGCCTTACCCCGATGAAGGACGGCAACTGCATCCGCGTGACGCTCCCTATTCTCACGACAGAACGCCGTAAGGAACTTGCAAAGCTCGCTCGCAAGCATGCCGAAGACGGACGCGTGGCCATCCGCAATATCCGCCGCGATGCTAACGATGCCATCAAGAAGAACAAGGATCTGCCGGAAGACGAAGTCAAGAAACAGCAGGACGAAATCCAGAAGGCTACCGACAAGGCTATCGCCGAAATCGACCGTTTGCTCGCCGAAAAGGAAGCAGACATCCTCAAGGTGTAGTCCGGGGCTTGCGTGGCAAATCAGCTTAGACATGTCGCTATCATCATGGACGGCAACGGGCGTTGGGCTCGAAGCCGTGGCTTGGAACGTTTCCTCGGTCACCGCAAGGGGACCGAGTCTACTATCGATGCTGTCGAAGTGGGCGTAAATCTCAAGCTCGAACACATGACCTTGTATGTTTTCAGTTCCGAGAACTGGGGGCGCCCCTCCAAGGAAGTGGATTACTTGATGAACCTCCTCATCGAAATGGTGGTGAAGGAAATCCCCGACCTTATGGCAAAGAACGTGAAGCTCACGGTTATCGGTAATATGAACCGCATTCCCGAGAAGCCGCGTGCAAGTCTCCAATCTGCAATTGATATTACTGCGAACAATACGGGCATGCAATTGAACCTCGCCATTTCGTATGGCGGCAGGCAAGAAATTGTAGAAGCCGCAAAGTCTATTGCTTCGCAGGTTGCTGCCGGTACGCTCAAGGTAGATGATATTGACGAAACTTTATTTGCAAAGAATCTTTATTTGAAGGGTGCTCCTGATCCGGATCTTGTTATCCGCACCGGTGGAGAATTCCGTCTTTCGAACTATCTGCTTTGGCAGGCGGCTTATAGCGAGTTCTATGTGACGGACACTCTTTGGCCCGATTTTACCAAGGAAGAGTTTATGAAGGCCGTGGAATTTTTCAAGACCCGTGAAAGACGTTTTGGGAAGGTGTTGCATGAGTAATTTAGCTCAGCGATTGATTACGGCGTTTATTGCCATTCCAGTAGTTTTTGTTTCCCTGTGGTACAACGATTTCAGCCGCATCGGATTGATGAGCTTCTTGAGCGCGGTGGGCGCTTGGGAATGGGCTCGCATGGTATCCAAGATGTATGCTGGCCCGGACATGCGCTACCTCTCGTTTGCGTCTTCACTTGCATTGACGCTTGCGTGGGCGCTTTCCAAGGGCGGCTACTTTGGGCTCCCGGCAGTGCCTTATGTTGTCGGCATGACATTCCTTGCCATTTTTGCAATCTACATTGGCGTTGCCTATGCGAAAGTCGAAATTGACCACTTGTTCCCGTGGCTTGTGATGCATCTTGGCGCTCCTTTGTACGTAGGACTTTGGGGCGGCATGAACGTGATGATGATGGGTAACGGTCAGGGGCTAGAACATTGCTATCCGTTTATTTTGGTGATGACGGCAGTTTGGCTTTGCGACACGGTGGCCTATTTCTTCGGAAAGTTTGCTGCGGGCAAGGGTCCATTTGGACGCCATCTGTTTGCTCCGAGCATTAGCCCTAAAAAGACTTGGGAAGGCTCTGTGGCGGGTTCCGTTGCGACAATCGCCTGGGTCGCCTACTGGGTCAAGTGCAGTGCTTCGCTCAGCTCTTTCGAGATGGAATTTTCTTGGACCACGGCAATTGTGATCGGTTTCTTGATTACCGTTGCAGGTCAGGTGGGCGACCTCTTGATGTCTGCACTCAAGCGCTGGAGCGGTACGAAGGATTCCGGCAACTTGTTCGTAGGTCACGGTGGCGTGCTCGACCGTTGCGATTCGTTCCTCTTGGCGGCGCCTGCTTTGTACATCTTCATGGATTTCTTGAAGAGTATTGTTTAGTTCCAAAGTGGGAATGGCTTTGAAAAGTTCTACAAGAATATGTAGAACTTTGGCCTATATGACATTTGGGTACCTAAATTTCTCGTAACCCTTTGATTTATAAGGCGTTGTAGCAAATTTTTCTTTTATGGGAAAAATTTGCTTTTT
>CACWPM010000064.1 GCA_902762795.1 Fibrobacter succinogenes | reverse complement strand
GGGCAAGACCCGTGACGCTCTCCCGAAGGACAAGGCTCCTAAGGGCGAAGAAATGGCTCACCCGAACGCTCGCTTCACCGCTCCGGCCAAGCAGTGCCCGTGCATTGCTAAGGAATGGGAAGATCCGGCAGGCGTGCCTATCTCTGCAATCCTCTTCGGTGGCCGCCGTCCGTCCACCATTCCTCTGGTCCACCAGTCCTTGAGCTGGAACCACGGCGTGTTCCTCGGCTCCATCGTGGGTTCTGAAATCACCGCTGCTTCCACCATCAACGCTGCTGAAGTCGGTAAGATCCGTCGCGACCCGTTCGGATCTTCTACGTGAACTGGTTCCGCAAGGATGCCAACAACGAGAAGCTCCCGGGTGGCTTCATGTGGCCGGGTTACGGCGACAACAGCCGCGTGCTCGCATGGATCTTCGACCGCTGCGACGGTGTCGATAACGCCAAGGAAACTCCGATCGGTTACATGCCGAAGGACGGCGCCATCAATACTGAAGGCCTCGCTGACTACTACAAGGAAACTCTCCCGGAAATCACGAAGGTTGACGTGGAAGGCTGGAAGAAGGAACTCGCTGACGTTAAGGAAAATCACTATCCGAAGTTCGGCAAGCACCTCCCGAAGGAACTCTCCGAAATCATCGACATGATCCAGGATCGCCTCAATAAGGCTTAATTTTTCCTAACGGAAATCCTTTAAAAATGCCCTTGTGACTTTGTCACAAGGGTGTTTTGTTGTATTAATGTGTCATTCTGAGCGGAGGGCGAAGCCCGTAGTCGAAGAATCTAGCGATAGTGGCGGGATTTTTACGTGTCGTCCTGAGTAACGTACACATTGTCATTCCCGCGAAATTTATTGCTTGTCATTCCGGCCTCCGAGCCGGAATCTCCCTTATTCAAACATTGTCTTTATATTCAATGTATCGCCACGACCATATTGGTCCTTGTAGACAAGTTTCCACGAAATTGTGGTGTCTTTGTAGGCTTGAAGTGAACCGTTAAATAGTCTAGAATAAAAGGTTTCTTTTTGTTCAGGCAAAGATATTGCACTACAACGACAAAAATTTGCATTTGGATGTTTGAACATCTTCCATTTAACTTCGGATACAACACATTTTTTTCTAAATGAACTATCTTGTTTAATATAAGCTTCATAAGGTCCTGTATCATAAGGTCCTTTATTGAACTCTTTTGAATCTACTTTCCAAGTGAAGCCTTCTGGAAGCCCAATTGCTTCAAAAGTATAGTTTGATTTTAGATTTGCAATTTCAGAACAGGCTTCACCAGACAATTTAGAAAGGCGCTTTTTCATTTGTCTCCTATCTATTTTTGGAATTTTGGCGACAGGAATGTATTTGATTAGAGCGTTCTTTCCAAAGTTCAGATTTCTATGGGTGGTATCGTAAATAGTGTCTTTGTAATGAATTTTTGCTATTCTACCTCCAATTCTAGTTCGAAAGCCTGAGCAACCTAAGCCCCAACAACTTTGATGATAACATTCAAACGTTTTTTTCTTAATTTCGCAATCACTAGTCCGCCAAATCGTTGTATCCCCTTTATAGTTTAAAACGCGATAAAGATCTACTTTTATGTGAAACGTACTATCAATTATTTTATTGGATGTTTGTTTTGCTTTTTTTTCTAAATTCAAAAAAATACTATCTTCAACAGTCAATTTCCGTTCTACTTGAATATCATCTGGTAATGCGGAGCTTTTTATCCAAATAGCTATGCTACACACGACAAGTCCGAGTGCAATTACCCCAAGTCCGAGCCCAATAATCCATTTTTTGCGTAATTTACTCATTCCAATTTCCATCGAAAAACTCTCGACATACAAATTACAAAAAAAACGTTGTCAATTGCGTTTGTATTCCCTATATGCGTCTTTTCTTGGCTTTGTGATACATTTGTTTTCTGTATCAATTCTTGTGTCGTTTTGGGTTTGTACGAATTTTGGGGTCGGCTCAATTCGAGCCGTGGGGTAGTCGCTCGTCCATGACCGAGCCAACAGGCCTGCGCTCGTAGAGCGCAACGCATAATGTTCAAAGCGGCCTAGAGTTGCGAACTTAAATGCCCTTGCGATGAAAGTCGCAAGGGTGTTTTTGTATAAAGTTATTGTTTAACGATCAAATTTAGTTGGCGTTGTACTTGCGGCTCGCATGAACGCCCATAATACTAGTACGTAGAGAATCTGTTGTCGATGTATCTGCGATAAACTTTGTTGTTATGTCCAAAGTATCACCACGCCCATATTGGTCCACATATGCGAGTTTCCAAGAAATGGTCGTGTCGCGATATGATTTCATAGATCCATTGAAAAATTGATAGGTTACCCGACGAACTTTTTCAGGAAGTCTACGGACGATGCTTCTAGGATAATCACTTTTAGGAGTGTATTGTACATTGGCTGCACTAACACTGCATTCTCCTGAGCGACTTATTGCTTCATAACCAAAGGGGACGGAGTTTCGGTCTTCAAAAGAAAAACCTTCAGGTAGACCGATGGGTTCAAGGTCATAATTGGAGGTGAATTCAAAAAATTGAGCGCATGCGTAGCCGTATAGAGTAGACAAAACTTTTTGTACGGTATCCCGATTGAATTTTGGAATTTTTGCAATGGGGATGTAATTGACAAGCGCGTTTTCACCGAAGTTTATGTTCTTGTAAGTTGTGTCGTAAATGGTGTCTTTATAGCCAGGACATTTTATACGTTTGTTGTTGGCATCACGGCAAATTTTTACCGTATAACATCCGACGCAAGTTTCGTGGTAACAGCTAAAACTGGTATCTTTTATGTTGCAATCCGATTCGTCCCATTTTGTTGTATCGCCCTTAAAATTGAGCGCTCGGTACATCTTCACGTTTTTGTGTAGCGTGCTATCTGCAATTGTAACGTAATCTTCGTGGGGGATTTTTTTTGTGGACTTTGTACTATTGCTGCCGATTTCGTCATTTGTACACGCAAAAAGACTAAATATTAAGCTAATTAGCGATACAGACGTGAATTTACAAGACAACTTCATTTTTACACCAAGTGGAAACTCTTTCTGTAAAAATAGATAATGCCCGTGCGAAAAACCACAATCTGTGTGGATAAACTATGATGAGTTTAATCAATAATTTTTGGCTTATCCTTGCGTTTTTTCTATAGCTAACCTTTGTTCACGATTAGAAAAATTTGAGGCTTCATAATTCAGAGCCTTGCTAAAAATAGTCTTTGTGTTTTGATATTTTTTTCAATAAGAAAACTCCTCGGTCGTTTAAAACCGAGGAGCTTTTTTGTGTGTGGCTTTTAAATTACTTTAGAATAACGTTCTTGGCGCTAACCATGCCGTTTTGCTTGACGGAAACCACATAGAAACCGTTCGGCACTTTTGCGGAGTTCCAATGGAGTTGATGGAGGCCCGGCTGGAGGTTGTTTTCTGCAATCTTTGCGACAACGGAACCATTGATATCTACAATGGAAACTTCCACCTTGCCTTGAGACTGGAGTTCGACGGACACTGTAGAACGGTTAATGCCCTTTAATGTAGCTGGTGCGGGCTTGTTCACGATAACCATGTTGTCTGCAGAAATCGGCTTGCTTGCAATTTCGGTTTCTGCACTCTTCAACAGGCTGCCACCATTCCACTTGACGACATGGTAAGTGGTATTGGTCGTTCCGCTCATGATGACTTTTGCACGATTCTGCATTGTTGTGGACATGCCGTACCAAGTCCAAGTGTTTTGATTGTTGGTATCTTCGTCATCGAACAATATTTCGCTATGGAGAATGGATTCAGAAGCATAGCTCGCGAAAATGCCAAAGTTGGAGCTGAAAGGATACACTAATGTCGAAGAATAGTCTCTGGGCACCAGGCAGTATTCGATATGGGCGTTGTCACTGACGATATTGGGCCAGTATGAACCAGATGCGTAATTGTGGTTGTCATGGTCTTCGGTATCATGATAACGTTTGAAATTGTATGTTCCGCTTGGGCAATTGTCATCAAGTTTTAAAACGACATAGTCGTACGGGACTCTAGGCGGATTGGGCGAAATGTAGGAACAGTATGTGAACTTGAGTCCGCCATCCCTTATTTCAATACCCTTCGGGCTAGTGTTTCCACTAACAATTCTTGTTTTATTCTCATTGTCTTCTGCGTCTAGTCTTATGGTGACATCGACTTTACCGCTTGGGCAAAGAGATCCCGAATTGGCAGGCACGAGAAGACCTATCCTGGAGCTATTGCCTGGATGTCTACCGTATATTACTTGTCCGTTGGAGTTTTCAACTACGATATCTCCGAATCTTGCTCTCCATGGATACGGTTCCCAACAGTTGTTGGTGCTGTTGTTGCGCGTCTTGATGGTGAAAAACCTTGTTACTGACGCTGGAAAATAGCTGTTCGCAGGAATTGTGCTGTTGGCGAAGTCCATTACCACGCGATATATGTGTTTCCCGGTTTTTTGAACACGCATGTTTGTTGCATCTGTTGCGTATTCTTCAAGATCGTACAGCGGGTTGCTGTCGAAATTCGAGAAGTAGGCATAGATTTTAAAACCTTTACCTATGGTACCTCCTGAGTTGTACAACCTGAATGATGGAGAATATGTACATCCATATGATGTTGAATTCCCATCGATACTTATGGCCGCGAACGTCATAGACGCGGTTAAAAGAACCAATTGAAATAATTTTTTCATTTTGGTTTCCCCTCTTATTTTATGGTTTAATAAACGCACTATGTTAGTGATAGTACGTAAGGATTTAAATGAAAAATCCTTCGTTTTCTAATATAACTGTGTGTGTAATAAAAATATAAACTGTAAATAATATTTTTCAATTGGAAACTTGCAATTGTGTTTTTTTATAGAATACGAATTTGTTTGAATTTTTATTGTGCCGAATCATCGTTTTAATAGATGTTCTGTTGTATTACATAAGCTAATTACTTTATTATTTACTTTAGATGGAAGGATTAACCCAAATGGGTTATTGTTTATAGTGTAGTGTTTAAATAATTTTATCGTAACATTAGATTTTTAACAACATTTGTCTATTGAGGTAAAAATGGCGAAGAGTGAAAATTCGTTGGCATCGAGCGCATATACTCGTATAAAGAATCATTATGAGGCTATTCGTAGCGATATTGTAAATTGTTTTTCGAGTGAGCATGAATGTGCATGTTGTAATTCGAAGTATTCGCAGTATCCCAATATTAAAAAAGTTTGGTCTCAAGAAGACTATAAATTTCTTGAGAATGCGTATAGTCCAGATGACGCCAATGATGCCAACGGAAATTTGCGTGTACATCCCAATTTATGGGACAATGGCGCAAGCAACTTGCTTTCTGGCGTATTTGAAGTCTTGCCGGATAAAATTTATCAGGTCCGCGGCTACGATATGTCCAATATGACGTTTGTAAGGAGCAATCCTGACGAAAGTGTTCCGCGATGGATTGTTATGGATACGCTGATGAGCAACGAGTGTACTGAAGCGGCCATGTGTCTGTTTAACGATTTTTTGGTACAAAAGTTTGGTCAAACGGAATATAAAAAATCAACAAAACAGCGAATAAGAAATCAGCTTATCAAGGGTTATATTGTGGGCATGATTATCAGTCATTCGCATATTGACCATTATGGCGGAATGGAAACTGTAGAAAAGTATTTTATTGATGAAAAGGCTGCTGCAGGAATACAAGGACTCACTCGTTTTATCATTGCACCGGTGGGCTTTTACGACCATGCCGTGAGCGAAAACGTGTATTTGGGCAATGCCATGGGTCGTCGCGCTTCTTACCAATACGGAAGCTTTATAAAGCCTACGTATAAAGGTAAAAATACTGATGTAGACAAGTATACTAGCGGTGAAATCTGCATCGGAATTGGGCAGGGGCAATCTACGGGAACACCGTCTGCCGTGGGACGTCCTACGTTGGAAATTGACAAGAACAAGCGGATGAATCTGGACGGCATTGAAGTCGAATTCCAGCTTACGCCGGGGACCGAAGCGCCCGCCGAAATGAACAACTATTTCCCTAAATACAAGGCGTTATGGCTTGCGGAAAACTGCTCCGGTACGTTACACAACCTTTACACGCTCCGTGGAGCTGAAGTCCGTGATGCAAAGGCTTGGGCGGGCTATCTGATGGAAACGGCGCATTTGTTTGGAGGCAAGGATAAAACGGATGTCATTTTCCAGAGCCATAACTGGCCGCATTGGCGCAATTTGAAAGATTCTAAGGGCAAGACTATTGCTAAAGTCGATATCCGCAAATTTATTATCGATACGGCTTCCATTTACAAGTATATACACGACCAGACGCTACTTTATATGAACATGGGCTACAAGATGGACGAAGTGGCGGACATGCTTGTTTTGCCGAGAGGAATGCAGAAAAACTGGAGCCTCAAGCCGTTCTACGGGACGCCTGTACACAACGCCAAGGCCGTTTACCAGAAATATCTCGGATGGTACGACGCTAATCCCATCCATCTTCAGGAACTCCCGCCGGAACAGTTGGCGAAAGAAATGATGCGTTATATGCAGGCGGGTAGCAAAGACAAAATGCTTTCCATGATCGAGGATGATATTGCTGCCGGGAATTATTGGACTGCCGCCTATATGGCAAACCAGATGATTCTAGCTTTCGGTAAAGATGAATGTGTTGCCGATGCAAAAAAATTGTGCGCCTTCGCTTTGCTGCAACTCGGATACCAGTGCGAATCGGGAACCTGGCGTAACGCTTATCTTTCCGCGGCATACGAGCTTAGTCAAGGTAAAAATCATGCGGAAAAGACTTCTGCGAACTCTTTAGGACAAATGCCTCCCGAAACGCTGCTCGATTATATCTCCATCTTTTTCGATGGAGAAAGGGCGGCGAGCAAGGTTTCTTGCGACATGTATCTTAAAGTAGTGGAAGACAATCGGAAAATCAATGTATTAAATAGTACATACTTCATGTTTGTCGTGAAAAATGGCGCTATCCTTTACCACAAGGTCGAAGATCGGAAGGAAATAGACCAAATAAGCGGTAGCGCAATTTCAGTTACACTTGATGATCTCAGGGCGGTCGCTATCGGCAAGTACAACGGATCGTGCCAAATTCTCTCCCAGATTTCCAATGCAATGGTTTCTATCAATTGTGACCGCTTTAAATTTTTCGACATTGTTGACAGGCACGATGGCGAAGTTCTATTGGAAAATGGAAAAAGAGTTGACTTGAGTTCGGTCGTGAAAGAATGTATACAGTTGCTCGAAACATATGACCAGAATTATATTTCCACTTCGCCGATAAAGCTCTCTAAAGAAGATACTTTGAAGTGGAAAGAATATTATAGTATCTTGAAAAACCAAACTCATGTCATTCTCGGAATGGATTTCTTCACGCCGGGCGGTGACGAAACCAAAGGTTTTGGGCTTGACGGTAAGATTATGGCGCATGAACTATATTATACGCTGTACGGCCTTTACCGGTATTTGTGTAGAGGTTACTTGAAAAATGATCTCGGCTTTAAACATGTGGGACAATCGAATTCTGAAATTTTTACCAAGTTGAAATGTAGCATAGCCTTGCTCGAATCGTATGTTGCTGACGGTTATCTTTGTACCGCAGACGATCGTGTTGTACTTGATCCGGCCGATTATAAAGCGTTTGTTTATCTGGAATACGGTTATGAAGGTCCTACCAAGAACAGGTTCCTCCTTATGTTCTTCTTCAAAGAAATCTTTACACGTTACAGAAACTTGAGCAAAATATTGCGTATTTCTTGTTAAATAGAGTGTTGAAATAGCTAATCCTGGTATAGCTACCCCTTGCGATGAATGTCGCGAGGGGATTTTTTTTGTGTTTTTTCCCCTGAAAAATATAAATGCGTGTCATATAGAAAAAATCTTTAAATTCAGTGCTTAAAATTGATTAAAAAATAATGTTTTGTGTCATGTTCTTGAAAAAATGGGTATATTTGTTAACATGAAACAGATAACAGAATACAAAGATTACCATTCCTTGGTCAAGGATTTCTACGAGGATCAAAAAAGGACTTCGTACTTTTCTTGGAGGGAATTTGCAAAACTGGCGGGGTTCTCTTCGCCGACGTATCTCAGGCTCGTGAGTGAAGGCAAGAGCAACTTGAGCCGCGTGTCGATGAACCGCATGATTTCGGCAATGGGGCTTGCAGGCTTCGAAGCGAACTACTTCATAGCGCTTGTCAATTTTTGCAACGCTAAGGATGACGAAGCCAAAAAGCCGTATTGGAAAGAGATGCGACAAATTGCGCTTGAGTACAAAGTTCGCGTTGTCGATAAGGAGGCTGTCGAGTATTTCGAAGGCTGGAAAAATCCTGTGATTCGCGAACTGGCGCCGATGATGAAGGGCGCTACTCCGGGGCAGATTGCTAAAAATTGCTGTAACGAAATCTCCGCAGCCGAAGTTAGCAAATCGCTCGAATTCTTGACAAAAGCGGGATTCCTGAAAAAAGGCGCGGACGGCGCGTATCGCCAGACTGAAAAGAACGTGACGGCATCAAAGGAGGGATTAGCTTATGCCGTGCATGCGATGCAGCACAAAATGTTGCAGCTTGCCGATGAATCCATCGAACGTTTTGAACCGCAAGACCGCAGCGTATCCAGCGTGACTTTTACGGTCAATCACGAATGTTACGAACGTATTGCTCAAGAAGTTGATGCGTTCCGTAAAAAAATTGCTGCAATGGCTTCGGAAACAGAAAATGCCGATCAAATTTATCATTTGAACATGCAACTGTTCCCGTTAACTTGGAAATTGAATAAAGATGAGGACAACTAATATGAATAAAAAAATCTATAGCTTGATTGCTTTGGGAGCCCTTCTCCTTGTGGCTGCGTGCTCCGACAATGCATCTCCTGTTTCGGGCTCGACGAGCATTCCGAATATGGGAAATAATTTGAATGTTCCGCAATCGCCTGTGCTGTGCAGCGTGATGGGCGTGACGGATTCCTTGGAAGCTCTAGAAAAGGGGTGCATCTGGTCGCCGGAAATGTGGGGGCCGACAACGGGTTATCGCGTGCGCACTGGTTACGATAACGGGACTAATACTTCGGGTATCTGGACTGTGAGTACATACCCTGAAAATGCTTATGTTGATATGATATGGCCTGGGAATGCGACTACAGAATATGATTCCATGGCACTTGCCGATGTTATAGACAAGTGTGGCGGAAGCTTGTGCGGAAAGGTTGTATATGAACTGAATGGAAATAAACCTGATTCCGCTGCTGAAAATGAGTTTGATAGACGTGCTTCTGTGGAATTCTATTTTGCGGGTAAGGATTCTTTGGGAAACATTAAAGAAATCGATGCTCGCGCTATGCATGGAATTTGTGTGGAATACGCAGGGGATATTTCTGTGGAACTTATACCCAGTGATTCTATTGCTAGTTTAAATGAAATATCTACTTTTGGATTCAGTCTTCCGTATTCGTGGAAACCGAATGATCTTCAGTCTAAAATTAAAAAGGTGTGTAATATTTGGGGAGGATTTGGCTTTTATGCATCTGATGATCAAGATGCGGCTAAAATTGGACTTGTGCCGATGGAAGATGTCCTCGCTCATTTAAAGGGCTTGCGCTTTAAATTTCACTATAATGAAGAAAATACAGAATTTAATATTACAAGTATTGACTGGTATAATTTGACTAATGTTCCAATGACGGATTCTCATCCTTACGAAGAAAAATGTGAACCGCTTTATGTAGATTTGGGTTACTGTGATTGCGAATTCACCACGGAAGACTTAGCTGTTGCTTCTGCTCTGATTTCTAGCGTTTCGCATTTTGCGCAGAAGAAAATCGAGGTGGAAAGCGATTCTATACCACTTTCGAATTTATCGAAAGAATGTCTTAAAAGTACCCTTGATAGCTTGAGTTTTTTACAAAGAATAAAACAAACTGCTCCTGGTTCTGCCCCTTGTGACAATCCTCGTCCTCTATCGTTTGCGTGCGCTGATGGAACTAGTAGTGTTTCAACCGAGTTTTATGAAAAATATATGGAATATGAAAATAAGATTCAAAAACCTCTTGAAGAAAAAATGATTGCAGCGGTCGATTCCCTATTCACACACTGTATGTCTTTTAATGAATAAATAGAGAGAGTTCGGAGGAAAACAAAAAGGCGACCGGAGAAATCCAGCCGCTTTTTGTATAAAAGAAGCCACCGGCTCGTTGTCAGGCGGAAGCTTTTTGTTTGCTTTCTGAAAATTATTTTACATAAAATCTTTAGACCAAACAGCCCTCAAAAGCGTGTTAATAGTATAGGGGCCATATTGCAAACATTCCCCCTAAAGGAAAAATAAATGACCGAAAATAACACGATTTCAGAAAAGAATGCCTACTACATCGTCACAAACGCGCAAGGAGAAGAGTTCTTGCTTCCATATTACAGTGAAACGTTTCGTGTGTTGATGGATGACAAGGACACCATCCGCGATATGCTCAACTGCTTACTTGGACTAGACCACGACCATGAAATTGTCGATCTCGATTACGAGTTCGAAAAGCCCATTGACGTTTTCATGCCGGAAGATGATGCCGCGCGCCTTGACGTGTGGGTGACAACCAAGGATCATCGTTATTTTAATATAGAGCTGCAAAATAGGAACCATCCGTTCTTCCTTGATCGTTTGCAACTCTACAATTCCTACCAGACGCTACGAGGTAAGTACGAATATAACCGTTCGGCATATTTTAAGTCGATGGACGAAAAAGAGCGTAAGGTTCATTTTTATGAACTTCCTGAAATGGTTTCCATCTGGCTCTGTAATTTTTCGATTCTCAAGTCCGAGAATATTTTTAAGGATACTTGGGCGGTTTATAGCGAGGATGAAGTTCGCCATAGCGATGCCGAGCACAAGGCTCTTCCAATTTTTACTAAAAATAGATATATTATAGTAGATCTTCTGAACTTCAAGAGGTTGCGAAAGAACATCAGTTCACGCGAGGATTACTGGCTGAAACTTTTGTCGCAAGGCCCGCTTGAAGTTCCCGAATCGAAGGATCCGATATTTAGAGACGCCCTCAACCGTTTACGTATAAGTCGCATAAGCCCAGAACTGCTTAAAGCCTTGGAGGAACATATGTTCGATAAACACGCTGATGAAGCAATCGAAGCCGAAATTTGGCTCAAAGCTGAAGCTAAAGGGCGAGCGGAGGGGCTTGAACAAGGTCATATTGAAATGGCTCTCGCTATGATTGCTGACAATGAGCCTATTGAAAAAATTGTCAAGTACTCGCACCTATCCGAAGAAAAAGTCCTAGAACTGCAGAAAAAGGCGAAATAGTTCTTACTTGATTTGTTCTGTAGGTAACCCCGTCGATTTTGCCGGCGGGATTTTTTTTGTATAAAAGAAGCCACCGGCGATGTGAACCGGTGGCAAATTTTTTTTGCATTATGTCGCGGACAGCGCGAATTACTTAAGTGCAGCAATAATAGCGTCGCCCATACCAGTTGTGCCGACCTTGGTGCAGCCTTCCTGGTAGATATCGCCAGTGCGGTAGCCCTGAGCGATGACCTTTTCGCAGGCAGCTTCGATAGCCTTTGCGGCTTCTTCTTCCTTGAAGGTGTAGCGGAGCATGAGGGCCACGGAGAGGATCTGGGCGAGCGGGTTAGCGATACCCTTGCCTGCGATGTCCGGAGCAGAACCACCGGCCGGTTCGTAGAGACCGAAAGAACCTTCGGCAATAGAAGCGGACGGGAGGAGGCCCATGGAACCGGTGAGCATTGCGCATTCGTCGGTGAGGATGTCGCCGAAGAGGTTCGGGCAGAGGAGCACGTCGAATTCACGCGGGCGCTTCAGGAGCTGCATGGCAGCGTTGTCCACG
>CACWPM010000063.1 GCA_902762795.1 Fibrobacter succinogenes | reverse complement strand
GGGGTGTGGGGTATGGGCTCGGTCGCCCTATCGCGTAGCTCAAGGGCTCCCTTTGAGGTATGAGCACATTCACCCAAAGGTGCGTAGCACCGTCCTCAGAGCGGAGCGAGCTCAAAGCGAGTTTACGAGCGACCTCATAGCTCTTAAATTCGTGCGCTTTCGATGCCGAACAGGAGGATGCTCCTTGCGCCTGCGTCCCAGAGCTTGTCCATGATGGCGTTGGCTTCTTCGCGCGGCACCATGGCCTTCACGGAGTACCATTCGCGACCGTGGAGCTTCGTCACTGTCGGGGCGTCGAGACCCGGAGTCATTTCGCAAGCCTTTGCGAGGAGCTCGGAGGGGCAGTCGTACTCGATCATCATGTACGTCTGTGCGACGAGCTTGCCCTGGATGCGGCGGATGAGCGTGTTGACTTCTTCGAGTTCGGTCTTCTGCGGGTTGCAGAAAATGGCTGCGTTAGAGCGGAAGAGCGGTTCGCCGATAATGCGTAGCCCTGCCTGCTTGAGCGTCGTACCCGTTTCGACCACATCGACAATCGCATTTGCGACACCGAGGCTCACAGAAATTTCGACGGCGCCTTCGAGCACCACGAAGTCCATCTTCTTCTTGTAGTAGCTTTCCACGATGTTCGGGAAGCTGGTGGCGATGGTGGCGTCCTTCAAGTCGGCGAGGCTCTGGATCGGGCTTTCGTTCGGAACAGCGGCGCAAAGCTTGGAAGCGCCGAACGGGAGGTCCAAAACCTTCACGGCCGGGCTCTTGGCTTCGGCGTTGAAGTCGATGCCCGTGATGCCTGCGTCGATGATGCCGCGACCCACGTACATCGGGATGTCGCTCGGGCGCAGGAAGAAAAATTCGATACCGTTCTTGGAATCGATCTGGGTCAAAGTCTTGTAGGGCTTCGATGCCTTGTAACCGCAGGCCTTGAGGAGTTCCTGTGTCGGTTCAAAGAGCATGCCTTTGTTCGGGAGAGCTACCTTAATCATAGTTTTGCGTACACTTCTTCGAGGGTGAGACCTTTTTCTGCCATCATGACGGCAACGTAGTAGAGCACTTGAGAAAGTTCCAGGCATTGGGCGTCGCGCGATTCAAAACGGGCGGCCATCCAACTTTCGGCGGCTTCTTCGACGAGCTTCTTGCCGATGCCGTGCGGACCCTTCTTGAAGAGTTCCGTGGTGCCCTTGCCTTCCGGCATGTCCTTCTTGCGCTGGCATGCCAGTGCGTACATTTCTTCAAACGTCATTTTAGACCTCTTTAGTTTTACAACGCCAAAGATAGAAATTCGTAAACGGCTTGTATTGCCGAGTCTAGGAAAGTGCCTGTTGAAAAGGGTTTTCAGTAAAAGCTTTTTTGTTTCATAACAAAAAGACTTTTAGAATTTTTGGATATATATTCTTACTGTGAATAAAAATAAGTTATCATCCTTGCTTTTGTTGTCAAGCCTGCTATGGGCTTGTGCTTTTTCTGTAGCCTGGGCCGAGCCTTCTATCTCCGGACCCGTGGAAATCCCGCAAGAAGACGGTTCTGTCGTGACGGTGCAGTTTTCGGGCGATAACGCCTTCCAGTATGCAATGACGGTCGACGGGTACCCGGTTGTCGGCAACGGCAAAGGTAGTTTTGTCTATATCGGCAATGACGGAAAACCTTCAAATATCGTCGCGAAGAATGCGGATAAGCGAACTGAAAGCGAAAATTTTTTCCTGAAAAAACTGGATCCATCCGAATCCCTGAAGAATTACCGCCAACAGAAAATCACGCGTATCCAGAAGTCCCGTCCTTCGAAGCGGAATGGCATATCGATGATTCTCCCCCACAATGATGCAGAAGACTATGTGATGGGAGACCAGTATTTCCCGGTGATGGTCGTCGAAACGGCGGATTACAAGCCGCTCGATTCCGCCATGTTCGTAAGAATGTTCAATGAAAAGGGCTATAAGGAAAACGGCGCCTATGGCAGCGTGAGGGATTATTTTATAGAAAGTTCCGGTGGACTTTTCAAACCGACATTTGACTTTTATTCCATAAAACTCCCCAAAAATTTTAGCGAGTACAATAGCGACAGCCTATTTATCTTGCCTGCAATTGATCAGCTCGTCGAACGGGACGACTTCAAGGCACGAGCGAGCAAGTACCCTGAAATTATCCCGTTTGTCATCATGCATCCGATTTCCAAGGGCAAGGCTATGACTTATAGCGATGAATTCTCTAACCATAAGTATAGCTTGATTTACAGCGCTCATAAAATTTATTCTAAAAATGGATACCGGTTTAACAACTACGCCTTTGTTGCGCAGAAAGCCGAAGGAATGCAGAACTCTACGAGCTTCAGCGATGTCGCTATGCTCGGAATGTATGTACACGAGTTTAGCCATGTGCTTGGCCTTCCGGACCTGTACAGTGTAGATTCTAAAGGCTATGCGACCATAGGTCCGCTGCCTTACGATGTGATGGCGGTTGGGCTTCGCAATGGAAACGGTGGCTATCCGCCGACTTTTTCTGCGTTTGAACGCGAGGAGATGGGGTGGCTTACCCCGATAGAAATTACGAATAGCGATAGTGTCTATGTGCTCAAGAATCTTTCGAAGATGCAGGCATATGCGGTATCGAACCCGAACGAGCCCAGGGAATACTACATCATCGAGTATCGTCCCGCGGTGGGATTTGACACAAAAATCAGAAATTCCGCCTATAGCGCAATGCAAGGCGATAACGGCGTGATGATTTGGTATATCGATTACTACGAGGGGGCTTTCTGGACAAATGATCCGAATGGTGATGTGGACCACCAGCGCGTTGAAGTGAAGAAAGTGCTCAACGTAAACCAAGAATATTATAATGATTTTAGATTTGTCAACGATAATGGCAAGGCCGCTATCGAAGGAATTTTCAATCTCATCATAGAGGGCGACGACCGCGTTTGCTTTACGGTGAAACGCTCCAAGACGATTGACAAGTGCCCTCAAGACGTTGCTGTCAGTTCTTCCAGTGAAGAGGTTTCGAGTTCATCGGTAGCCGTTTCGTCGAGCTCCAGCGTCAAGGTTTCGAGTTCATCGGTAGCCGTTTCGTCGAGCTCCAGCGTCAAGGCTTCGAGTTCATCGGTGGCCGTTTCGTCGAGCTCCAGCGCTAAACGATCAAGTTCGTCTTCGCAGAATCCGGCCTCGTCAAGCCAAGGCCTAGTATCGCTGGCTGGGAACGCTGTGCCTAAAGTACAAATTCAGCTTTCGTCCAAAACCATTGGTGTCGAGGTCCCGTTCGCGGGGAAAAAGACGCTGCGTTTTTATGATGCTTTAGGAAATCATGTTGGAGAACGTTCGTTTGATGGCACTTCTATTTCGGTCGATGTTTCCGGGTGGAATCGTACCGCCTTTATGCAACTTGACGTAAACGGTAGATTGTTGTTTACAAAACGAGTACCGCTTCACTAAGATATTCCTGCCAAAAAAATCGAGTTAGCTATATTTCTGATGAGGACACCTAGCGTTGGTGGTTTATTAGGATGAGGAATAGGATGAAAAATTTTTATTTATTGGGGGGCGTTTTTGCTCTCGCGCTACTGGGTTGCGCATTTACGAGGGGCGATAGTGTCTCCAAGGCTGAAAATTTCCAGGGAAAAACGGGAATCATCGGTGTATTCCGTCAACCGGCTTATTATTGCGGCGAAGGCATTCCGCATACGATGGTACTTGGCGGAAAGTCCATTATCGTAAAGCCCGCTTTTAGCAGTGAACAGGAAAACGTATTCTTTAGCGAAATGAAACCTGGTGTTGCAACGCTTACGGAATACAATTACACTTGCGGTGAAAACGACAACAAGATGTCGCTCGATACGACCGGTGCCGGGAATGAACACTTTCCTACATCGGTTGTGATTCCCGAAAAGGGATTTTGTAAGATTGTCATTTCGTTTATGGAAGGCGACAGACTCTTTTCGTACAACGGAGATGTCTTGAAGGACCAGTTTGCAAAGGCTGAAGTCGCCGTGAATACAGACAGCATTCCCTATTGCGAAATTCGCGACAATATGGGACAAACGGTCTCGATGACAAACCGCGATTCTATTTTGGATGTAGCGTATGCCGCTGCCGTGAAGGATGCGTCCGAGGCGCTTGAAGAAGAAAAATACACGGTCGTGACGCTCGATGAATATAGCGACAAGGTCACATGGAATGCGGACAAATCGAAACTCCTTGTGGCGACGCTGACTTCGGATCCCGAGACTTACAAGGATGGTGAACTGGTCAAGTCCGATAGCGTCGTGTGGGTCGTGAACGAAAAGGAACTGTTGGCTTGGTTCCAGGACCATAATGAAGGTGTGCGCAATTGGAATTTGAGATTTAAGCAGCTGTTTGGCGAACCGAGAACATCCAAGGTAACGCACATGGCGTTCTTGTGGGTTAAACCGGAAGACTTGATGCGTCCTGCGTATGTTCCTGACGTGAAAGCGTTTGACATGCTCGCATCTTTTGAAGGCGAACTGGGTAACGATGCCGGAATTTCTGAACGCATGATGTGGTTCAAGAATTGGTTCGATGCTCGTGCGGCGAAGAGTTATGAAGGTCCGGAGGCTCGCCCGTGGACTCGTTTAGGTTATACGTACGATTGGGGCAGCAAGGGCGATAAGTACGGGCTTACGGAATTTATCGTAGTGCCTGGCGCCGAAATGGATGTCCGCTTTACTCGCAATTTGAAATTTATTGCGAATTGGATGAAAGACAGGAAATAGACAGTAGGAAGTCTGCTGTCTTTTATTCTGTCTTGCCTGCTTTTTCGTCATTCCTGCCTCCGAGCCGGAACTTCCTTATGCGGATCTGACTGCGGATGCGATTTTATTTGCTTTCGTAATGAATAAGCTTCCCACTCTAAGTTTTGCCGACTACGGCGAAGCCGTTATGAGCACTCGCCATAGCTCTTGGCCCGCTTCTTTGTACTTGCGTTCGAAGGCGGTTTCGGGGGTGATGGGATCGAAGCTCTCGCACTTGATTGTCATTTCTGCATCGGTTGTCGTTCCCGCCGGAGTCTGTGCTGAGCGAAGTCGAAGTAAGCGGTTACCCCTTTCGTCGTCCTCGACTTTGTCTTCCTCGAAGCGAAGCGTAGGGAAACCATTATTTCTTGTTCTGCAATTGGAAGGGGTTCCATAAAGTTCTTTCGTGGCAATCCCTGCGCGCTCTTCAAACACAATTCTTGCGGCTTTGGCGAATTCTCGGGCGTAGATTTCCCAGTTCGTGCGGAGTTCCGTCACGCAGCCCAATGCAAGGAGCGTTGGAAAAATCGGGTGCATGTGAAAGCGCCTTGTGGCTTCACTTTGCTTTGGCCATGGATTCGGGTAATACACGGCATGGTACGGAATCGTCCATTCGCCTGCTTGTACACGTTCAAGCGCAAGCCGCCAAAAATCCAAAAGCTCTGCGCGAATCCAGAACGCGTTTCGTGGAAGGTCTTCTCCTGCCGTTTGCGCGGGGTTTCCGGCTTTGGTCAGGCGCATGCCTGATTTGTCAATCCCGATGACGGGAATGTTTGGATAGCGACGTGCAATGTGAATTGTGCTTTCGCCTGTGCCGCAACCAGAATCTAGAATTACGGCTCGCGGCGCATTTCTTGTTGCTGTCACCCCGCACTCCACGTCATCCCGGCCTTGTGCCGGGGCGGGGTCGCCATTGTCCATTCCCCTTGTCACCCCAGACTCTATGTCATCCTCCGAGCAACGCGGAGGGACAACCTCAGAAGGCGAGTGTTGCATCCATACTCGTGTATGGATATGACCGAGCCAAAGAGGTTGGGGCTTGCCCCATCCAATATTTCTTGCTTCATAAAACTTCCGCACAAATTCTTCCGCTTCTGCAAATGCTTCTCGCGTGTGATCGGCTATAGGACGCAAAAAAGTTGTCCGCGCGTATTTGCGGACAACTTCTTCAAGATCTTTGTGTAGAGTCTCTTGGTTCGATGTGACTGAATTTGCGCCTGGCATTATTCCTTCGGTTTCCAGATATTGAGCAGGTTTTTGCCGATAAACTTGAGATTGTCGAAATAAAGTTCCGCATCGTCATGGAAAACGAGAGAAATAGAAGTTACCCTCTTGCGGTCATCTTCGTTTGGAACAATGTCTGCCCATGCGAATTTGTGCGTTGTCTTTTGACTTGGGAGTATAAAAGGGAACTTTCCGGAGGTGTAGCTGTTGAAATCTTTGTCTTTGCGGGTCTCGTCGATGACTTGGATTTCTGCAATGCCGGAACCCCAGGCGTCAAAGGCGATGGAATCAACGGAACTCAGGTCGTAAATTCCCACGGAATTCCCGATGTTCATTTTGATAAATTCCCACGGCGTGTAGTTGTGTGTGTCAGGAACGTCGAATTGGACGTGGACTTCCTTCCCGCCGTACTCGGAATCCTGGATGAGCAACAGGAACGGATGTTGTTGATAATCCTTGGGGAGTTCCGGGTAGATTTTAATCTTCTCGGAATCTGGTACAGGAACGACGGTGGTTATCGTCATTATGTTCCAGTCGCCTTCGAAGAAATTGGATGAGTAAAGGTGCAGGTTGTCTCCGTCTTCGAAGTCTTCTATGAGGAGAGTTTCTTTTTCCTGTGGCGTCGGCTTAAGTGTTGTAATCGAATCGCCGGCATCCGTTGTTACTGGTACGTATACGGTATCGATTGCGTTTTGCGGGATGAATACCAAGTTTAGCTTGCCCGCCGGGAGTCCCTTGACTTCGAACTTGCCATCTTTTATGGTGGCAGAATGGTCGAGACCGCGGAACTTGAGAACGCCCGTCATGTTTTTATAGCTTTCGCTGATGGAATCTGCAACGAAGTTTGCGATAGAACCGCCAATGTAGACGGACTTTTGCAAGCTGTGTGCACCCAGATTGACATCGTTTACCGTGTCCTTGATGTCAACAGGCCATTGGACTGCAGACTCGTTGAGTGTCGCTTCCATTGTGTAGTTGCCGACAGGAACATTTTCGATAGTGACGAAACCGCTATCGTTTGCCGTTGCCGTGTAGCCACCTTCGATTCCGTTCAGGCTGTTGTGTTCGACAAGCTTGACACGTGCGTTGGCTGCGGGAGCATTTGCAATAAGAATTTGGGCTGTGATGGCGTTGCCGGCTTCGGTTCCGCTCGGACCGCCACCAGCGACTTCAGAACTACAGGCGCACAGAGAAAGACCGACTGCAAATGGAGCAATCAGTGAAATAATGCGTCTTGTTTTGTTCTGTCTCAAGTCCATACCCTTAATATATAATTTCTTTTTGTTAATCATTTTCCACCTCCATCGTTTTGGGGCGAGGTAGGGCCTGTTGCTGGGTCTGCTACCTTGTCGGAGAGGGGGAACATTGCAATATTCAGTGCGTATACGCGGTCGGCTCGTTCGCTTTTTCGTGCAAATTGCAGGAGTCCGCGACGGAATTCCTCTATTTTGTGCTTGATTTCGGGCAGGTCGGTTTCGTCGGCAGTGAACACAACGCTCGAAATGTCTCGTTCGTCCGGTTTGTGTCGGTCGATCGATTCCTGCGCGAGTTCCATCGTGTGTCTGTGGAAACTGCGGACCGCGGAACTCTTGACCTCACCGCCGGTACTGATGATCTGGTCGGTGATGTTCCATCCGCCGGTGCCGTCCGGGACGACGAGACCAAGCTGTTTCAAGATGCCAAGCGCATTGCGGGCGTCATCTTGCGAAATAGGCGGGTTCAAATGCTTGCCAAGTGCCGTGATGTCACTCGTATCTTTCGTAATGCCGATAAGAGCGCGGAGTGCAGCGCAGGCCCAGCTTCCGAAATAAGCCAGTTCCGGTTCCGAAAGTACTCGCGTTTCAAGCGAGCGTAGTTCCAGAAGTTTGTAGTATAGCTCGGAAAGAGTCTGCTTTGCCTTGGTCTTGTTGAACCTGTAAAGTGTCTTGAAATACTCTGCCCTTCGATCGTCGAGACCGCAAATCCTGATGAACACAGGGAGCGTGCTCTCGTTCAAGTGGCCTTCTTTTTGGAAAACTCGTACAAGCCAGGCCGGATCGACGCCGGTTTTCTGGCCCAGATAGCGGTACGACGTGAACGGATTGTCTTTTTTTGTCTCGACAAACCAGTCTTTCAGGTACTCGCGGTATTCCAGATAGTCTAAAACTTCGGGCATATACTATAATCTATATTATAAAATGCCCGTGTTGTGAAACTGCGTTGAGAAAGCGTGGTATAATGTTGTAAATTCTTCAACAATCGTTGAAAATTTTAAAAAGTCGATTTGGAAGCCCTATCCTTCTAAAAATTTCAGCAGTTCCGGCATTCTGTTATGCGCGTCAGTCTTACCGAGCTCGTAAAGCTCGGCGATTTTTGTCTTGTTGGATTCAATGTCCGAAATCTTGATGAGGCGACTTGGGCGGAAGATGAACACTTTGCCTTCGGATTCGAGTTCCGCGAGCTTGTCGAGCGCCTGGTTGTAGCGGATATGGCGTGTAGCTATGGCTTCGATGAATTTCGGGTAATGGTGAAACGCTAATTTCACGAGCGGGAGCGCCTTGCTCAATTTTTTGCGGTAACCTAGCGGTCGCGTGAGGATGACAACGGCGCGTTCAAAGCCTTTTTTGAACATCGGCTCGAACGGGATGCTGTCGGCGACTCCTCCGTCAAGGAACTTTTTACCGTGGATTTCGACAATCTTGCTTAAAATCGGGAGGCTTGCCGATGCACGGATGTAGTTCATGTCGTCATCGTTACGGTAGTCCATGATGCGCGGATATTCGGCTAGGCCGGTTTCGACATCCGTTAGGCAAACGTGGAATTCGGTCTCTTGGCACTGTTCCGTGAACTTGTCGAATTCGAACGGATCGATTTTGTATGGAATTTGCTTGTAGCAGTAGTCGAACGCAAAATAGTCGCCTGTAAATAGCAGGTTCCTGAAGCTCATGTAACGCGGGCTTTTGGAGTGTATCGTATCGACACGGAAGTTTCGGCCAATTTGTCCTGAAAGAAAACTGCACAAATGAGTCGCTCCTGCGGATGTGCCGCAGGCGCCTCCGAACTTGATCTCTTTGTCGGCGAGAATGTCGAGAATGCCGCCTGCATAGGAACCACGCAAGCCTCCGCCTTCGACAACCAAGACTGTGTTTTTGTACTTCATAGAGCCAATCCCCCGATTTTCTCGGTAATAGCTCCTAAACCCTCAAATAATTTAATTAAATGGTAACGTATTGTAAACTATATTAAACTTATTTTTGTGTAATTTGTATTGACTGTATCCACTTGTAGTCCTTGGGGTGGTCCACGAACTTTTCGGGTGCTTGCGCGTGTAATGTCAAAAATTCTTCGCGAGTCATCCAGATGAAGTCGTCAACTTCGCCGGGTTGTGGAACAAGGTGCTTTGCTTCTTCGTCTGTAAGAACTATCTTGTACGTGTCGTAGTACTCGTTGTCGAAATACGTTCCGTTGTTCAGAATGTTTTCGTGGGTCGCTTCGAAAAGATATTCCAGGTCTTCGGGGCGCCTGGTAATGCCCATCTCTTCGCTGAGCTCGCGAACACCAGCATTGCGACTGCCGTCGCCTGCGGAAATGTGCCCCGCGCAGCTTGTGTCGAGCAGGCATGGATTGTTTTCCTTGAGGTGGCTCCTGAGCTGGAAAAGAATTTTGCCGTTTTTGTCAAACGCCCAGATGTGGACTGTGCGGTGCCAGAGCCCCTTTGCATGGACTTCCGTTCGGCCTCGTGAATACCCTGCCGGAGTCCCATCGCTGTTTAGAATATCGATTTGCTCTTCTGCCATGATTGCCGCCTGCTTTTGTTGTTTGTGTAATTGAAAAAGCGATATACCTATCATTTTTAGTTATTAATCTAATATAAATAATCTATTAGTTATTATCAATCACTTATGCTAAATTTGGTTGCGAAAAAAAGGTGTATTAATGGAATGGCTTATTGACTTATTTGCAAAATCTTCTGTAGGGCAACAGGTTTTGGCGCTATCCCTTACCGCGGCCATCGGCATTATGCTGGGAAAGGTCAAGGTAAGGGGGGTCAGCCTTGGGGGAGCTGGCGCTCTTTTCGTAGGAATCCTTTTTGGACATATCGGAATGCGAATTGAGCCCAGCGTTCTCCACTTTATGCAGGAATTCGGTCTTATTCTTTTTGTCTATACAATCGGTATGCAGGTAGGTCCGGGCTTTATAGACTCCATAAAGCGACATGGACTAGTGCTTAATATTCTTGCAGTGAGCATTGTTCTTCTGGGCGTACTTGCTACCGTCATTATTTACTTTATGACGGATATGCACGATAACGTTCCGGTGCTTGTCGGGATGTTGTGCGGTGCGGTGACGAACACTCCGTCGCTTGGAGCGGCGAACTCGGCGCTTACGGCGGCTGGCGTGGATGCCTCCTTGACGGGCGTCGGTTATGCGGTGGCGTATCCGTTCGGTGTAATCGGCATTATCCTCGTAATGATCCTTGTGCGCATTTTCTTTAAACAAAAACCGGATGAGGCTGCTGCGGAATATCAGAAGGAGATTGCGGAGCAGTCCAAGGAAATCGTGTCTTGCACGTTGCGTGTGGATAACGTAAACCTTGTAGGGTGCAAAATCAAGGACATTCCGGGGCTTACATCGACGGGGGCGGTGGTGACGCGACATGCCCGCGACCAGGTGATTAACATGCCGAAGGGCGATATGACGCTGGAACTCCATGACTTGGTGCATGTCGTCGGGATGCCGGATGCGATTGAAAGCTTGCAGAAAATTATAGGCGAAAAGCAGGCAACGCCGATTACGCTCCAGAAGTCGAATTTGGCGGTCAAGACGATTCTCGTGACGAACAAGAAAATTCTTGGAAAGAGCATCAAGCAGCTTGCGCTCAATGACCGCTTTGGCGTGACGGTGAGCCGTGTGACGCGTGGCGGGTTCAAGTTCACCGGGCGCCTCGATATCCGTGTGAAGTTTGCGGATAAGCTGCTCGTGGTCGGTACGCCGGAAAGCATTGCCGCCGCCGCGAAGGAACTGGGTGATTCGCTCACGGCGCTGGACCATCCGGAAATTCTCCCGGCGTTTCTCGGGATTTTCCTTGGCGTGATTGTCGGTAGCATCCCGCTTGCCGTTCCTGGAATGCCGACTCCCTTGAAGCTCGGACTTGCAGGCGGTCCGCTGATTGTCGCGATTATCCTCAGCCGCAAACGCAAGATGGGCCCGCTCAACTTCTTCATGGCGAACAGCGCGAACCTCATGCTGCGTGAACTTGGCATCACGATATTCCTCAGCTGCGTGGGTCTCAATGCGGGAATCAAGTTCTTCGATGTGCTCTTGAATGGTGACGGCTTCTATTACATGGCGCTCTCGGCGATTATCACGTTTGTTCCGCTGATGATTGTTGCGGTAGTTGGCAAGGCGGTGTGCAAGGTCAATTACCTCTCGCTTTGTGGTGCGCTTGCGGGCGCGACGACGGACCCTCCGGCGCTTGCGTTTGCGAACGGCCTCAGCAATTCCGAGGCGACGAACATCGGTTACGCTTCGGTCTACCCGCTCACGATGTTGCTAAGGATTTTGAGCGGGCAGGTGCTTGCGATATTGCTGATCTCCTAGGGGGGCGAGATGCGCGAGTCTCTCCATCGCGAGGAACGGAGCGACTCGGCGGTCATAAAGTGAAGTTTTATTGATTGACATACGTTTTCCTGGTCATAACAAAGGGCGGCTCGAAAGGGCTGCCCTTTTCAGTGTGTCATGCGGGTCGGTGAATTATCAAACGGTGTAAATAAACTTTTACGCGAAAAAAAGTGAGTAAAAGAATGTTATTGTGCAATTAATAGGTTAGGAGGAAAAAATAAAAAACAACAATCAAGGAGAAAAAAATGGAATTAAAAGATGTG
>CACWPM010000062.1 GCA_902762795.1 Fibrobacter succinogenes | reverse complement strand
CGCCGGCAATTCTGGAGCTTGCGTCAAGCCCGCACAATGAAGAAACAATCTTGCGAAACAGAAGTCGTTCGGGATGACTTTAGCCTCCCCCTTTCCGTCAATCAAACTCATCACGCTGCCGCTTGCAGCGATCCGTCCAGTTAGAACAAATGAAGTGCTCTTTTTTTTCAGGTCCTTCGAGAAACCTTCTGGATTGTCGCCCTTCAGCCATGCGCAGTCCCCTTTATTTTTCAGTACGATCGGGGAGTTCTTTTTCATGGCATTCCATGTCACACCTTTATCCAGCGAGTATTGCAAATCCGGGAATTTTTTTGTTTGATTTACAGCCGAAAACGACGCATTGTCCTCCTCGGCTGTGAAGGTGAGGTAATTGCAGGACGGCACAACTTCGGCACGCCCATCCGTGAAAAGAACATCTGTATTCAAGTCATTCATTTGTTGTTAGCACTCTGCTGAACGGTTGCTTTTTTATAGAACATCGCCATCACCGATTTTTCAATATATAATTTTTGGAAGGGAGGCGTTTTCCAAGACAGAGTTTGCCTAAGCCCCTAAGTGCAAAATCAAATCAGCAAGAGCCTTTTGAGCGTCCGAATTGGCAGCATAATTCCGCATGACGGATTTCATGTCGAGGAGGATGCAGTGGATTTTGTGATATAAAAAAGCAATGAAAAAATAGACTTACTCTATTCACTTTTTACATGTTTTTCTAAAACTTTTTTTATTTCATCCGGTAAATACGGCGGATTTTTCCTATGCAACATAGCATGGCAATTAGGACACACAGGAATCAAGTCCTTTTCTGGATTAATTTGATAGTTCGGCCCAATCATTGACACGGGAACAATGTGATGAACATGTATGAATCTTCGACCAATATTACCATACATTCTTTCAAAATCAAAACCGCAGATTCCACATGCATAGCCTTTCTTTGCAAGACATAACTCTCGATTGATTGGGCTGCGTTCGTATTTATTGCAAACGACTTGATATTGCGATCCTTCTAGTTCGCCAACCAGCTCTTCTTGATCAGAAACGGGAAGCAAGCACAAGAAAAGACAAACAGCCTGTTTAGTCCATTCTGATATCACATCAAACAGATCAAAAGGCTCATTTGAATCTGTAATAGGAACTCGTGTTAAACGGCAATAAAAATTATTCCATGTACAGTTCCTTAATTTCTCATCGTTTATTGGCCGTCCGTTTACTTGTAAATCAACAGAGACCCTTTTGGATTTTAGAGAATTAAGGAAGTTAATAAAATGTGTCTTTTTCTCTTCATCGGCACCTGAAATAGACTCAAGCATCGCCCTTGCGTGTATTTGTGGTTTTATTTCAAGAACAATCCTAATTTCATTCTGAACGTACGCCTTAACTTCAAAAAGCATATCACCCTCATTTGACGGTGAGGAGAAATAGCATTCATTGCCTTCGTGCAATTCCTTTCTTACATCGAATGGCAATGAAAAGTATTCTTGCAAATATTTTTGAAGATCGGCAGGACTCATAGAATTTATTCCTCAGACATTTCTGGATCAGGGAGATCTGCAACTAATTTTTTCAAAATTCGAGATACGGTAAAACGCATATCTTCATAATTCTCAATTGATGTTTGATTGCAAGTGGAGTTTTCCGCTTCAGCCAACGCCCACAAAAGATCATCAAGTCCTTCAACAATGACTCCCTTTGATAATATAGGACCATATACTTTTTTATAAAAATCATGATTCTCATTTATTCGAACAGCATGCAATCCATTAATCAAAGCAGGCTCCCACAAGGCATTGCCATCAATAGAAGGAACGGGGACAACTCTATTTTGTGTCGGAATTTCAGCTTCACCAATTGTAATCTTCTTTTTAAATGATCCATATGGATTATCGACAACAACTTCATCGGGTTTACCCGTAGGAGTCATTCGCGAATTTTCAACTTCAGGAGCTTTGGCGTTTATAGACGAATTTGAAGAATTATGAGCTTCCTTGCCTGGCTGATGAATGGATTTTGTTTCACCATCTCTATAACGCTTTTGAGCTTCCCGACGAGGAGCAGCCAAGAATTTCATCAAATAATCAGCTAATTCCGATATCAGCATTATTCTTGACTTCTTTATATCAACATTCAATAGTTCATCCAACTCATGCGTAAACGAGAAATCAACACGCAACAGGGATCCATGAGGTTCTTTAGTGAAAAAACCAAGCCAATCACCATAATGAATAAGCCTATTTTCTCTATACACATAGAAACCTTGATAATCGTTATTTCCCCGTGCTTTTTCGCTAGCTTCTTTAGAGCTAAACTCCGATTTTCTAGGAATCACATATGCAGTCACTTTAAATGACGTCTTCTCGCCATTTTCAATCTCCACAGGAACATTCTCAAATTGCAAACGCTCTGTTTTAGGTTCCTTTGTGCAGAATGGATCCCACGGTTCAACAGGAATGCCGTTCAAATCAATAGAGGTGTTTGCAGCTCGCGAATCATTCTCATCTAAAAAGCGTTGGAACACCATTGATAAATGAAACCGGAGGTCATCAATTTTCTTATCTAAAGCCTTTTTTGCCGCCGATTGTTTTTGATAACTTTTTAGCAGTCTATCAACTTTATTCCATACAACAAGCGTTCCCGTTGCGCCCGAAGCAACCATGTCAAGAATATCGACTTCCTCATCCTCTACAGGAACTATTTTCAGCTTCCAAGATCCAATATCACTAATATAATCCAAATCCCATTGAACCTTGCGAACATCCGCATCGTTAGGCCCTCTTGATATCAAGGATAACTGTTTGCAAAAAGCTGTAGATGCCGTTTTTAAGCCTAAACCAAACTTTCCAAGACTGTTCTTTTCAACTCTTTCCTTGGAACCATATTTCATGGCATTTTTGAGACCGCCCATATCCATACCAATACCATTGTCTGCGATATATACTCTGACATTTTGACATGGATCCATCGAAACATTTATGGAAATCTTAGTGGCCTTTGCAGCAATAGAGTTGTCGACAATATCTGCAATCGCAGTATTGAAATTGTAGCCCGTATCACGTAGGCCGTTCACAATTCTAGCTGGATCCGGTAAGAGTTCAATTTCTTCATTTAAATTTGACATGTTCATACCTCATTTAATTTTTTGGTACCATGGTTAACACATTCAAAAGATCTTCTTCGTCCAAGGTGTCGCCTGCAACACCGACAACGGTTTCTTTTGCAATGTCCCTTTTCCGTAAAATTCTTTGTTGTATAACTTGTTCTATGGTATCTTTGTAATACAACCTATAGACAAAAACTGTTTTTGTTTGTCCTTTACGGTATGCCCGAGCGGAGGATTGGTCCTCCAAAGCTGGATTCCATTCAAGATTATAGTGAATAACGTGATTTGCACCCGTTATATTCAGCCCCGTACCGGCAGCACGCGGGTTCAAGATAAGAATAGCAGGAGAAGAATACTGATTGAATTCATCGACAATTATTTGTCGATCATCAACATCTGTTTCTCCATTTATAGCCCATATTTTTATACCATACCGATATCGTAAATCTTCTTCGAAGATTTCGAACATTTTTTTATAGGATGTGAAAACAATTGCTTTTTCTCTAGTTTGTATTATTCCTTCTAATATTTCACACAAACGCTGATACTTGATAGATTTTGAATATGGGTCTATTGCAACATCATTGTTTGTTATAATTGGATGCGTGCAATACATGCGTAATTTCTGAAACATCCCAATAGAAATTCGATCCGTCTGAGAGGAGCACTTTATTTCATCTAAATATTGTGCATATTCTTCACATTCTTTAGAGGACATTTGTAATGGTTGGTCAATATCTATTCGAGGTGGCAATTCATTTGCCACATCTTTCACTAGTCGGCGAATCATCAAAGAAGAAAGAATTGGTTCTAACTTTCGGCCACCATCAACATCATCAGATATCACATCATTAAACTGGTCCAATGAACCCAGTAAACCTGGTTTAACAAAATCAACGATTGACCAAACATCCGTCACATGATTTTCAAATGGTGTTCCTGAAACAGCAATGGTATTTTCTCTATTAAGGGATTTGCACGCAATTGTTCTTGCACTAGTAGGACTTTTAATATTTTGGGCTTCATCTAACACCACCAAGTCCCATTTTTTCATATTTAACATGTACAAGTCGTTTATCACAACCGAATACGAAGTAACCACAATGTCGTAAGGAGTAAAATCTTTAAAATTGCTTGCTCTTTGCGAGCCATGATGGATAAGAATATTCAAACTCGGGGCGAATTTACGACATTCTTTCTCCCAATTTGCAAGTAATGAAATTGGGGCGACAACTAATATCGAACATGCTCCACTTTGTTGCATGGATACCGCATATGTAATAATCTGCAGAGTCTTTCCGAGTCCCATTTCATCGCCCAGAATGCATCCATTTACATTGTTCAGAATTGACCGAATCCAAAGAAATCCAATTTTTTGGTAATCGTATAAATTGGCTCGCAGCGGCAATGCAGAGATATCAACATCTTCAATAGGATATTTTTGCATTAATGATGTGTCTACAGAATCTTCAAATAAAGATTCTTTCCGCATCATTTCAAAATTCTTTAATTTTAAATATTGTGCTAGCGAGATTTTTCCCGCAGAAGAAATGTTCGCATCGCGCAATGCGTCTTCGATATCAGAAGTATCATTCGATATGTAAAACCATTTATTCTCAAATACGAAATGATCGATGATTTTCCCTTCATGGATAACAATAGGGATACTTATCCCTTTTTTCTGTGAGTACGCATTCAAGCAAATGCTTTTATCTTTTGATTTGATGGAAACCTTGAACGTTGTGCCAATCGACGAATATTTTAAGGAAGGAAAGGCTTCTCTAGGGTCGCTTAGTTCAATATTTTTAAATTGAATCTTAACCTTATCTTTGGTTAATAATGGATACAGGTCTTTTGCCAATGGGTAATAAATATTCCCATTACTTGAAATGCAAAGTGTATTTGTCAAAACAACCCAGCTCGTCATAACAATTTACCCTTTGCTGCGGAATCTATTTAGACTTGCTGCGCTTATAGATATTGTTGGACTTGGCCTGTATTCCGCATGGCTGTCGCAAACCATTTGTATTTTGGAACGGCCTTCTGCGAGCTGATACAACTTCGTTTCTACGTCGTCAGGAGTATATTTATTAATGCGAGGATTGATCGCAAAAGAGTCTAAATTTTCGACTAGTTTCCGTAAACGGATGTCGGTTGAAAAAGCGAAAATAATATCTGCGACATAACCGTGGCTTACATTGACTATGTTCAAAGCGTTTAAAACAGGGGAAACAAAAAAATCAGCACGGTCAATGGTTTTATTGCCAGACCACCAAGAATAATTGCTTACAAAATTCAATAGGTATTGCGAAACCTTTTCTATATCAGGATTTTGGGGAAATTCATTTTGAAGGAATTTCTTAGCGACAGTAACAAAACGTTGACCTTCTATAGGATTTAATGTTTCCTTCTTCTGTTTTATATATGTTTCAACATTTACATGCATCAAACCGCAAATTTTTATTAAAAAATATTTGTACGTTAATAATTCTGTACAAAAATCAACCATATATGACGCTATAGCGAACCATTGGTTTGCTACATAAATTTTCTTGCCCGCTTTTGTCGTAATAATTGAAGTATGAGTAAAATACTCAACAGAACATTCTTTTGAAGCCAAATATCTTTGGTACGCAAACTTGAACGAATCATTCAACACAATCTCTTGAGTAACAAATTCATTCTGGAATCTTTGCTTAGCGTATGTTAAAACAGCATTCAAATCTTTCAATATTTGCGTATTAGACATAATGCAATCCTACTTGATTTTAAGAAGTTGCCTTTTAATTTCTTTCGCCAGTGTCCTAATCACAGGTACAGCGACGCTATTACCAAATTGATGATAAGCCTCTTTATCCGACACCACAATTCTCATCGTCGGCAACTTATTTTTGTTGTTCTGGTTGTCGGCCGCTTCCGCATACTTCCAGCCATTACCAACAATTTTATAACCCTGCAATCGACCTGCTTCAACAGGTGTTAATTTTCGAGGATTCTTTCCCTTCTGGGATTGGTCAATTAAGATTTCGCTTCCATCTTTCCAGTAACGAGCCGAAATGGTACTGCAATAAACTGCATCTTCCTTGAATAGCGAATAACCAAAACCTTTTCCATTGGCGCGGTTTCGTTCTTTTCGGAGCTGATGACCTAACCACAGTTTGTCACTGATGGTCATTTTTTCTGGAATCATATCATCAGGTTCCAAAATATCGCCCACTTTTGTCGAAACAGCCTTATCTAATTCCTTTACGTCAAAAATTGATTTTAGACTTTTGTCTAAACCCAGCGGAAAATTAAAGTCATCTGCTGAACACTGTTCCTTATCCCAACAGACAAAAAACAATCTTTCTCTGTTTTGCGGAACACCAAAATATTTGGCATTCAAGACCTTTATACGAACCTCATATTTTAAATCTTCTTGCAACACACGCAGTAATGTTTCAAGAGTTTTTCCATGGTCGTGATTTTTTAGACCTTTGACATTTTCAAGAAAGAGGACCTTCGGTTTTTTACCAATTTTTATTTTATGGTCAACAATAGCAGCTATGTTGAAAAAAAGTGTTCCACGAGTATCTTCAAACCCTTTTCGTTTACCGGCAATCGAAAAAGCTTGGCAAGGAAATCCTCCACAAAGGACATCGAAATCTGGAACTTTATCCAGTTCGACATCGTTTATATCGGCATTGAAAAATTTGTAATTGCCTTCTTTGTCTTTTGCGAAAAGAGATGGTTCGATGGCCTTGTAGTTTTCTTCATAAGTTATGCGAGCGTTCTTGTCCCATTCACTCGCAAAAACGCATTTTCCACCAACGGAATGCATTGCCGTGTGGAATCCTCCGATACCAGCAAACAAATCGATGAACTTGAACTTCAGTTTGCTTTTGTCGTCCTTGACAACCTTTTTACTCGGCACTTTTCGCTCCATTTTGAAAGTGAACGAGTTCACTCTCGCGGGAGCGGTTCTGGCCGATTCGCTTGGCCGGGGTGCGGGCAAAAAGAAACGGCGGGGAGCCGACTCACTCCTCGCCTAAAAGCGCGACATTTTCAAAACAATACACCCGCACAATCTTGCAATGGATTGCTTCACCCTTTCAGGGTTCGCAATGACGTTGCAAAACATCCCGGGCGGATACAGTACGCCCAGGGTACACTACGCCCATGCAACCCACAGGCGAAGGCGAGTTATTGTCTTATTCTCGTTGCAGAAAGTGTCGAAGTTTCAAGTAGAGGACAAGAGCAAAACTCTGCGAGCTCACCCTTGTTCTGCATTTATCCAGTCTTTTTTCGGAAACAAAAAAGGCGTGGAGTTGAATGCGTTTACCTACTTGAGGCCTTCGACTGCCCGCAACGAATAAACACAAACAACTCACGCCCCAAAAGGCCGCTTGCAAACTGGCAAACTGCTATAAAACAATAAACCATGTAGCAAAACGATGCGGCAGGCATACGCCGGTCGCAGACGTGAGCGTTCGTCTTGTCCTCGTCGCAGAAATTGTCGAAGTTTCAAGTAGAGAACAAGAGAAAACCCTATTTTCTTTCGAAAATATAGATTATTGCAATGGCAAAAGATGACATCAGCCCATTTTGTGGCTAAAAACAGTCAAATATTGCAAAAAACAGTCCCAAAGAATCGGTCAACCTCAACTTTGCAATTTAGGAATGGCTTGCAAGAGCGACAATTTCGCCTTCGGGAAGACCTGAAATTTCGGTCACCATGGCAATCGACAAACCTTTGTCCAACATCGCCTTAGCCATTTCACGAGCCTTCGTGCGTTCCCCCTTGCGGAAGGCGCTCTGTCTTTCAAAAGCCATATCAATCATAATATCCTCCCTTAAGAAAAGTTCGTCCTCATACTTCTCTAAAGATACATCTTTTTGCAGAGATTTACAAAAGTCCTTGTCGTAAAAGTTCGTGGAAACAGGCTTTTCATTGATGATGTTCCCAAAAAGGCGCAGCATTTCTGCCCTTTGGGATTTTTCCTTTTCTGACTTTTCAGCCAATTGATCAATTTTCAGAAATTTTTCAACTTCGACAAAATAGAAATCGAGCTTTGGATAGTAACCCTCGCCGTTCTTCACAAAATGAACATGGTGAAAATACACATCCGGCTCCAATTCAAACTGGTCGCAGGTCAAGATGGAAAGCACATAGATGCGCGGCAGTTTATAATCGTCGGATTTCTTCACATGGTTTGTGATAACCCGCGAAGTATAGTAAAGCAGGCGATCCATATAAAAATTTCTGTCGGTCTGCTGGACTTCGACAAGAACCTTTTCATTCCGTTCATTTGTTCCCACGATATCAAAAATCGTGGTCTTGTTGTCCAAAATTCCAGGCTGTTCCTGCGCCTCGAAGTGAAAATCCTTTATGCGATCATTGCCCCGCAAATCCAGCATGGCATTGACAAACGTTATAAACCGCGACGGGTCCTTTTCGTTTATCATCAAGATTTTGAAAATTGCATCACTGAACGGATAGACGTTCTTGAATTTCGCACGGAACTTGGCGAGATTCGCCGGATTTTCCCTGATGGCGCTCAACATGGCCGCATACTGGCTTCTATTCATCTTTCGCTCCTTCTGCATACATGCTAAAAACTGCAGAATACATTGTTTAACAATTCGCTTTTATCAGCACTGGCAAATATACAAACATTCAAATGTCAAAAGATGACAACCACCCCCGTCCGAGAGAAAAATGCGAATTTTTCGAAAATCTCTTGAGACGGAACTACTTTTGAAATCCTTGCGGAACGGGTAAAAGACGTCCATAATGCGACAAGTTCCTTTGCCAAGGGTGCTGTAAACCAGCTGCTGACAATACGAAATTGGGCTATCGGCTGCTATATAGTCGAATATGAGCAAGAGGGGTGCGACCGAGCCAAGTACGGGGCTCGTTTATTGCAGAATTTGGCAGATAAATTGTCCATCAAGGGGCTTGATCGCTCTATGCTTAATATATGCCGATTGTTTTATATTAGGTATCCGCAGATTTGTGCGACAGTGTCGCACAAATTGCAAGAAATAGACTATTTTCCCGAAAAATTGGCTGTCATTGAGAAAAAAATTAGGGGAGCAATTTGCGAGACGGCGTCTCGCAAATTCGAAACACCGCCAGCACTGCTTGTAACACGACTTTCTTTCTCGCACATTAAAGAAATAAAGCCTATCGAAGATCCTGTTGAACGATTCTTCTATGAACTTGAATGTATCAAGGGAACCTGGAATGTGAGGGAACTTCGCCGACAAATCGATACGAAACTCTATTTCAGGAGTGGAATCAGCAAAAAGCCGGAACTCTTGCTGCAAAGGGTGGAAAAGGGCGGCGTTAATGCAATTTTGTCGGTCAAGGATGCGTATTCTCTCGACTTTTTAGATCTGGACGCCAAGGATGAATTCTCCGAAACCGAACTGGAACAAGCAATCATGAATCATTTGCAGGAGTTCCTGTTGGAAATGGGACTATAAGCCGCTGAAATAGGTCGAGTTCACATCACTTTTGCTTCGTTACCGCGATTTCCTTGATGCACTTGTCAAATCCATCGAGTCCCTTCGTGTTCACGATTGTTCCCCTGATGGCAAGCGCGTCCTGGAAGTTCCTTTCGGCATCGTAGTTCTGCAAGCCTTCTGTAGTCTGGTCCTTGCAGTTTTCCTTCGTTACGTTTACTTGCCGTTCTTCGTATGAACATTCCTTGTCGCCCGATTTTACACTGATGGCGACCTTGTAATCCAAGGAATCTCGTTCGATATCTGTTATCTTGACATCATAAGTCTTTCCTTCCAACTTGAATTTTTTCGCTGTTTTTGTTTGTTCTAAAACTTCAATATTGAAAGCGCTTTCTAAGCTCTTTATGTAGGATTCCTGCTCGGGATAAAATAGAGTGCCGAACATTTCGCTAGTGGTATATGCAAAATCGTTTCTAAGTGCACTATAAAGATTGGGTAGATATACAGAATTCATGTAGTCGTCAAACTTAAAATAAGCAGGTTTATATACAGTCTCTTCCTGAAATTTATTTTCGGAAATTGTCAGAACAAGTTCTTCGTACTGCTCTCTAAAGTCACGCTCCTTTTTGGATTGACAATTTATTTTATCTTGATATTTATAGCAACCGATATTTTTCCACTCGCCGTAAATTTTATCGGTGGAGCCTCCAAGGTAGTAATGCGGATCGTCCGTCTTGTCATAGAAGAAAACGACAAGCGTGTCACCGTGAATTTCGTAGGTCGTTACATCGGAACCCTGATTCGCTTCATAAGGGACTTCGCCCCAGTTAAAGGAGCCTTGCTGCAAAATGCAATATTCTTCGATGTGAGCGTCCTGGTTTACGATAATGCGGTGATTTTCTTTGTCTATAGACACTTGCTGGTATTCGGCGGTTTCGCGATTTCCCAATGAACTTGTGCTATTATTGTCAGAGCAGGCGAAAAAGAATAAAGTTGATGCTAACAGATAAATACAACGATTCATAACACTCCTTCTTTTAGTTTCATTCAGAAATATAGACATTTATTCAAACTGTATTGCGGCATGTTCGATTCGCGTCAATGAGAAACGCCCTGATCTACCCCGACTCCACAAAATGCCGTAATCATGCCTATTATTTATTAGGCGGGCGATGCGCATGTTTTACATCAGTCGCTAAAGTAACCGCGAAGATCGTAAATCAAGTTGACCGAAATACGGCTCCCTTCGGTTAGGGGTTCGCCAAAAGCCCAGTCGTAGCGCAACATCAAGGACAGCCAATGAGCCTTGGATCCAGACGCAAGCAGGTTATATCCAATATCACCACCCATATACCAGCCGTCATATTCCCTATCATGGCCCCATCCCCAGACAAGATCAACGAAGAGCCCCTTCGCCTGCGAGAATCTGTGAACAGACTCAAACGCCCACCTAGATTTTGTTTGGCCCATGGTCCCCGTATAATCCAAGCCCACAAGCCAAGCGTGATTGTCCGAAAATCCCCACACGAAGTCAAAACGCAAATTCGGATACCATTTGCCGTAAAGATCCTTGCCTCCAGCCGCCATTTCTAATCCAAGATAATCAGAAAGATAGCACAAAATATCAAAAGTAAGACCGGCAAAGAAACCAGAGACGGTACTTGCAGATCCTGTCGCTCGGCATTTCGCTTCATGGGTATCGGAGTAATCCACCACTTCGGTATTTGAGCCTTCGGGCTCCACATCTGGATCCATAACCTTATTTGTTAACGAATAAACAATAGATTGCAAATTTTCGTCCGTCGTGAATTTTTTATGTGCGCCCTTGACGACCTTGGACCCCTCCATGCGAATCATCCCCAGCCAATAGGCATCTTTCAATTTCACTAGGTACATCTGGAGTCTGGCCCCATGGCGATTTCCAGAAAGCCTATATCCAAGTTGTTCAAGAGCCAATTCCGTTCTTTTGGTTGCAACTTCTGATACATGTTCATCTATATCGATGAACTCGGGATCCATGAAAAACACTTCGGACGGTCTTTCACTTCCGTAAATTTTGGGGGCATGGTCGAAGCTCTTCGTGAGCAAATCCTCCACGGCTTCGTCGGCGTCATCCATTTGCGCAATCACGACGGAGTTCTCTTCGACCTGGCCGTTCGACGTAAATTTTTTCATCTGTATGGTACGATTCGCCGGCCCAGATGCAGAGAAAGAGACTCCCACATTCTCGATTTCCGAACTAGGAACATACCCCAATTCCGCCAGATAGACCACAGCCATAGCCCGAAGCTTTTTCGCCGAAAGGTCCCACGTGCCGGCGGCATCCCCTTCGATGACCTGCACATTCGCAGCCCCCGCAAATACGGCGAAGAAAGCGAACAAAATAAAGGTACGGACAATTTGCAGGCGATTCACTCAGTTCATTCCTTCTCTAAAAGACTTCTATTACGGATAAAAATAGATATTTATTTGCAAAAAAGGACTGCATCGCTGCAGTCCTTTGAATGTTTTTGACACGCGGGTCTGGATCCTTCGTGCTTACGCACTCAGGATGACGTTCGCATTACACTTGGCGCCAATAGCGCCAGTTCGCGGCGCCTCGGTCATGCCCAAGCTAGGTTGACGCTTCGCGTCTGTGGCTACATTTATCAAATATAAGTCCATAAATGGCTTATGCTTGAATAAATTTGCACACTATTGGGCGCGACACTCGGCTTGCTTACACTTCTTCAATAGAAGCGTGGTATTGACGCCTACGGCGTCAGCGGCTTCGGCTCAGCCATGCCAGAGAGCAAGCTCTCTGTCGCGGCATTCGCCTTGCACGCTACTCCTGCAGACTCTTCAGTTAAATCTCTTCGATGCTTGCGTGATATTCCTGAAGAGATTTAACCGCACCATGTCCGTTCCTTGCAGCAGCGATGCCCTTCACGGTGTTGTAGGCACCGGCGAGGGTCGTGATGTACGGGACCTTGTACTTGATGGCGGCCTTGCGGATGGCGCTTTCGTCCTTGATGGCGTCGCGCTTTGCCCACGGCGTGTTGATGATGAGGTTCACCTGCTTGTTC
>CACWPM010000061.1 GCA_902762795.1 Fibrobacter succinogenes | reverse complement strand
CCATCGTAGCATTCGATTCCGATACAATTTCAACCAACGGACGATCCGAATCGCCGGCGTAGCAAAAAGAAACGCTTACAACTAGAAAAAAAAGGAAGAAAAACTTTTTAATCATTTTATACGCCTCGAAAATAAAAGTATTCCGCCATGCTTAGTTCTTACTCTAAAAAAGCCGTACAAATACGGAACTTTTTCAGGAAATTCCCCACAAACCTCTTTTAAATTAAAAAAATTTCTCCGTTCTTTTGATATGTTGGAACATTTCACTACTGCAAATAATGAAGGATTTCGTCCAGTTTTGTGAATATCATCTACCAAATCAACTTCTATAAGTTGAAATTCTTTATTTGAATTTAAAGACATATTTGCAAAATCTTTGTAGTTCCCTTCCATCCAAAAATATTGCTTTTCAGATTGGATTTCCGCTTCAAAATCAACGACAATGTTATCGTTATTTAGACTTAAATTTAAATTCACATCAAGAATCTTCAAATCTAATGGAGCCTCAACCTTATTTATGTAAACATTTAACAGCGTGCTATACTCCTGTCTCCAAAGTTCTATTTTTCCATCAATTTCAGCTTCTTTTTTTAAAAAGAAATCTTTTATAGCAGACATTATAGGAACTTCTTTTATTCCATGCTTGTTTAACATTTTTTCAATAGCACTATTTAAATCCAATAAAATTACAATTGCACTTTTTGTCTTTTCAACTGCATTATCTGCAACTCGTTTCACCGTTTTAGCAGAAATTGCTCCTTTAATATTTAATTCTCCGCTTATGCGCCCTCCAGATATATTGGATAATGAAGACTGAAAATCAGACGTAATTGTCATATCATAACCAAAAACGATGTCGTCATTTTCCTGAATGTCGATTCCAAATTTTTCATCATTTAACGTTAAAGTAATATTGCCCATGTCCTTTACCGATATTTCGTGTTTCCCGGCAAAGTAAGCCTTTAATATGTTATTTACTGCAGTTTCTCCAACAAGGGTCTGCATTTTTACAACCGCAGACTTTATTCTAGAGTTATTATTTTCATCATCAGCCCAAAGAGTTGCAACGACAAATGCAATTGTTAATATAATTTTTTTCATCATCTTGTTACCTGCTTGCGACTTGAAGAATGTTTATGTTGCTACTTGCTACAGTGCGCCTTGTTGCACGAATTTTTATGTCGCCATCAAACCTGAGGTTATCTATACGAAAATCATCTAGATTTTGGTTAGCATTTAATATTATAGTTATGGATACATTTGAATAATTTCCAGAAAGAGCCTTATAAATTTCATGGTTTAGCTCAAAAGAAAGTGTATTCCAACCAGGCTGTAAACCCGTCAGTAAAACCTGATTAATCCAAGAATTGTAAAGCCCGGCAGCAGGGATATTTATACTCATTTGAACGTCACCATACCAGTAAGGATTTGTTTGAATTTCTGGAATCCATACATCTAACAATAGTGTGTTTGAAACATAATTTAGTTCGTATGTATTGAATTTTGGAGAAACAATAGATTTGTATCCATCACCATGGATTTTTAACGAATAACCTACATCACCCTGTTTTATAGAGGCATCATACGAAAGTTCTGCGTTTTTACTCGTCCATGGATGTTCTTTATCGTCAAATGACATAAACCACGGCAATCCTTTAATTTCAATTTTTATTACTTCGGGTGCAAAGACATCTTCTCGATCAACACTTACCGTGATATCATTTCCAGATACGCCGCTAGGGATTTGGATGGTGATTTTTTCATCTTTTAGAAATGTGATTTCAGCCAGTTTATCTCCAACTAAAACATGTATAGATGATGCGTCTTCACCAAAGTTTTTCCCATAAATCGTAACCATTTGTCCAGTATATACAGGATTGTCCGAAATGGAAGAAACATGAGGAACAATCGATTTGATTATTTCTATTGTTTCATCATAAACTACATCCCAACCATTTGATACAGCCCTAAACTTATAAACACCATTTTCCATAGTTTTAGGGATTTGCAAATAAACACCTTGTTTTGATACATCAAGTACTTCTAATTGATTATCTCCTAAATAAAAACTTGCGGATGAATCAATGTTGTGCATAGATGCTTCAAAAATTTCACCGGGTTCAGCTACAGATATCGCTAAACCGTCTAGAACTGGTTTTTGTTTGCGAACATGAATAAAAACAGATTGTACAACGCTGTCTAATATAACAGAGCCCCAATCATAATCGCCTTGTGGTGTATCATCAGGAATCTGAATCAAAGCATAATCTCTTGTTACAAGTATAGGTTTTGTAGTTTTATTTAAAACAATCTTGATATCATGAGCCTTATCTAAATTATTTCCAGTTATTTTTATATAATCACCAGGATAGGTTTCATAAATGAACGAATTGATTGTTGGTTTTTCTATTTCAGGACAAGCAAGTTCTGGTGAAGTCCATGTTTCCCCCGCTGCTATATTTTTAGTAAATACATAGAAGAAAGGTTTGTTGTAAACACCTGTTTCAAAACCTGTAGCTTCATCTTTTGCGTATTGGACAATATATTCACCTTGATAACTTATAAGGGATACTTGCAAAGTATCAGGATTCCATCCAGGTCCATCTCCACTACCATCATTATATAAAGTTAGTCTTTTCATCCCCTTTAAATCTTTTTTACCTGAAAGTCTAAAGTTGTCTAAATTTCCCTTTTCAAAATTATTTCTATCATTATTCAGATTGAAAATTTCCTTTTCTCCAGAACATCCTTCTATAGTCAAAATAATATCGGCATCAGTACCACTAGCACCTCCAGCTTTCGTTTTTACCGTGACATTATATCCGAAATTATTGTTTGTTTGACGCTTAACAGAAATATCATGCCTTAAGTAAAGATCAGACCTACCTATAATAGAGGTAAATGAACGATCCATTTCTGTTCTATAATAGGAATCTTTGTATTCTCCTTTAGCAAGCCATTGACGGAACATGAATCCCTGACCATCCTTTACAGAATGATCGATATTTTCAGGAAATGAATAATGGAGATACAAGACATCTTGGACATACCATCCAGGGTTATCGCTGCCATTATGAACATTATGTAGGGTCAAACTTTTAAGATTATCTAATTTTTTCTTGGTGATGATTGTATATGTAGTATTAGAACCACTCTCAAAATCATTATAATTATCTTTATCTAAATTAAACAAAAGACATTTATCATTAATATCGCATGCTTCAGCTAAAATATCTGAATCGGTACCAGCACCATCGAATTCCGACTGATTTCCTGTTTCAACTCTAAATGTGTAAACTTGGAAATCATCATTTTGTTTAAATGTGTATGAACTTGGTGCAATTAATCCCCCTATCCATTTATGTATTGGAAACCAATAATGGAATGTTTTATTGTTAGGAAGTTTCATATCCACTGTAACGGAATCCACATACCAATCATCACTTCTGGAATTATCACTTTCTAAGGTTACAGACAAATCGTCAATCAATACAAAAGGTTTTTGGATATGCCTATGAGATTGTCCTTGTTGAGTCCAGTTATTCAAATCTATATTGTCTATGCATTTATTAGATCCTGTTATATCACGACCACATAAAGACACTTTTGTTTTTGATTTTGTTCCCGCATTACCTATATCTGTTGCAGTCCATACCGAAATATTATAAATCACATTCTCGCATTGAGTATCGTTTATAACGACTTGATCGCCAATCATTTTTTTTGAAATTGGGCAACCATAAGCATATATTTTATTATTTTCTACCTTTGTATCGGCATGGTTAATCTTTACCTCTTTTGATAAATTCGGAAAACTTACAGCAATTTGATTTGTAATGTCTATACAATTTAACGCATCGGTCATTTGTTCTAAAGTATTTTTAACACGTGACTGAACTTCCGCTTCAATATAATCATCAACACCAAGTAAACCATCAATAAATAACTTATCTATAATAAATCCATATCCATAAGAAAGATCAGAAATATCAACACCTGCATCTGCAATATACACACTTAGATGAATTTTTCCATCATCTGACAATCCAAAATCTTTAAAAAATGCGTTAGCAACAGCGCTTATACCATTTGTTTTTCCATAAGGATGAAATGTAATGCTACGCCAATCATATTCTGCTTGTGCATTTAACGTTCCATCCATATTAAATTTTAGATCATCATCATTTAGATCTATTTTCCAATTGTAGAAATAATATTTGTCAATTCTTTTTATTATATCAACGGAATCTATTTTTTCGGTAGTTCCAAAATCGTGAAAACCAGAATTTTCATAAACTGAAAGTAAATTCTGCAAGCTTTCACCATCTACAGAAACCGATATCATTCCCGCTTCTGAATTCGGCGAAAATGAAGCTGCCGTGCATAAAGCAAATAAAATGGTAATTATAACAATAAATTGTTTCATACCCCCTCCAATCAACAAGTGATAATTTATTTTATTATAAACTTTTGTCAAGTTTTTTTTTTACAATTCTAAAACAATCTTAATCGTGCTAAAGCATAAGATTCCATGGCATAAAACAATTTATTGCTGTCCGATAAAAATTCTAATTTCTATAACATTTTTTTCGTAAACTAAATAATAGTCAAAAGCAGTGGCTTCTGGAAATGGAAATTATTGCTTTTTCGTTTGTTTTCTTCTTGAATCAAAAAATTTTATCGCCTTTTATCTCACGGACAAGTCGCAACCCCTGGAAAGGTATGAGGTCAAATCCGTCATCGTCGCAATGAGTCCTCACATTCAATTCTTCGCGTAAAGAAGTCAAGAACCCGCCCTTGCACGAGGCGATGTCCGCATAAAATATGCTCTTGCCGGGCAACAGGACCCTTTCGCACACGAGGCCGAACATGTCGTACAGTCCATACGCATTGGGAGGAAGCATCCCCACGGGGCGGGATTTTTGCAGCCACTTGCCGCAAGAGCCTTCCAAATAGAATGAATCCATGTACTTTCTCTTGTCCATTTTCGAATAAACGTCATTGCGGTCGCGGATTCCGAACCACGCCTTCCCCTGAATTTCCGTAGAATCGTCCGCTCCAGCCAAGGCAACCCACTCGTAGTAAAAAGGCAAACGGTAGCCGTCCGCATCTTTGTCCTCTTTTACATGCACGATACTCGAATCGCCTTGAACATCGGCAAAACCAGTCTTTAAAATGTTAAAGGAACCGTCTTCCTGAAACGACCGCCGCGCATCATTTGCTTTTTCAAGCGAATACACAGGCCTAAAGCCATCGCGCAAGCTGCGCATATTCGCATACAGAAACGCATGATACAGGCGAACACGAACGGCAGCTGAATCATGGGCATCGCAAAGCCCGCCCTTTTTCATCGACTTTTTCTTTTCAATCCAAAAAATGCTATTGCTGTCCAAGCCAGCACTCACCTTTTCAGGAATCGAATCCCATAAAGCATGAACAAATTCACATTCCGTAACTTTGTATTCATCTACCGCCAAAATTTCGTCGATGCTTTCAAGCCGGAGAGAATCTTTGAAAGGTTGCCGGCGATTACCCTTTACGACGTAATCCGCCCCCTCAAAACCGACCCAATGCTTTTCCGTCGATAAATCCACATACTTCATCCCGACAAGAAAATGGATTGTACGCACGTTTCCCATCCGGGTCACATACCAAATTTTTCCGTCCTTGACATAATTGCCCGAATTGAGCCGGATGCAATTTTCCTCTTTCTTATACGAGAAATCATTAACTTTCCAAAAGCCACCGTGAACATCGTCCGTACAGATGAAATAATCCGTATTCTTTTCCATTTCAAGCCAGGAAACGGAATCCCGCATAGCCACACGGAAAACGCCCTCGCTTGGGAGAAAAGCCCTAGACCGAGCTTCAGCAAAAGCCAAGGCTAACGGTACAATCAACATCAATATGGCAAGCAGAAATTTCATATCTGTCAAGAAATGAATATAAAAATTAAAATTGGAGCAAAAAAAATCCCGCGCAAAGCGGGAATGGGAAGTAGAGCCGTCCTTTCGCCTACTTTCGCCAGCCTTCCATAATCTTGAGGCAATCGGCGAGGAGTTCTGCGCTGCGTTCCTTGCCTTCGGTTTCCACGTAACAACGGAATTCCGGAGCGTTTCCGCTCGGACGCAAGTGGATGATGTCGCCGGAATCGAATTCCATGCGGTAGCCATCGACTTCGTTGAGCGACACGATCTTGCCTTGGAACGTCTTGTCCTTCGCGAACTTGGAGGGCTTTGCAGCGAGAGCGCCGAAGAGCTTTTCTCCGAGATTCTTTTCGCGGATTTCGGCAAGTTTCGCCTTAGATCTTTCGGTCGGGAATTCCTTGAGGCGGTCGCTCACGGTAAAGCGCTTGGGCAACTTGCGCAACAGATCCACAACGCACATGCGTTCTTCGCGGACCATCACCATCACGGCAATCATCGGGAGGAGCGCGTCACGTGTCGGGAGCGCCTTGAGCGTACGAACTTCACGCTTGTCGCCCTTCACAAATTCACGAGTCAAATCCGTTTCGAGCAGGAAGCCGCCATTCGCTTCGTAACCCGCAACTGTGAGACTCTTGTCGTTTGCATCGACCAGGCTTTCCATGCCTGCAATCACATACGGGCTACCGATGCGCGTGCGGCAAATCTTTTCAAAGCTACCGGACTTTTCAAGCGAAGTGTTGCAGCTCACCGGAGTCGCGATGCGCTTGATGCCGAGAGCCTGAGCGGCCAAAATGCCCAGCACGTCGCCACGCAACCACATGCCCACATCATCAGCCAAAAGCGGGCGGTCCGAATCGCCATCGGTGCTGAACACGGCATCCACGTAATCCTTGTGCGTAAATTCGCGGGCAAGTTCTTCGTCTTCCTTGCGGATCGCTTCGGTATCGACCGGAACAAAGACATCGCTACGGCCAAACGGCTTGACCGTCGCTCCGAGGCTTTCGAGAACGCGCACGACAATGTCGCGGCCCACAGCGGAATGCTGGTAAACGCCAATCGTGAGTCCATGCAAAGCGTCGCTGCCAAAAAAGTCCGGGTAACGCTTGCAGTAATTTTCTTCGGCTTCTGCCTCGACCGCCGGGAGTTCCGGCGCATTTTTCAACATGCCATCCGCACCAAAAAGCGATTCGTCGAAATCGACCGACTGCGACACAATACCCTGTTCGTCGGCCTTCGTGATTTCGCCATTCGGGTGATTGAACTTGATACCGTTGCGGTCTGCCGGAATGTGGCTGCCCGTCACCATGATGGTCGGCAAATGCTTGTCGATGCCGTACATCGCAATCGCCGGGCTCGGGATGCGGCCGCAGTAAATGACCTTCCAGTTCGCATCGGCGCCAGCCTGCACGAGCGACTTCAAGATGCGTTCCGTACTCGGGCGCAAGTCACCCGCAATCGCAATCGTATGTTCGCACTTGTAAGAGGCTTCGCAGTACTTGATAAAGGAACGCGCATACACATAGCACACACGGTCGGTCATGGCGCTCACGAGGCCGCGGGCACCGCTCGTGCCAAACGCCACCCCGGACTGTTTCATCACATCTTGCATCGCAACGGACATAGAAAACCTCTAATAAGTAGGCGGTAGGAAGTAGACCGTAGGAAGGATGCAATAATGCTGTTGCAAAATCCTAAAATGCCGCTGAAACCGCCAAATGTTTTTACAAGGTAAAAGATACTAAAAACTGCTTAATATAAAGACCCTCATTTCAGCAGTAAAAGAAAAAGAGGAGCATAGTGATAATAACAGCAAAGAATAGAGAACACATATTTTCAATATACATTTCAATTTTGACACTTTACTGTCAAAAAAACATTTTCCTTGAATCTATAGCACATACGTTTCACCGACAGCGTTCGCAACCACCCCCATCAATTTCTATATTCGCCATCATGGATAGAGCACGCCGCCGTAAATTCGGACAGAACTTTTTGGATGTCGAAACCGCCACCGCCATCGCGGGCGACTTGCCCGCCGAAGCTCACGAATTCGTTCTTGAAATCGGTCCCGGGCACGGCGCCCTCACGGAGCACTTGCTCAACCGCGGGCTGGAACTCACCGCTGTCGAAATCGACGAGCAATGTGTCGAAGTCTTGAAAGAGAAATTCAAGGACTACAAGAACTTCAACATTGTCAACATCGACTTTTTGAAATTCGACTTGCAAGCATTCCTGGATGCGCACGAAAAGCCGTGGGTCACCGGCAACTTGCCATACAACGTAAGTACCGCAATTATCGCAGGACTTATGCCGCGATTGCACTTCACCAAGGGCTTCATGGGAATGGTGCAACTCGAAGTGGCCGAACGCATTTGCGCCGAACCCTGCTCCAGCAATTACGGGAGTTTATCCGTTCTTGTTTCTGCATTTGCAAACACGCAAATTTTGCGCAAGATCGGGCCGGAGCATTTCACGCCGAAGCCGAATGTCGATAGCGCCACGATGCTTTTGACCCCGCGCGAAGACGCCCTCCAGGCGCCCGACGGATTCTTTGACTTTGTACGCACCGCATTCACGCAAAAGCGAAAGACTCTCGCCAATTCGTTCGGCAGGAACTACGACAAGAAGAAAATCCAGGCGACCATCGAACTTTTGGATTGGCCCACGACCATCCGTGCCGAAGAACTCAGCCCCGAGCAGTTCCTGAATTTCTACAAGGCATTTAAAGGTGATAATTAAAATCCTTATAGACAACATCAGCGGTTTTGCCAACAGTAACTGCACTTGCGATTCCTGCACAGCCGATGCTTCACAAAAGCAATTAAAAGGCGAATGGGGCCTTTGCGTCTACACGGAATTTAACGGCAAGCGCATCTTGCTCGACACGGGAGCCTCATCGCAATTCGCAAAGAACGCCGCACTCATGGGGATTGACATTTCTAAAATCGACGCCGGCGTCTTGAGCCACGCGCATTACGATCACGCCGACGGCATGCAGGAATTTTTCAAGCGCAACAACCACGCCAAATTTTACCTGCGCGATGCCGCTGCTGAAAACTGCTACCATACGCACAAATTCTTAAAGTTTTTCACATATCAGGAATACATCGGCATCCGCAAAAGCACGATCAAAAAGAACGCCGACCGCATTGTATTCGTCAACGGCGACTGCGAAATTTTTCCGGGAGTAACTCTCGTCGGCCACAAGACGCCAAACCTCGATGAAATCGGCAAACGCGCCCACATGAGCGTCAAGGAAAACGGCAAGTACCGCCCCGACAGTTTTGACCACGAACAAAGTCTCGTCTTCGATACGCCAAGGGGATTGTTCATCATGAACAGTTGCAGTCACGGCGGCGCCGACAATATCGTCAAGGAAATCGAAGCGACATTCCCCGGCAAGCAAATTTATGCCATCCTCGGCGGTTTCCATCTGTTCCGTACATCTGACGACCGCGTAAAAGCATTCGCCGAACGCCTCCGCAATTTGAACGTTCAAAAAATCTACACGGGGCATTGCACCGGTCAGCGCGCCTACGAGATTTTACACGAAGTGCTCGGCGATAAAGTCACACAAATGCACACCGGCATGGAAATCGAAGTGTAAATCCACGGAATTTATCCAGTTATTCCCAAAACAGCCTACATTTTGACCAAAAACGTCAAATAATTTATTTGATTTATTCTAACTTGTAATATCATAATCATTTCTATCAACAAGGTATTTCAAATGAAAAAACTTTTTGCAGTTTTACTCGTCCTCTGTGCAGCAACACTTTCTTTTGCACAAGGCCAAGCACACAAACTTACCATGGACAGGGGATTTTTTTCAACGGACTACACCATTGACGGACAGGAAGTCGATTGCGACGCTTTCGAACGGGAACTTGCCAATGTTCCAGAAGCTATCAGCAAATGGAAAACGGGAAACATATTAAGATACACCTCTTGGGGCGTTGCTGCCGGTGGCGGTTTCCTCGTCGGTTACAGTATCGCCGTTGGTTCTGCCCCCGGTTCTAGTGATCAAGGATACAAAAGGACATTAGCTTTGGGTGGCGCAATTATTGTCGCCGCTTTTGTCATCGAATACATCGGCAACTCCAAAAAAGATGGAGCAGTCGAAATTTACAACAACGAAATCGGCAAAATCGCCGGCAATGCCTCCACCAACTTGAGCCTCGTCCCAACACAACAAGGCGGCATCGCTCTCGCGTTCAATTTCTAAAAAATCAGAACGTTTTGTCATTCCCGCTATACGAAACTTTGAACTTTAGTTCTATAGTTGAGTTATGCTCTTTGAGTAGAAAGTGGGAATCTCCCTTTCAACAACAAGACAGCGACGCCCGCAAATATACAAAGTGAAAATAATGGATCCCCTACGCAAGTGCAATCCAAGAAATGATGGTTTCCCTCATTATGGTTCCCCTACGCAAGAGCAAAACAAGAAATTATGGTTTCCCTCCCTTCGGTCGAGAATGACGGGCTTCGAGGATGACAAGGTCGAGAATGACAAGCTTCGAGGATGACAGGCTGGCATGACAACGTCAATTACACCGGATCGTTCACCGGTTTGCTATAGTCGCGTTCGCCAAAGAGCGCCGTCCCCACGCGAATCATCGTTGAGCCCTCTTCGATGGCGACTTCCAAATCAAGCGTCATGCCCATCGAAAGCTGATCGAACTTTGCAAAGGCGCCACCGCGTGCAAGGAACTTGTCGCGCAATCCGCGCAAGAACGCAAAGCATTCGCGGCTGTCTTCAGGAACGCCCGTATTCTTGCCAATCGTCATGAGACCGCGGAAACGCAAATGCGGGAAGATTTCGCTCTTGCCATCATCAGTGGCAGCACCCGCTTTTGCCGCAAGATCGTTCAAGAAAGCTTCGGCTTCGTGAACGTCCAGGCCGCTCTTTGTCTCTTCTTCGCCAGCGTTCACCTGGAACAAAATATCGAGAATTTTTCCCTGACCATTTGCAGCCGCCGCACAGACCTTCTCCAGCTTTACCACCGCTTCGATACTTGCAATGGAATGGATACAATCGGCCACAAGCGCCGCCTTCTTGAGCTTGTTACTTTGCACAGGACCAATCACATGGCAACGAACGCGGCTTCCGTTCTTTGCCGTGCGCGGTTCAGAAAATTTGAGTTCCGCTTCTTGCACGCGGTTCTCGCCAAAGTCTGTCGCGCCCAGAGCAATCGCATTTTCCACAGCTTCTGCCGGGTGGAACTTGCTCACCCACACAAGCTTAACCGATTCACGGCTGCGGCCCGCAATCTTGCAAGCCTCAGAAATCCTTGCTTCGAGAGCTGCAAGGTGCTCGCGCATTTCATCAAGTGTGAATTCCATAGAGCATTAAGGTCGGCCGCTTGCACGACCTTTGAGTTGCGGGGTCGCGCCGGCGGCGCTTTGAGGTTAAAATTCAATTTTCAGCTAAAAGATAATAAATCGGCAAGAAGCTATAAATCAATTATACCTAGTAGCATAATACCAAATGGTATAATTATTACTCAATCTAAAACAGGCTTGATCATTAACGTACCAATCGCAAATACGACTGTATAACCGACTAGTAAAAATTTAGGCGATCTTTTCTTAAGTCCATCACCGCAACAATAAGTCAAAAGTTCCATATTTAAAAATGCGTACGCCACAATTGCCATATTCAATATAATCAAAGGAATCAGTATAATCCACACTATATTTCCCAATACGGCTGTAACTACTAATGGCCAAAAAGGTGTTGTCGCCAAAAAACATATCATAGATTTACTTTTCTGACGCTTCAAACAAAACAAATACAACAATGACAGTGGAATTCCAGCAAGGAATGGAAGATATAAGCTCGCAGCAAACTCGCCTATATAATTAAAACTATCCAAATTCTCTCTGCCATAGGCATCATTAATGGCAACTTCCTTTTGATACCAAAACCACGGCAAACTAAACAGAACCATATTCATCAACATACAAATGATGACCGGCCATTTCTTTACCACAAATTTTTGTTCAATTTCAGGAGTTTCCGTATCAATCATTTCATTCCTCATCCATCGTTAAGTCATTCTTGACTTCGGTCGCACAATCAGATATTGCATTCATGCTTCCTAAAACAATCACCAATGCCAATGGACCAAAAATAACTACGAATATATTCCCAATCCACAATATAGCACTTAACAACAAAGGAATAGAAGGAATTATTGCCACCATAAGATATTTCATTTTACTTATCGGACGTTTCCAAAGTCTGCGATAGAAAAGCACCAATGGCGCCCCAAACGATATCGGTAAAAAAGGACACAATACAATCGCTATCATAAAATCAGGTCCAATATCAGATTGACTCGGATCTTCTAAACCCATAAATCTTATATAACAATACGCAAAAGCAATTGCAAAAACAATTGCAGGCAAAAGTAAAAGAATAGCCTCCACAATCATAATGCGAATAACTTTCTTTTTTTCAAAAATGTATAAGGGCTTACAATTCTGCATATTTTCCAAAATACAAAAAGTAAGTTTCTCCATCCACCTAATTTGATTATATTACTTGTATAAAGTATAATTGCTTTTTAAGAAGGACCTAAACCATGCGAAAGATTTTTTTGCTTCTACTGTTTTTCGCCTCGTTCGCTTCGGCCGGCTTTTATTTTGACTTTACATTATCGCCTGTTTTTCGGCATCTAGAAGCAGTCCACACAACCACACAATCGCAGTTCAATGACTACCAGGAAAATTACCTTGGATACAATGGCGGCGGAGTGCTTGTTTCTGTACGTTTCGGCGGTATAATCAAAAACACCGTTGCCATTTTTGGCGGCCCAAAAGTAGAGGCTTCAAAAGGGAAAAATTCCGGCTGGAACAAAGACGAGCGTTACAACCAATCACTTTTCTTGAGCGCGGGCCCCGGTGTCACGGTTTTCCCGTTTTCTAGCTCGACCGGGGATATTCGCAACATATACATAACAGCAACAACCAATATACACCTTGGCGGTGGTGGCGACATCGGCTTATTCGGGACCAACGTGACCCTCGAAACGGGCTTCCTGTGGCAAATATCAAAACAGATTTATTCAGGTATTGTTGTTGGAGCCGAATATACTTCAACGACCGGCTTTTACGCTAATCAAAAAGACGAAAAAGGCTATTCCGTCTGGCTCGGATTTAAGTTCATTCGCAAATAGCAAAAAGCCCGCGCACATTACTGTGGCGGGCAGTTTTTCACAATCAATTACGCTTTCTTAGAGGACTTTTTCACGGCTGTCTTCGCCGATTTCCCAGCAGACGCGACCTTTTCGGCAGCAGACTTTTCCACCTGCTCATCTTTTGCCTCTCGTCTCTCGTCTTTCGTCTGGCTCACGGCTTTCGGCATTTTGAACAAATTCTTCACAAGTTCGTCGATGTGCTTGTGCGGATAGATCTTGAGGCCCTTCTTCGCCGGTTCCGGGAGTTCAGCCACGTCTTTCTTGTTGCCTTCAGGCAAGTGGAGCGTCTTCACGCCAGCGGCAAGCGCAGCAAGCGCCTTTTCGTTCAGCCCGCCAATCGGAAGGCAGGCGCCCGTCAGGCTCACTTCACCAGTAAACGCGATGTCCGGTGAAATCGGCTGCTTCGTAAATGCGCTCAAGAGGCAAAGCGTAATCGCGATACCTGCAGAAGGTCCATCCTTCGGCACGGCACCTTCCGGCACGTGAATGTGGATGTCCGTCTTTCTCACAATCGCAGGGTCAATGCCAAAGCGCTGCAAGCGTTCACGGACAAGCGAAACGGCAATCTGAGCCGATTCCTTCATCACGTCGCCGAGTTTGCCCGTCAAGATCAGTTGGCCCTTGCCGCTCAAGAGCATACACTCAATGGGCAGAATTTCGCCACCGACGCTTGTCCATGCAAGGCCTGTCACAACGCCCGGGCGGCCCGGTTCCGGCAACTGGTTGTCAAGGAAACGCGGAGCTCCAAGGTAATCGTGGAGAACTTTTTCCGTCATTTCCGACTTGAACTTCTTGCCCATCACAATGTCTTTTGCACGGTGACGCACCGCATTTTCAAGCACGCGTTCAAGTTCGCGGACACCCGCTTCACGTGTCCAGCCGCGCATCACATACGAAATAACATCGTCCGTAAAGCTTACTTGTTCATCAAGTTTCACGCCGGTGCGTTCGCAAATGCGCGGGAGCAAATACTTGCCCGCAATCTGCAACTTTTCATGCGGATAGTAGCCCGGCAAGCGGACAATTTCCAAACGGTCGCGGAGCGCTTCGGGAATTTCGCCTTCGCTGTTTGCTGTCGCAATGAACAGCACGCGGCTAAGGTCAAGCCCCACTTCCATAAAGTGGTCCGTAAAATCGTGGTTCTGTTCGGGGTCCAAGACTTCGAGCATGGCACTTGCGGGGTCGCCTCTAAAGTCACTTGCCATCTTGTCGATTTCGTCAAGCAAAATGACAGGGTTCATGCACTTCGCACGGCGCAACGCATGGATAAAACGACCAGGCATCGCACCAATGTAAGTACGGCGGTGACCGCGAATTTCGGCCTCGTCGCGCACGCCACCAAGCGTAATGCGGACAAAGTTACGCTGCATGGCAGCAGCAATCGATTCCACGAGCGTTGTTTTACCCACGCCCGGGGGACCCACAAGGCAAAGAATCGGAGCGCGACGTTCCGTACCGGTAAGCTTCAACACGGCCACGTATTCCATGATGCGTTCCTTGACCTTGTCCAAACCAAAGTGCTTGGAATCAAGTTCCGCCTTTACCTTCTTCATGTTGAGAACGGTATCGGTGTAAACGCCATAAGGCATGGAGAGGAACCAGTCCACATAATTGCGGCTCACTGCATATTCCGGCGATGTCGGCTGCATCATGCGCATGCGGCTGATTTCGTCTTCGAGCTTTTCTTCAATCGCCTGGCTAAACTTCTTGGCCTTGATTTTCTTGAGCAGCTGGTCGGGTTCCGAAGAGCCACCGTTGTCGCCGTCCAGTTCGTCCTGCAGCTGGCGAATCTGTTCCGAGATAAACCATTCCTTCTGCTGCTGAGCCATTTTTTGGCGCACGTTCTGCTGCACGCGGATCAGCACGTTCTCGTTTTCGTGCGCAAGCTGCATCAAGTTGACGAGACGTTCTGCAAGCGCATCAATCGAATTCACCTCCAAAAGTCCCTGCTTTTCAGAAAGCGATACCTGCAAGAACGGTACCATCCCGTAAAATGCGTTGATGTGGCTATCCATCGTAAAAAGAGCTTCGACCATGCCCTCGGCGATGTTCCTGTGCATCGCGTATTCGCGGAACATGTTGACCACATCTTCAAACTTGTCACTCTTGTCTTCGGCCTTGATGGCGTTTTCTCTCGGGGAAACAGTTACCTGCAAAAATCCATCGCGCAAAATAATCGAACGGAGATCCACCACGGAATCGCCTTCCAGGACTACCTTTACACATCCGTTCGGGAACGGCGTCACGTTCACCACATGTGCAATCACGCCCACCGTATAAAGGTCGAGCATCGGATTGTCAAGCGATTCCTGCTCCACGTTTTTCTGGGCGACCAGGATAATTTCGTTATTATGATTCTCGGCAAATTCCAGGGCGCGCAAGGACATATCGCGCCCCACCAAAATGCGTCTCGTCGTGAGCGGAAAAACAACAGCGTCCCTCAGGGGAAGCAACGGATACGTTTTATTAAAATCAAAAGCCATATTATAAAATTAGTAAACCTCGCAATAAAAACTGCGAGGTGATGTGGTTGTCTATGCTACGTTAGTCTTGGATTTCTTCAGGTCCCCGCCGCCCGGTTTCGAATAAAGACTTTCCTTCACCATTTCGGCCGTGAGGGTCATCTTCTTTTCACCGGAACCAGGCATCCTGAACATCGCCTGCTGCAACACGCGCTCCATCACGGATCTGAGGCCGCGAGCGCCCGTCTTGCGGGTCATCGTCTCGCGGACAATTTCCTTGAGGGCATCGTCTTCGAACTCAAGCTTGATGTTGTCCATAGCAAACAAGCTCTTGTACTGCTTGACGAGAGCGTTTTTCGGCTGCGTCAAGATATTCATGAGCGCCATCTCGTCGAGTTCTTCAAGCGCAACGGCAATCGGCAAACGTCCGACAATTTCCGGGATAAGGCCGAACTTGATCAAGTCTTCCGGTTCGAGCTGCTTGAAAAGCTCGCTCAAGCTGTTTTCGCTAGCCGTGTGGATTTCGGCACCAAAACCCATGCCGCCCTGGTTCACGCGTTGGGAAATAATCTTGTCCAAAGTTTCAAAGGCGCCACCGCAAATGAACAAGATGTTTCTCGTGTTCACCTGCACAAGCGGCTGTTCCGGATGCTTGCGGCCACCCTTCGGAGGGACCGATGCAACCGTACCTTCCAGGAGCTTCAAGAGTCCCTGCTGCACGCCTTCGCCACTCACGTCACGCGTGATGGAAGGGTTTGCAGTCTTACGTGCAATCTTGTCTATTTCGTCGATAAAGATAATGCCGCGTTCAGCTTTAGCCACATCGTAATCGGCGGCCTGCAACAAGCGCACAATGATGCTGTCGACATCTTCGCCCACATAGCCCGCTTCGGTAAGGACCGTCGCATCGGCAATCGTAAACGGCACGTCCAAAAAACGGGCCATCGTCTGCGCCAAGAGCGTCTTTCCCGAACCCGTCGGGCCGACCAGGAGCAAATTCGACTTTTCGACTTCGACATCGTCCTTGGAATTATGCGTCTGCTTGTAGCGCAAGCGTTTGTAATGGTTGTACACCGCCACGGATAGCGCCATCTTCGCGCGGTCCTGCCCGATGACAAAATCGTCCAGGTGCGCCTTGATTTCTGTCGGGAGCGGAAGCGGCTTCGAAGAAATTTCCCTCGCTTCCTTTTCCTGTTTCGTACGAGCCAGGTCTTCTTCCAAGATACGGCTACACATGCGTATGCAATCACTGCAAATATACGCCCCCGCACCTGTAATCATCTTTTCGACCTGTTCCGCCGGCTTTCCGCAAAAACTGCAACTTACAGCCGGGTGGTTCTTCCCGCTACGATACATTAAATTCCCTCTTTACGCGGCACAAAAATTTCATCGATGACGCCAAATGCCTTCGCTTCTTCCGGGCTCATGTAAAAATCGCGGTCCGTCTTTTCGCGGACTTCATCGACAGCCCTGCCAGTGTGCTTCGCGACAATTTCGGTAAGGGTATCCTTCGTGCGGATAATTTCCTTGGCGGTAATCTGAATATCCGTGGATTGTCCGGTAGCGGCACCCGACGGCTGGTGCAACATAATGCGGGAATGCGGGAGCGCATAGCGCTTGCCCTTCGTGCCTGCAGAAAGGAGCACGGCGGCCATCGAAGCACAGCTGCCAATGCAGATCGTAGCGATATTCGGGCGTACGTGCTGCATGGTATCATAAATGGCAACCGCCCGGGCTGTTTATGTACAGCGTGATATCCTTTTCCGGATTCTCGTATTCCAGGAAAATCAACTGGGCCATGACGTTGTTCGCCACTTCGTCGTTGATCGGCGTGCCCAAAAAGATGATACGTTCCTTGAGAAGTCTGGAATAGATATCGTAAGCGCGTTCGCCGCGCCCGGTAGTTTCAATGACGGTAGGGATGAGCATTTATTCCTCTTATTACTTTGTTTCTTCAGCCGCAGCACGGATGCCGACGATGAAGTCAGCAGCCAACTGGAAGCGAAGCTCATCACGCAGCTGGTTGATACGGCCAGACTGGCGGAAGTGGTTCTTCAAGTTGTCGAATTCCACGTGGTATGCATTAGCCATCTGCTGGAGACGTTCATCGACAAGAGCCTGGGTCGGCTTGATCTTTTCCTTCGTGGCGACGAATTCGAGAATGCGGTGCTTCTTGATTTCGCGGACAGCTTCGCCGGAAAGTTCGTTTATCTGTTCTTCGGTCGGTTCGACAACGTCCTTCTCGCTCTGGGCATTGCGGTTCAAGGTCCACTTGATGAGATCGTAAATGCGGGCCTTCGGCACTTCGAACGGGTTAGCTTCGATGAGCTTGTCAATCGCTTCGTTCACGGCCTTGTTCTTCGCAGCGTCCTTCTTCTGGGCGGCGAGGCTTTCGGCGAGGTTGTTTCTCAAGTCGGCTTCGTCCTTCACGCCGATCTGCTTGCAGAATTCTTCGTCCAAAGTCGGCGGAACGATTTCGCGAACGTCCTTGATTTCGACATTGAACTGGGCTGTCTTGCCACGGTAGCGTTCGTCCTTATGGTCGTCCGGATACTTGAAGTTGATTTCTTTCTTTTCGCCAGCCTTAGATCCCGTAAGGCCTTCGTCAAATCCCGGAGAAGCAGATTCGCCGAGGAGGGAACGGAATTCCTTGTTTTCCGGAAGTTCCTGCTTTTCACCGTCAATAACAACTTCGATATAGTCGCCAACGACAACATCGCCCTTCTTCGCTTCGCGATCAACGTGGACATCCTTGCTCCACATCTGCATGAGGCGGTCGAATTCGGCCTTCACTTCTTCTTCGTGAACGGCGGTAGCCGGAACGGTGATGCCCGTGTCTGCGTAACCCTTGATATCGATTTCCGGATCAACTTCGACTTCGACCTTCAGTGTGATATCATTCTTTTCGTCGTCGTTGAATTCCTTGACAAACATCTTGCCGACCGGAACAATATTTGCGCCCTTGAGCGTTTCCTGAACAATGGAGTTCACGACATCATCGACAGCTTCATGACGGATGGAAGGTCCGAACTGCTTCAAAATCATGGACTTCGGCACCTGGCCCTGGCGGAAGCCCTTCAAGGCGACCTGCTTCTTGTACTGAGAAAGCTTCTTTTCGAACGGAACCTTGAGATCACCCTGAGGGATCGTAATTTCAAGGGTGCGCACGGTTGCGCTTGTTTCTTTGATTTCAGCGGACATAAATACTCCGGTATACAATTGTTAAAAAGGTGATAAAAAAAAGAACTGCGAGGGGTGGGAGTCGAACCCACACACCGAAGTACCAGATCCTAAGTCTGGCGCGTCTGCCAATTCCGCCACTCTCGCGATTTCAAGACCAAAGATACAAAAAAATGTCGGATATTTTTCTGTTTTTTTCAGTAATTAGCCTTTTGCAACAGCAAGAAATCACCTTTTTTCTATAATCCCATAAAATCTTTTATCTTTGCATCAATGTTCCAGGCTATCCGCAATATCAAAATCGGCGTATTCATCGCCTTCGTAAACCTCCTTATCCAAGGAATCTCCTTTTTCGTACAGAATTTCATCGCGCGCAACCTGGGAACCGCCTCTTACGGACATTTCGGGCTGCTCCAGACCGATTACTCGATATTCTGCGCCATTTCCGATTTCGGCATGACAACGCTCATTCTCGCCTTTTTCGGGAGCCGCGCCACCACAGGATCGCTTTTCAGGAACATACTCCAGTTGCGGCTGTTCTCCGCCATGATTACCGCGCTTTTCATGGTCGCATTCGCTTTTACCTTCCGCCACAACCACCCGATATTTTATGGGGAACTGGTCTTCACGCTCGGTCTCGTGTTCCAGCACGCATTTTTCGACTGGTACTTCATTTGCGGTAAATTCTGGAAAAGACTGTTCGTCTCGAAAGTCTTGCACACAATTTCGTACTCCGCCGTCATGGGAATTACGTTACTCTATTTCAGGGTCGACCGGATCGAGCTGATTGCGCTTGCAATGGTCCTCGCGGCACTCCCGGCGTTCTTCTACGGCGTGACGCAGGCGTTCCACGTGCATATTCTAAAAATCACCCGCCGTACAATCCGCTTCATTGCGCTCATGATCAAGGCGGGCATTCCCTATGCCATTTCCAGCTTCGCCTCGTTCGCCTACCTTCCTGCCGGTCTCTACATTGCAGACAAATTCGCAAGTGCCGAATTTCTCGGCTGCTACAACTTCGGTCATAAAATTCTTTTGCTCTGCTCGGGGATCATGGTCCATTTCATTTCGTCAAACCTCATCACGCTCCATTCCACTCATGACAAGAATATCCACCTCAAGGATATCGCCATCTTCACGCTGTTCATCGCCATATGCTCTTCGCCACTGTGGCTACTGCCTTCATGGATTTTAAAAATATTGTTCTTCGCTGCGCCTTGGACGGATTCCATGCTGCAAACAAGCGCGAACATTCTACGAATACTTTCGTTCTCGCTCATTTTCCAGGCAGCGCGAATGACGCTCATTTCGACACTACTCAAGGAACACGCAACCCCTATCTACGCCGTCATGATAAGCATCGGCGGAGTATTGAACATCATCGCCTGCGGACTTGCCGGCATGTATCTCGAAAGTGCGATGATTCCGCTATTCGCCCTCACAGGCGACTTGGCGCTCACTGCAATCCTATTCGGGTATTTTGCATATAAACGCAGAGTGAAATTTTAATCGTTAGTTATTGGTCAAGCTAAAACCTTCCTCATCCGGACACAATCGAAGGCGCCACTTTTCACGACATCGTTACAAACTAATTTGTATCCGAGTTTTTCATAAAAGCCGACCGCTTCCAAGCGGCTGTCAATTGCAATTTCTGTATAGCCGCATTCAGCAATCCACGCTTCGGCTTCTTGCACAACTTTTGCGCCCAGCTTTTTCCCGCGGTACTCCGGCAGCACGACAACACGCCCAATCGTCGCGCACTTTGCACTCAGCTCATAAAAGCGACATGTCGCCACAGGGTATCCGTCATCCAGCAGCACAATGTATTTCGTGCCGTCGCAATCATGCTCATCAAATTCTTCACGCAGCGGAATATGGTGTTCACGGTTCATTCCTTGAATGCGCACGGAATACGCTCCCGCACGTTGCCATTCCTCTGTAGCACGGAGAACCTTGATATCCATAAAATAACTCCTATTGATTCAATTGCTTGTTGTTCTGTATGGATGGGGCAAAGCCCCTCCCCATTGGCTCAGTCATGTTCATATAAGAGCGATTAGAACTGTATGGATCCTCCTAACGGAGGATGACAGTGGCTGCGACGTTCGCCTTAAAGGGAGTCTCCTAACGGAGGATGACAGTGGACGCGACGGTCGCATTAAAGGGAATCTCCTTGCGGAGGACGACAAGGTCGAGAATGACTCAAGACGCCAAACCGCTGCAACACAAATTCATACAAACCATAAGCTCTATACTCTTTGTACCTCAATAGTAATTTCCAAGTCACATCGGGAATGACTAGACGAAGTCCGACTTTAGGGGACGGGGCTTAGTTCCTCCCGCTTTGCGCTTGGTTCTTCGTGAACCACCGCAGGATCTGCCGGTAATATCGATCGGCCACTGCTCACAGTACATACAAAGAAAAAGAAGAACATCCACACCCAGTACATACTTTGTTTGTAACCCGTCGTAAAATTCCAAAGAATAATCCACATCATGAACGTTGCCGTCAACAAGAGCATAAGCGGGCTTTTCGCGACAGCCATCCGATGATAACAGAACGTGAAGAACACACCGAAGATGAACGGCAACAAGAATACCCCCGGAAGCCCGAAGTCCTTGTACGCATCCCATAGATAAAGAATAGTATTGAGCCCCGGATACTTCACGACACTTTCGTTATACGGCGTATCCCAACCAAAGCTCTGCTGGATGCCATCGCCGATATGCATGAGATGCGTTATTCCAAAGAACGCGTCAATACCGTACGTCCACTCATGCTCCGGGATATCGCTCGGACGGTTAAAAGCGTAATCCAGATTCCAGTAGTTGTTCGCCACGTACTTATACGGAAGCAGCGCCACTTCCTTTGCAATCTTGCTATCGGTAATGTCGGAATTTCCGTATTGCCCTTTAAGCGATGCGACAGCCACAAAGAATACACAGACAAGCACAGTCACCACGGCAAGCGATCGCCACGAGAAACGCCCGCGCAGATAATTGAACAAAATCATGAACATGCCGATGCAAAGCATATTGATACCACGGCTAGGATACGTCATGAACGAAAGCACAATCGTAAACGCGACCATAAAGCGCGATGCATAGCGCACCCAGCGCACCGGGTTCATAGACTTGAAAGACGCTACGGCAAAAAGCCCAACGACCATCGCACCCGTGGTAAAGAAATCCGCATACTTGAGCACGTCATTATCTTTACCCGTGAGCCATTGCGACGGATTATCCGTCAAAAGCACAAGGTTTCCTGTCACTGAAATCACGCCGAGCACGCCGACAAAGAAATACGCGAACGCCGAGAAACTCAAGAAGAAATGACAGACCCAATTGTATTCGCCATGCACCGACAGTTTTTTCTGCAACGGCGGGCCACCCAGAGAGCGCCACGCAAAATCCGTCATGTAGCAGCCGGCCATAAAGCAGAACATGCCACCGCCCCACACAAGCCAAGTCGAATAGTTAAAATCCGACATCGCGGGCAAAAACTGCAGGTACGAGACACCTAGCATCACCATCTGCACCAAAAAATACAGAGTCGACGGGCGGAAAAAGTCTTCCTTGAAAATAGAGACCAGCACAAGCGCCACTATGGCAAGCACGAACATCACGCTCGATTCTGGATAAGCGAACAACGTTGCCATAACGCTCTAAAGCTCCAAGAGCTATTTACGCCAGAAGCAAATCTTCTGGATAAAGAAATTCCACTCGGCTCCGGCCCTACTATTCTCGCGCGTCTCCGAACGCATGTACTCGACTAGGTTGCACAAGAGCGATGCAAAGAAGAATGTAAAGAATACCGTGAAGATGAGAATGAGACCACGCTTCGGAGAAATCTTTTTGTTGTTTTCCCAAGGCGGCTCAAGCACATGGAGGTTCGTCAGCATCTTGGCTTCTTCCAAACGCATCTGCTCGCTCTGCTGACGAAGAATTTTGTACATCGCTTCCTGGATGCGGATTTCCGATTCGCGCCTCAGGTACTCCGCATAAAGTTCCGGCGACTTCTTGAGTTCCATGATACCGATGTTGCTGTGCTTGCCCTTGAGTGCCCCGCCAAGAGCGGAATTCACGCCCTTGGCGCGTTTCGCAAGTTCCTGGTAGCGTTTGCTGTTTTCTCCGCGGTCGAGCTTTTCGAAAGTCATCTCCATGCCCACTTCTTCGCGCATCGCCTGCAATTCGCTCAAGTACTTGATAGTCGCCTCGAGCTGCACTGTCGGTTCATACACATTGTTGCTGACCTGAAAATTGACAAATTCCTTGAGCAGGGAATCGAGGGCATGTTCACAGGAATCAAGACGCGTCTGGAAATATTCCCTGGACTGGCGGGCCTGCTTTGTCTTGAACGCGTTGAACGAGGAATCAGCCTTTTCGAGCATGAAGTTCAAAACTTCAACTGCAAGTTTTGCGTCCGTATCCTTGTAATAGAGAGAGAACATCTCTTCCTTGTTCATCTCGAGTCCGAAATTCTTACGGAACGCCTTGAGCAAGTCCGCATGGAACTTGCCCTTGAACTTGTAGTGCCTTGCAAGGTCGAACTTTTCGATGACCATGTCGTGCAGTTCCCAGGAATTGAGGATTGTCCACACGGCATTCGCATCCTCGTTATCCATGGAAATCCCGAGAAGCGAACTCATGCCCGATCCACCAATAATCCCGCTAAGCGCCCCAGACATGGGCTGCGTGGATGCTGGCGGAGTGACGATGGCCGAGGCTGCATACTTTGGTTTCACAACCCACATGACCATGACAAAGACAACAATGGTAGGAATAATGACGCATGCGGCAACGAACTTGAAATGCTTCAAGTCGTTATTCAAAATCCGCAAGCAGATTTCAACAAAACCGATAGTTTCTTGCTTTTCCATAAACTACTTGTTGGTGGTGTAAATAATGAACACAGTCGAAATCACGCTCAGGAGAGACGCCAGGAACAAGGTAAAGTCCTTGAACGATTCATAATGGCTCTTGGGAATTTCAATAAAGTCGCCCGGCAAAATCGGGTCCGTCGCCACGTTCAACGTAACGGCCTCAGGCTTTGGACCGCGCCAGACCTTGACCTGCCCCCAGGAACCCGTATTCGGATTCACGCCACCCGATGCAATGTAATCAATCGCATGCCAGGTCGGGTTATAGCCATAGCGGCCGATGTAGTTCACGGCCCCGCCCACATAAACAAACAGCTCCTGCACGAAGAACTCCACTTCCGTATTCGGCGCAACGGTCGTAGTCTTCATGTCGGCAAGCGTAATCCAGCGCGGCTCCTTGTCCGGTTCGCGCACGCACACCGCCTTGTAGCCATAGTTGTGCATCCTGTTCGCGCCAGCAAGCTCAAAGTAATCCGCAAGGGTCCTTTCCGGGCTATAGGCAACACTGGTCCTGTACCCAGGGAACATCAAGCTCACGTTATCGCCCATCGGGACAAAAGGAACATAGATCTTGTCGCCTTGCTGCAACATAATGTCGTTTTCAAAATTACCATTCATCGTCATCTCGTTGTAATTCACGTGAATGGTATCATTGCCGCGAATCACCTGGATATCTTCCGGATTTGCATTCGCAAGAAGCCCGCCAATAGCACGAATAAACAAAGTCAACCTGTTTTGGGGATCAAGGACATGTTGACCAACTGCGGCCACGGCACCCATGATATTCACGCGGTACTTTTTAAGGGCGGCAAGTTGAACAAAGCAATACTCACGCTTGTAACGCTTGGAAACAAGATCCAGGATAAGCCTTTGGGCTTCACCGAACGTCTTCCCGTTTACATTTACGGCTCCGCACTCCTCGACAGCCACATTTCCGTCCGGATATACCTGGATGGAGAGATACTTGTCTTCAAGCATCAAATCCAAAAAATCGCCCGGACCGAGCACGTAATTGGTATCCACCGCCATTTCGGCATACATCGGAGTAAGCGCTGCAGCCCCGCGCGTAGAGGCACCTTCACCAAGAACAACGCTTTTGGATGCCATATTACCGAACATAGATTCCGAAGCAAAGCCAAAAGCACACGCTAAAAGAATACAGGCAATAAAAGAACGCATATTACTTTTCTACAGTTGAGAAAAAAGACAATTAGGTCATATAATAATACAAAAAATGCGGGAACAAGTTTTTAGAACTTGGATTTTAGTCATTGGTTATTGGTCAATAGTCAATGGTCATTGGTCGTTAGAATGCAAAAAAGGAACACGGCATAAAAACCATGTCCCTTTTTAAAAGCGGTTGACCGTTTTTGATCTTAGTTAGCGGACTTGCCTTCGCCTTCGACCATGTCAACAGCAGCGTCAGCCTTGGCAGGTTCAGAAGCCTTCTTGGCCTTGGCAACGATTTCGTCTTCGACGAGACCGATCAAAGCCATTTCAGCAGCGTCACCGGCGCGGTTGGGCCCAAGCTTCAGCACGCGAGTGTAACCACCGTTGCGGTTAGCATAACGCGGGCCGATCGTGTTGAACAAATCCTGGAGAACCTTCGGGTCCATAATGAAGCGGGCAGCTTCACGACGTGCAGAAAGGTCACCCTTCTTTGCGTAGGTAATCATGCGTTCTACACAGCTACGCACAAGCTTTGCCTTGTGGAGCGTGGTACGCACATAGCGCTTGTTCTGATCCGATTCCATGCCCTTACCGATGATGGAAGTAGTGAGGGCGCGGAGGATGGCACGCTTGTGTTGGGCGTTAACACCCAGTTTCTTGTTTTTTACACCGTGTCTCATGTTTAATCCTTCAAGTAATCATCGACGTCCATGCCAAAAGAAAGGCCCATCGACGTCAACACCTCGTTAAGTTCAACCAAGGACTTCCTACCGAAGTTCTTGTATTTGAGCATATCGTTTTCCTTGTTGCGAACAAGCTCGCCAATGGTATGGATGTTTGCCATACGGAGGCAGTTGCTGGAGCGAACGGAAAGTTCCAGATCGTCCACGCGCATACGGAGGAGGTTAGCGATACGCTGACGTTCTTCATCCATTTCAAGCTCTTCGGGGCTTTCAAGATCGCCTTCGAAGTTGATGAAGATTTCCAAGTGATCCACAAGAAGCTTTGCAGCATATGCAAGAGCGTCTTCCGGGTCAATGGAACCGTCTGTTGTAATTTCAAGTTCCAGACGGTTGTAATCCGTCTTCTGACCAACGCGGGTATCGCTGATGTGCATTGCGACTTTCTGAACCGGGTTGAAGTTCGCGTCCATGGCGATAACGCCAATCGGAGCGTCCTTATCCTTAAGTTCGTCGGCAACAACATAACCACGACCGCAGGAGATCTTCACGTCCATCGACAGAGAAGCGTTACCGTTCAATGTCGCAATGTGAACATCCGGAGTCAGGATAGTGACATTGGGATTGTCCATAAAGTCCTTGGCCGTGACTTCGCCGTCACCGGACATGTCCAGGTGAAGGGTTTCATCATGATCAGACAGGAGCTTTACACGGATGCTCTTGAGGTTCAGGATAATGTCAGTGACATCTTCCTTCACACCCGGAATCGTCGAAAATTCCTTGTCAACGCCTTCGATTTTCACGGAGACAATAGCCGCACCCTGCAGAGAAGAGAGGAGAACGCGACGGAGAGCGTTACCGAGGGTAATACCCCAGCCACGTTCCAAGGCTTCTACGACAAACTTGGCGTAGCGGCCATCTTCGCCGGTTTCCACTTTCTGGAAGCTGCGCGGCATCTGAAGTGATTTCCACATCATTGGCGATACCTCTTTGGATTAAATTCTTCTCTTCTTTTTAGGACGGCAACCATTGTGCGGGATGCCCGTCACGTCTCGAATAGAGAGAACTTCGAGGCCCGCATTCTTGAGAGCGCGGACGGCAGATTCACGGCCGCCACCAGCACCCTTAACGCGAACGTCCACCTTGCGCATGCCGAGATCGAATGCCTTGTGGGCAGCGGTTTCAGCGGCGAGCTGGGCTGCAAACGGCGTGCTCTTGCGGGAACCCTTGAAACCGGAGTTACCCGGGGAACCCCAAGCGACCACGTTGCCGCGAGCGTCGGTGATAGAAACGATTGTATTGTTGAAGGAAGCGAACACGCAGGCAATGCCCTGGATATCAATGCGCTTCTTGCCCTTCTTAACCTTGACTTCTTCAGCAGCCGGAGCTTCAGCAGCGGCGGCAGCAGTTTCCTTGATTTCTTCTTCAGCCACGATGAATCTCCTTACTTCTTCTTGTTAGCCACAGTCTTCTTGGGGCCCTTACGAGTGCGGGCATTGGTACGGGAGCGCTGACCGCGAACGGGCAAGCCCTTGCGGTGGCGGATACCGCGATAGCAGCCAATATCCTGCAAACGCTTAATGTTCAAGGTGATTTCTGCGCGGAGCTGACCTTCCACAGAGTATTCGTCTTCGAGGAGATGACGAATCTTACCTTGTTCTTCTTCAGTCAGGTCATCACACTTCTTGTTCTTGTCGATGCCCAGCTGAGCACAGACCTTGTTAGCGGTGAACAGACCGACACCATAAATTGCCGTCAGACCGTATTCAACAGTCTTGTTTTTCGGTAAATCGACACCAGCGATACGTGCCATAAGATCTCCTTATCCCTGCTTCTGCTTGTGACGAGGGTTCTTCGAACAGATGATGCGCAATACACCCTTACGACGGATGATCTTGCAGTTTTCACATCTGGGTTTAATGGAGGCTTTGATTTTCATAGGTTTGACCTTCTTTTGTAATACCTATTACTTGTAACGGTAAGTAATTCGCCCGCGATTTAAATCGTACGGGGAAATCTCGACCAACACTTTGTCGTCCGGCAAGATTCTAATAAAATGCCGGCGCATTTTTCCTGAAACATGGGCAAGAATTTCGTGACCATTTCCGAGTTGAACACGGAAGAAAGCGTTGGGAAGAGCTTCCAACACAACGCCTTCTACTTGTATACCTTCTTCTTTAGCCACTAGGATGCCATCCTGCCGCGGATGCGGCCACGTTTCAAGAAACCTTCATAATTTTTGGTATGCAACTGGGCTTCGAGCTGACGAAGGGTATCCAGAGCAACACCCACCACGATCAAGACCGAGGTACCCCCAATATAGAAACTCATATTGAGAGCGTCTTTCAGATGCAGGGGAACGACGCTGATTAAAGCGAGGTAGAGAGACCCCGGCAAAGAAATTCTGGTCAAGACATGGTCAATGTATTCTGCTGTCTGCTTACCCGGACGCACTCCCGGAATAAACCCACCGCTTCTCTTGAGGTTTTCGGCAATGTCGTTAGGGTTGTACTGGATTGCCGTGTAGAAGTAGGTGAAGAATATGATGAGGAGGGCATCTACTATGCTATAGGAGATATGACCCGGAATAAATGCAGTAGCAAAAGCCTGCATCGCAGATACGTTCGGGAACCAGGATGCAACCATGGCCGGAATGAACATGATGCAGCTTGCAAAGATCACAGGGATCACGTTAGCGGTATTCACCTTGAAAGGCAAATAGCTAGCCTGACCACCCAAGACCTTGTTTCCGACGGTCCTGCGAGGACTTTGGAGTGGAATGCGACGGGTCGCCTGCTCGACGAAAACGATAAACCCGACAATCACAACCACAATGGCCAAGATAAAGACCTCGATCGCAAGTGGCTGGATGCCTTCGCTAAACATTTCCCATTCGGCTGTAACGGCTCTTGGAAGGCCGCCGACGATACCGGCGAAAATGATAAGAGAAATACCGTTACCCACACCGTGCGAGGTAATTTGCTCGCCAACGTACATCAAGAAGATTGTACCCACGGTGAAGGTTAACGTCGCAAGGAGACGAAAGCCCAGGTTTCCAAGTCCGGACGAGAAATTGTCGGAAAGAACCGAAATACCCGTACCGGCGGCCGTCGTCACCTTGAGGTTAGAAAGCCACATAGAAATACCCCATCCCTGCAAAGCAGAAAGTAGTACCGTGAAGTATCGGGTCCACTGATTCAGCTTAGCACGACCTTCCTGCCCCTCTTTCTGGAGCATCTGGATAGTCGGAATGACCGAGCCCATCAACTGGAGGATGATGCTTGCGCTAATGTACGGCATGATACCGAGGGCAAATACAGTCGCTTTCGCGAATGCACCGCCGGTAAACGAGTCGTACAGGCCAAACAGGTTATTCGAATTTTTGAAGTATTCTGCGAGAACCGCAGCGTTTACTCCGGGGATGGTGATGTGAGCACCAATACGATATACGATCAAAAGACCGAGCGTGAAGAGAATCTTCTTGCGCAGTTCAGCAATCTTAAACGCATTGATGAACGCATCGATGGCTTTCTTGAGTGCTTCCATTAGATGATCTCAACTTTGCCGCCAGCAGCTTCAATGGCAGACTTTGCCTTTTCGCTGATAGCGTTAACCTTTACGTTGATAGCCTTGTCGATAGAACCAAAAGCGAGGACCTTAACCGGCAGTTCGACGTTCTTGATAAAGCCCTGGTCGAAGAGGACCTTGGCATCGAAATCAGTCACGCTAACAGCGGCGAGCTTCTTCAGGTTCACGATCTGGAATTCAACACCAGCGTGCTTGAAGCCGCGCTTCGGGATACGACGGTGAATAGGCATCTGGCCGCCTTCGAAAGCGACGCGACCGGCCTTAGCGCTCTTACGGGCGCCAGCACCCTTCTGACCACGACCAGCAGTGGTGCCCCAGCCAGAGCCCGGACCACGACCGATGCGCTTGCGGCTCTTGCCCTTGGCAGCCTTGCCAGGATTGAGAGTATTGAGTTCCATCTTAGATCTCCTCGACCTTGACCATGTCCTTCACGGCATTGATCATGCCTGCAATAGACGGGGTCAAATTGTGTTCAACAGTTTGTCCGATCTTGCGGAGGCCGAGTGCAGCCACGTTAGCGCGGTGCACCGGAAGGCGACGGACGATACCCTTGATCAAAGTAATACGAACTTTCTTCATTAGGTATTACTCCTTAGGCTTCAAAACCACGCAACTTGGCGTAGTCCTGTTTGTTCTTCTGAGAAAGCAGGCCTTCCAAGCAAGCGCTGACGACAGTGCTCGGGTTGGAGGAACCGTGAATCTTCGTGAGGATGTTGCGTACACCGGCGAGTTCGAGAACAGCACGGGCGGCAGCACCGGCGATAACACCAGTACCTGGAGCAGCCGGCATGAGGAGGATACGGGTAGAACCGCTCTTCACTTCGATGTCGTGCGGGATGGTGCCATCGAGGAGCTGGACTTCCACGATGTTTCTCTGGGCTGCTTCGGTACCCTTACGGATAGCTTCGGAAACTTCCTTAGCCTTGCCGAGACCGACACCGACCTTGCCGTTCTTGTTGCCGACGACAACGAGAGCGGAGAAGGACATGCGACGGCCGCCCTTGACGGTCTTAGCGCAACGGTTGATGTGTACACACTAGAATTTGAGTCCGCCTTCACGAGCTCCCTCAGCGAGAGCCTGAACGCGACCGTGATAGATGTAACCGCCGCGGTCGAAGACCACGGATTCAATGCCCTTGGACTTGGCGACTTCAGCAACCTGGAGACCGAGCTGCTTAGCCTGCTCCGTCTTCGTCATTTCACCGAACTTTCCCTGGAATTCCTTGGAAGCAGTGGTGAGCTGGACGAGAGACTTGTTGAGACAAGGAACGGCGAACAGCCAAACGAGGGCATTCTGCAGTTCCGACAACAGACTTGCGTACGCGTTCGTGGCGTGCGATTCTGGACTGGATTCTTTTTTTAGCAATTGCAGTCATAGTTTACCCTTATTTACCTGTCTTCTTACCTTGCTTGCGACGCACAACTTCGCCAGCGTACTTGATGCCCTTGCCCTTATACGGTTCAGGCTTTCTGTACTTGCGAATTTCTGCTGCAGCTTGGCCAACCTTCTGCTTGTCGATGCCGGAAATCGTGATCTTCAGCGGATCGACAGCCTTCAGTTCAACGCCTTCCGGAGCCTTGAAGATCACCGGATGAGAGAAACCGAGGACGAGGTTCAAATCCTTACCCTTCTGTTCGACGCGGTAGCCAACGCCAACGATTTCGAGAGTCTTCTGGAAACCCTTGGTGACGCCTTCGACCATGTTGTTGACGAGGGCGCGCGTGGTGCCGTGCATAGCGCGGGTGAACTTTTCATCATTCGGGCGGGTGAAGGAGAGCTTGTCGCCATCGAGATTGATGGAGATGAGTTCATGAACTGTCGCCGATACGGGACATCTTTACCATACCTTTGCGATGACTTCGCCACCCACCTTCTGTTCGCGGGCTTCGTGGTCAGTCATGACACCTTTAGATGTGGAGATGATTGCATAGCCGAGGCCATTGCGGACACGCGGGAGCTTGGCAACGTCAACGTAGTGACGAAGACCCGGCGAAGAAACGCGCTGGAGGCCCTGGATTGCAGATTCGCCCTTCGTGTAACGGAGGAGGACCTTGAGGATGCCCTGCTTACCGTCATCGACGACGACGAACTTCTTAATGAAACCTTTTTCCTGCAACACACGTGCAATATCACGCTTCAGATTGCTGGCAGGAATGTCCACCACGGGGAGCTTTGGGGGATTTCGCCGGCGAGTGCCATTTCGCGGAAGCAAATACGGCAAAGGCCAAAGCGGCGCATAAAGGCGTGCGGCCTACCGCAACGCTTGCAACGGTTGTACCCACGAACGGTATACTTCGGAGTACGCTTGCATTTTTCAATCATTCTTCTGCTTGCCATGGTATTACCTTACTTCCTGAAGGGGAGTCCAAGTTCTTCGAGAAGGGCGCGACCTTCGTCGTCCGTCTTAGCGGAGGTGACGAAAGAGATGTCCATACCGAAAGTACGGGAAATCTTGTCGATATCGATTTCAACAAAGATCGTCTGTTCCTTGATGCCGAGGGTGAAGTTGCCCATGCCATCAAAGCCACGGCGTGCAAGACCACGGAAGTCGCGGACACGCGGAAGGTCGATGTTGATGAAACGATAGAGGAAGTCCCACATGTTGTCGCCATGAAGGGTGACCTTAGCACCGATGCCGATACCTTCACGGAGGTGGAAGTTAGCGACAGCCTTCTTGGCGTTAGTGACAATAGCCTTCTGACCGGTGATTGCAGTGAGAGTGTCAGCAGCTTCGTCGAGAATCTTGCGGTTCTGGGAAGCGGCGCCCACGCCCATGTTGAGCACGATCTTTTCGAGACGCGGAATCTGCATCACGTTCTTGTAGGCAAACTTTTGCTGCAAGGCCGGAACGACCTTTTCGAGATAGAATTGCTTCATCTGGTTCATTACGTTACCTTACACAGCCTTTCCAGTTTTTACACTGGTACGAACGCCCTTCTTACCCTTTTCGCGGACGATGCGGGTACGAACGGGAGTGTTGCCTTCGAGAAGCATCACGTTGGAAATGTCAATCGGCAATTCCTTTTCAACGATGCCACCAGTCTGATTGGTCTGAGACGGCTTTTCATGACGCTTGCGGACATTAACGCCCGAAACGGTCACCTTGCCATCCTTGACGCTGATCACGGTGCCGGTCTTGCCCTTGTCAACACCGGAAATCACCTTGACGTTATCATTCTTCTTGATGTTAGCCATTAGAGAACCTCAGGTGCGAGGGAGATGATCTTCATGTACTTCTTGTCACGGAGCTCACGAGCAACCGGTCCAAAAATACGGGTTCCACGCGGTTCGCCATCCTTGTTGATGAGAACCACTGCGTTGTCGGAGAAACGAATAAACGTTCCGTCCGGACGTGCGATTTCTTTTGCTGTACGGACGACGACGGCGTCGGCCACGGAACCCTTTTTCACCTTGCTCTGGGGGATAGCGTCCTTAACGGCTACCTTGATGACATCACCGATGCTAGCATAGCGACGGTTTGTGCCACCCAAAACACGGATGCAGGCGACTTCCTTGGCACCACTGTTATCGGCCACGACGAGTCTGGTTTCTTCTTGAATCATATTCGCCTTACTCCAGGAGTTTACTTCTTCTTTTCCACAATGCGGACGAGGCGCCAGCGCTTCGTTGCAGAGAGGGGACGAGTTTCCATGATTTCGACCAAGTCGCCTTCTTGGGCTTCATTCTTTTCATCGTGAGCCTTGAGCTTGCTGGTCGTAGTCATGATCTTGTTGTACATCGGGTGACGCTTGCGGTTTTCGACCACAACCGTAATCGTCTTGTCCATCTTGTCGGAAGAGACGATACCCTGCTTGACTTTACGAAGGTTTCTTTCCATTTCCTGCTCCTGCCGGCTTATGCCTTGGCCTTTTCGCTGAGGATGGTCTTGATTCTGGCAATGTCCTTGCGGGCAGCGCGAATCACAGAGGGTTTTTCCAAATTACCGAGCTTCGCAGTCATGCGGTAATTGAACAAATCGAGATTCAACTGAGCCAGTTTTTCCTTGAGCTGGTCAACGCCCAGTTCTTTCAATTCACGTGCTTTCATTAGATCTCCGATTCTTCGATGATTTTGCACTTGAGGGGGAGCTTCTGAATTGCGACATGGAGAGCTTCCATGGCAAGTTCACGTTCAACACCACCCATTTCAAAAAGGATGCGACCCGGGAGGATTACGGCTGCCCAGAATTCGACTGCGCCCTTACCCTTACCCATACGGGCTTCTGCAGGGTGACGGGTAATCGGCTTATCGGGGAAGACGCGAATCCAAACGCGACCACCGCGCTTGATCTTACGAGTCATGGCGATACGAGCAGCTTCGATCTGGCGAGCGGTGAGCCAGCACTTTTCAAGAGCCTGGATACCGAATTCGCCAAAGGCGATATAGTTGCCACGAGAGGCGACGCCCTTCATGCGCCCTTTCATTTGCTTACGATGCAATGTTCTTTTCGGACTCAGCATAATTACTTCTCTCTCTTGTTGTCGTTCATGACGTCCTTACCGATCTTTTCACCGTGCATGATCCACACCTTGATACCGATGGCACCATAAACGGTCTTAGCGATGGCAGTTGCGTAGTCGATGTCAGCACGAAGAGTGTGCAGAGGCACGCGGCCTTCGGCATACTTTTCAACGCGGGCAATTTCGGCACCACCGAGGCGGCCACCGCACTGCACCTTGATTCCTTCGACACCCATGCGCATAGCGGACTGGATAGCGCGCTTCATGGCACGGCGGAAAGAAATACGCTTTTCGAGCTGGCGAGCAATGTTTTCAGCCACGAGCTTCGCATCCGTTTCCGGGCGCTTGATTTCGTGGACTGCAATATAGATTTCTTTACCGGTGAGGAACTGGAGTTCGCCCTTCAAACGTTCCAATTCTTCGCCCTTTTTACCGATAACGATACCCGGGCGAGCGGTATAGAGGTTAACGTTCACCTTCTTGACGGTACGTTCGATGCCGACCTTGGAGAGGGAGGCATGTTCGAAACGCTTCATCAAGTAGCGACGGAGCACGATATCTTCATAGAGAAGATCGGCAAACTTGTCTTCGGCATACCACTTGGATTCCCAACCGCGGATAACGCCAAGACGAAGACCATTAGGATGAGTTTTGTGACCCATTGTTAATTCTCCTTGTCTGCGACAACGACGGTGATGTGGGAGAGCGGCTTTTCGATACGGAAAGCACGGCCCTGGGAACGCGGGTGAATGCGCTTCATGATCGTACCACCATCAGCGGTGATAGTCTTGATCACGATTTCTTCGGCGGAAACCGGAGCGGCGGACTTCTGCTTCAAGTTAGCGACAGCGGACTTGAGAGCATTTTCAACCAGCGGAGCACCCTTGGTCTGCGTACGGAGGATGGAGAGCATCGCGAAGGCTTCGCTAACGGACTTGCCACGAACGAGGTCGACAACGCGACGGAGCTTGCGAACGCCGTAACGGACGTTTTTAACTTTAGCAACAGCTTGCATTATTTCTTGCCTCCAGCAGTTTCAGTCTTGCGGTGACCGCGGAAAGTACGGGTCAAGGAAAATTCGCCGAGCTTATGGCCAACCATGTTTTCGGTGACATAGACCGGGAGGAACTGCTTGCCGTTATAGACGGAGAACGTGAGTCCGACCATATCCGGGACGATTGTGGAACGACGGGACCAGGTCTTGATAGCCTGTTTCTTGTCGGA
>CACWPM010000060.1 GCA_902762795.1 Fibrobacter succinogenes | reverse complement strand
CGTGGCCCGCGAACTCGTGAACCGCATCCAGAACCGCCGTAAGGACCAGAACTACGCCATCACCGACAAGATCGAAGTGACGCTGTTCTCTGCAAGCGACGTCTTCAAGCAGGCCGTCGCGGAGAATGAAGCCTACATTGCCGGCGAAACTCAGGCTGTCGCTATCAAGTGGGCTGCCGCTGCCGATGGCCTCGAAGCTAATGATGCTGATGGAGAGGCTTTCGCATTTACGACTGTGAAAGCGTAACCTAGTGTGTCATTGCTCTGTGAGCCATGACGGCGTCGGTTGCGAAATATCGAAACGTAAACGTTTCGCTGCTTCGTAACCTAGCGTGTCATTGCGAGGCTCCGTAAGGAGCCGCGGCAATCCCCAAAAGACTATGAAAACGCTCTTTCCTTGCGGAAGGGCGTTTCCTTTATTTGGCCTTTTGTTTTAAAAAGTGTATATTTATGGGTGAGGTATGAATATGCAAACCGCTACAATTGAAATAACAGCTGCAATGGAACCTTATGTAAATAAGCGTGACATGTGGCTGAAGCAACGTGCGATGCTCCTGTACCCCTATATCCAGAATGGAACGATTTCGCATGGCCGTGCTGCCGAGATTCTTGAAATGGACAAGTGGTCTCTTATCCAACTGTATGGTTCTATGGGCATCCCGTATATTGACATGGACGAAGCGGAACTTGAACGCGACATCGCAAACGCTTTGGCTGCTTGCGGAGAGTCTAAGTGATAGTTGTCTTGACACGACACCGTTATTGACTCTGTTCAAAATTGGACGGATTGATGTTTTAAATAAACTATATAATTGCTGATTGACGAAAGCAAGGGCCGTGTTGTAGCCGAGAGCATGAAACTGACGATTACCGGAAGCATAGGCATCCTCTTTGCCGCATATCAGAAAAAGTTGCTTACTGCAGATGAAATTGATCAAAGTGTTACTATGCTTAGGGGTATGAACCGCTTTATCGGTGAAAGACTTTTTAATCTGTTGCTATCGCTGGTCCACGATAATAAATGAAGTTTGTTAGGAACCTGATTTTTGTTTTAGCTTTGCTCTTGCCGAGTATTTCCATGGCAACTGAATCGGCTTCAGCCAAAGACCCGGGCGATGTAGAATTTCCCGTAAAAAAGAAACCAAACTTCTATATGTTCCCGGAAGGCTTTTTCCCGAGTATTTGGGGCGTCGCGGTTGGTAGTGGCCCAGGGATTTTTTCTGCTGGAATGGATATAATATTTGGTAGATCCAGCGTTTTGTACGAACCCGCCAGACCGAAATCCGTGCAAGGACCATGGGGGCCTCCTCACATGCTGATATGGATGAATCGGATTAGGTTCATCTACGATTACGATAATCACCAGCAAGGGGTCTTTTTCCAACCTAATTTGCGGTATCTAGGGGAAGCAGGACTTCTCCTTTCGGTTATCGTAGGGCCCGAAATTGGTTGGGAAAAGGAAACCGGCTTTGAATACGGTGCGTCAATCCGTATCGGCGGTGTTCCTTCGTTTTGGCTTACGAATTATGAACTGGGATATTTGGTAAATTCCCGGAAGTTCTACTTCACGCTTTCGTTCTGTGTATCGCCGCGGCTGTTTATGGCAGCGATGTCCATTTAGCCCCTATTGGTCGTCCTGCGGACTCTCTCCAGGGCGACAATGGGGCTATTCCACGAATCCTGGAGGGGGCAGGTGCATGCCGGCCATCAGGAGCTTGTTGTCGCGGGCGTATTGCATGATGCGCTTGCGGCTTTCGGCAGATTTGGGTTTGTCCATGTCGTAGTTGGAATTGATTTCAGGATGGTCCTTCTGCAGGGCGTAACCGTGCATCAAATCGCCGACGATAAGCAGGTTCGCAAGCTGGAACGCGGTGTGGCCGGGCGTATGCCCGATAGCGTCCATCGCGAGCACACCGTGGGGGAGGCTGTCCCCGAATGCGAACAAGTGCAGGCTATCCTTGTAGAGCGCCATGATGTTCTTCTGCAAATCATTTTTCGGGATGTCGTTCATCCAGGCGTCGTATTCCACCTTGCCCGCATAGACGGCGGCGTTCTTGAAAACTTTCGTGTCGTTGCCCGCTTCGTCCTTCGCAACAAGGCCCGCAATGTGGTCTGCATGGAAATGTGTTAGATAAATTAACCCAATGCTGTCCGCGTTCACTCCTAGAGCGGCGAGTCGGTTCATGAGTTGCCCGCCCATCGCGCCGAGCCCAGTATCGAACAAAATAAATTTACCATCGATTTTCATGAGGAATGTGCTCACGCTGGCGGGGATGCCGGCAGGCATATTCAGACTTCCGTACAGTGAATCGCTTGCATCGCTAAAGAGACTGCGGGGCATAAGCTTTTCACCCTCGTTGTCTTGAATCCAGGTGACGGTCGCGCCGTTTGCAAGCGTAATTGTCAATGTGCCGTCTGCATCATGCATTCCTGTTTCTGCAAGAGTCTCGCTGTTTGCGTTTACCGGAGCGCTGGTCCCGGTATTTGTATTTTCTTCTGTGTTAATAAAGGTTGTTGTTTTGTTTTGGTCGGAAGTCTTTGTATCGCTGCATGATGGAAAAAATGCAACGATCATGATTGCCGCGATTATTCTGAAAAATTTATTCATATCGTCCCCTTAGCTTTAATAATGTTATTATAGTAAATCAGAAAACGGTTATGTGCTTGTAATTGATTTATTGCATTCTTTTTTATATTATATATATGAAAACTGTTCGAAATGTTCTTTTAATTGTTGCTTTGCTTGTTGCTTCGTTGTGGGCGAAAACTGAATATTATATTTTACCGGTGATTCTAGATGGCGTTCATGAAGATTATGCTGAAAAAATAGTTACACTGACAAAAAGCTATCTTATTGTGGATGGAAATGAAATTGTCTCGGATCCATCTGAATGTGATTATGTTTTACAGATAAAATTAATTCGAAAAGAAAAAGGAATAGCTCTTGTTTATGAAAAAATGAATAAAAAGAACGAGGTTCTTTGGTCTTATGGACGTATAGTTTATTCTCCAGATGACTTTGTTCTTGTGGTAAGCTATGTTTCTCGAGAAATAGATAAAAGAAACGTGGATTTTATATGGGGCTTTGGATTTGGAGCTCTTGGAATGGTGCGGCCCGTGAAGATTGTGGATTACAATTATGAGCCTTTTGTACAGTTGAATTTAGGCTCGGTTGCGCTCTCGTCTAGTTTTACTTTTGCTTTTATTGGTTCTAAAACTCATGGTAGGAGCGGTTCCTTTTTTGCCGTGAATTTTTCTGTTGCTTATATGTTCGGCCATCATTATATAGTTCCTTATTTAGGGGTTGGAGCCAATTTTGCTTTGATTGAAAATAAAGTCAAAGTAGATACTCCTATTGAATTGGATAGTATTGTGAACGAGTCGGTTAAAACTCCTGGAGTTTTTTTTAAAATTGGGGCTGCTCTGAAAACCGATAACGAAGGGAGTGTCATGCTGGAGGCTCGGTATTTTAGGGAATTTAAAGAAATGAAAAAAGCGCACAGTGAAGAAAAAAGTTTTGTTCATGGCTTTTCTGTTGGAGTGAAATTTGGCGTATGAGAAAGGTCTTGTTTTTTTCTACTTTATTCTTGTTGTTGACGGCTTGCTCGACTGGTATAAAAATTCGCATATCAGATAATACTGATGATTATGCGATTTATCGGAATGGAAAATTGGCTTGCTTATCAAGTGCTAACTGCGTAATCAAGGGAAGCGTCAAGGATGAAATTTATCTAGACGCTCGAAAAAATGGAATTGTCTATGGTTCAACGGTTGTGCGAAAAATGATTAAGGAAAATGTATCGGAGCGCAATAAATATGAGGGGCTGGATTGGTATGAAATTGAAGAAAAAAAGAAAGAAGAAGAAAAACTTTTTCAGGCGAAAATAATAACAAATGTTGTGCTTTTTTTTGTATTCCCGGTATTTTTATTTGATGTCGATTTTGGAGAGTTTCCAAAAGAAGTTGTGATACCTATAGAAAAACCGGATTCTTCCGTTGCCGAATTTCCGTGGGAAGATCCGATTAATGAAAAATGATATAACTTTAGGTTGAGGGATGATAATGAACGTTGTTGATGAAATCCAAAAAGCTCTTTTTGAAAAACAGGACTTGAAATTCAAGAATTTTCATAGCAAACTAATTCCAACGACGGATGCGAAGTCAATTATTGGCGTGCGTACTCCAGATTTGCGCGCAATCGCTAAAACGTTTGCACGCCACCCCGATATCGAAAAATTTTTGATAACTCTTCCGCACAAGTATTACGATGAAAATCAAATACATGCATTTATTTTGTCCTTGATTAAGGATTACGATGAATGCGTGACGCATATAGATGCATTTTTACCGTTTGTCGATAATTGGGCGACTTGCGACCAAATGCGTCCGAAAGTTTTTGCGAAGGCTGCAAACCGAACAAAACTTTTGAAAGATGTTCAACGCTGGATAAATGCTTCCGTGACGAAAGTTTATACGGTACGCTTTGGTATTGAATCGCTGATGTCCTTCTTCTTGGAAGATGACTTTGACCCGAAATTTTTGAAGTGGGTCGCAAAAATCCGTAGCGAGGAATATTACCTCAATATGATGGTCGCATGGTTCTTTGCAACGGCGCTTGCAAAGCAGTATGAGTCTACTCTTCCGTACATTGAAAAATGTGTGCTTGACCCATGGACTCACAACAAGACCATCCAAAAGGCAATCGAAAGCTATCGCATTGCCGATGAACAAAAAACGTATCTGAAAACTCTGAAATTATAGTATCTTTGACGTATGACTCCATATACAATACAAACTGTAAAGACCGACAATTTTGAAATGGATTACATCAAGTTTGGCACGGGCGAACGTCCGCTTGTCTTGCTTCCTGGGATGAGCCTTAAAAGTACGATGGGTATCGCCTCGATGGTGGTGGATTCATATAAAATATTTGCAGATGATTTTACGGTTTATCTGTTCGATCGCAAGAAGAATTTTGGCGAATCGTATTTGATGGAACAAATGGCTGCGGATACTGCCGAAGCAATGGATGCGGTAGGCGTTGAACGCGCTTGCATGATTGGTATTTCGCAGGGGGGCATGATTGCTCAGCTTATTGCAGAGCTGTTCCCGCAAAAAGTCGAACGTCTAGTTCTTGGTTGTAGTGCCTCGCGCTTGAATGATATGTCCCGAGCGGTGATGACGGAATGGAAACGTTTGGCCGATAGTGGCGATATCGAAGCGCTTTGCTCGAATTTTATAGATAAAGTTTTTTCAGCCGAGACTATTCGCAAGTATAAGAAAAGCCTGATGCGGATGAACACGAATGCAACGAAACAAGACATGAAGCGCTTCTGTGTGTTGGCTCGTGCATGTCTTGCGTTCGAAGCGTACGAAGGTCTATCGAAACTCAAGTGTCCGACATTTATTTTGGGTGCTGAACTCGATCAGGTTTTAGGTGTAATCGCCTCCCGTGAAATCGCAGAAGTGCTAAGGCAAAATGGCACGCCGGTGGAACTGTACGTTTATGAAAATTATGGACATGCCGCCTACGATGAAGCTCCGGATTACCGTTCCAGAATCCTTGAATTTCTTAAAGGGTAGAAATTTTTTATTTTTTGAAAAAATGAATCTTGCTGGGATGATCTGCTATGGCTAATAAATTATTAAAGGAAAATAAAAATCAATCTTTACAACCGATTATTAAATGGCCTGGCGGAAAAGAAACGGAGCTCCCTTACATAAGAGAATTTCTCCCAGCGAAAATAAAAAATTTTTTTGAGCCGTTTGTTGGCGGTGGTTCTGTATTCATGTCGATGAATGCAAACCGTTACTACGTCAATGACAAGTCTAAAGAATTAATTTCTTTATATGATTCCATTGCTCGTCAAAATGTAGAATTTTTTTCTGTCGCGGACAGGATTTCTCAATCGTGGAAAAAATTGCTTTCTTTTGTCAAGAAAACGGAAGAATATGTAAAACTGTATATCGATTTCCGTGAGGGAAAGGAGAAGAAGGAATCTCTTGTCACTTCTATTTCGGAATTTCTGAAAAAAGATAAAAAGAAACTTCAATCCTGTTTATCCCCTTATTTTTCATGGCATCGGGATGTTTTTGAAAAAGAGCTCTTCGTGAATCTTTGCCGCAAGCTCCAACGGATGAAGAAACTTGAAATCGAAAAAGGGAACATGCCTGAGGACGATGTGTATGACAATATAGAGACTGCTTTTATGAGCGCTCTGTATATGTATTACAGGTTCCTTTACAATGATAAGGATCTCACGGCTTCAGAAAAGGATTTGGCGACAGCTTTATTTGTCTTTATTCGAAATTATGCTTATAGCGGAATGTTTAGGTACAACGACAAGGGAGACTTTAATGTCCCTTATGGGGGAATTGCGTATAATCATAAGTTGATGGATAAAAAATTAACTTATTACAAGTCTCTTCCCGTGAAGGAGCATTTTGAAAAGACAACTATTTACAGTTGCGATTTTCAAGAATTTTTTGGTAAGGCGCGCCCTCATAAAGATGACTTTATTTTTCTCGACCCTCCTTATGATAGTGAATTCAGTACCTATGCCCAAAATGTCTTTGGCCGGGATGATCAAAAAAGGTTGGCTGATTTCTTGATAAATGAATGTGACGCAAACTGGATGATGATTATAAAGAATACGCCGTTCATTATGTCTTTGTATGAAAAGAAGGGGTTGAATATACAGGCCTTCGACAAAAAATATCTTGTGAGCTTCATGAATCGTAATGATAAAGATGTTGAACATTTGATAATCATGAATTACAAAAAATAGGAGATGCAGATGCATAATGAAGGAGATATACGCCAAGCTGTAGGAATTCTCGTTGCGAAATACGGATCCCTTACGACATCGGAAGTAAAGGCAAAAATGCCTGAGGTGATGGTTTATGACGATGAAGATAAAGAGAAGTCCAAAGCTCGTCATGGCGAAATGATGATTGTGCAAAGGATTGGCAATATTGTATCGCATCAAAAAGTAAAAACGAAAATATATGAGGAAGGCTTCTCTCTTGTCAAGCACGGAAACGGCGCTATATTTACGGCAATAACCGGTGTCGGATCTGAGACCAAAGAAATTTCAACTGATGAAATAGGACGTAGAAAGAGACGTTCTGGGAATGTGAACAAGACGAATCCGCGAAAAGTTGATTGGGATTCCGTGAATGAACGTAGAACGGTCATTGGTCGGGCGGGTGAAGACTTTGTTTATAATGAAGAGGTGAAACGAATCCAGGATATTGATTCGAAACTAATTGATCGAGTTCAACACTTAAGTGAACAGCTGGGGGATGGAGCCGGCTTTGATATTCAATCTGTGGATGAAAATGGAAACCCTATTTTTATTGAAGTGAAGACGACAGAGAAAGATGAAAAGACTCCTTTTTACATGTCTGTAAACGAATATGGATTTTTCAAGAGTAAAAAGGATGAGAATAGTGCGTTTTTGTACAGAGTGTATAACTTTAATGTCAATAGTAAACGTGGTGATATAGAAAAGATTCCTGCAAAGGAATTGATTGAAAAATATCATCCGGAGCCTATTTCTTTCAAGATGGAAAAGAAGTGATGGGGAAAGTGCTCGGGTGTCATTCCTAACCACGGCCTGCTCGCCACGGACCTCTAAAAAAGCGCTTTTTCCGTCGTTCGCGTGCATTCCCGCACTAGACATGGATTCCCGATTTTTCTATCTTTGCGCTTGCTCAGACAATATCGCCTGGGCATAAACAATCACCGGCTTGCAAGAGTCGCTTCGGTGGCGCGGTACTTTTAACTTCGCTTTGCGGCTTAATTGCAGTCCGGGTAGTAACAACCGAAAAGGAAAATATACTATGGCTAATTTGCCTTCCGTCGAAGATCTGCTTGCTGCAGGCTCCCACTTTGGTCACCAGACTCAGCGCTGGAATCCGAAAATGAAACCGTACATCTTGGCAGAAAAGAACGGCATCTACGTTCTCAACCTCTCCAAGACTCGTGACCTCCTCGAAGAAGCCGCCAAGGCTGCTGCCAAGATTTCTGAATCTGGCAAGACCGTGCTCTTCGTTGGCACGAAGCCGACTGCACGTCAGTGCGTGCTCGACGCTGCTGCTGCTTGCAACCAGTTCTCCGTCACCAACCGTTGGTTGGGCGGTATGCTCACGAACTTCCAGACCGTTCGTAAGTCCATCAAGAAGATCGACAAGATTGATGCTATGGAACAGGACGGCACCTTCCAGGCTCTCTCCAAGAAGGAAGTCCTCGACAAGAATCGTGAACGCGCCAAGCTCCTCGACGTGTTCGGTGGTATCCGCGAAATGGTGAACCTCCCGGGCCTTCTCGTCGTGACCGACCTCGCTCACGAAAAGATCGCTGTTGCAGAAGCTCGCCGTCTCCACATTCCTATCATCGGCATCTGCGACACGAACGTCGATCCGACCCTCGTGGATTACCCGATTCCGGCAAACGACGACGCCGTGAAGTCCCTCAAGCTCATTGTGGACTACATCGCAGCTAACGTCAAGCCGCGCGTCGCTGCTGAAAAGAAGGAATCCAAGGAAGAAGTGAAGAAGTTCGACAACGGCGAGGACAAGTAATATGCAGATTACCGCTTCCCTCGTTAACGAACTCCGCCAGAAGACTGGCGTCGGCATGATGCAGTGCAAGAAGGCACTCACCGAAACTGACGGCGATATGGAAAAGGCTTTGGAACTCCTCCGCAAGCAGGGTGCTGCTGTTGCTGCAAAGCGCGCAGACAAGGCTGCTAAGGAAGGCCGCGTTTACCTTATCGAAACCGCAGAAAAGGCTGCTGCTTTCGAACTCACCTGCGAAACTGAACCGGTTTCCAACAACGACGACTTCGTTGCCCTCGCTGCCCTTGCTACCAAGGCTGTCGAAACTCAGGCAATCGCTTCCGTCGAAGATCTCAAGAACGCTGTCGTCGATGGCGTCAAGATCAATGACCGCCTCCAGGACGTCCTCGTGAAGATCCAGGAAAACATTGACTTCCGCAAGTTTGCAGAAATCAAGAAGGTCCCGAACTCCGTGTTTGGCGTTTACAGCCACATGAAGGGCAAGATCGGTGTTATCACTGAACTCGCTTTCGAAGGCTCTGCTGACGAAGCTGCTCTCAAGCAGGCTGCCAAGGACATCGCTATGCAGGCCGCTGCTTTCGCTCCGGTTGCATTGAACGATGCTGCAGTCCCGGCTGAAACGATCGAAAAGGAAAAGGAAATTGCCAAGGCTCAGATCGAAGCTTCCGGCAAGGCTCCGAAGCCCGAATTCCTGCAGCGCCAGATTGATGGCCGCGTGGCTAAGGTCCTTAAGGAAATCGTTCTCGAAGACCAGGAATTCTTCATGACTGAAAAGAACCCGAAGAAGCTCTCTGTCAAGGACTACCTCCAGGAAGTCGTTGCAAAGCAGCTCGGCCTTACCAGCTTGAAGGTCGTGAACTTCATCCGCTTCGAACGTGGTAACTAATAGGAGTTAGGTGACAGGTAATAGGTCATAGGCGAATAATCGCGGCGGTGCCGCCAATTAAAGATTTGCGAAGCAAATGATTATAATCCTAAAACCTAACCCCTAAAACCTATAACCTTAAAAATTTGGTCGTCCCTTGTGGGGCGGCCAGTTTTTTATTTATTTTGTTCTTGTCGTAAATACGAATGGGATAAATATACAGGACTTGCATATGCGATGAAAAATGATTCTAGTGCGAGGAAAGTCAATGAGTCGTTTGGAAATCCCAATGATAGACATTTGCACTTGAAAGAAATCTGGAATGATGTTGTAGAAGGCTATGAATATGGGTTAGATTCTTCTGCTGGCGATATTTATTATGATAAAAAAAATCCTGTAACTTTATATGTAAGTTCATTCCTGTTAGACGATTTTACGCTTTCTTGTTCTTTGGCTGCATTTTGCCCTTGGTTGTACAACTTAGGTATGAATATCCACTTTGGCGATGCGTTTAAGGAACGTGTTTGGAATTTAGAATTGAAGGCGGCTTATGTTTTTTAAGCGCTAGGTTCCATGCTGGCAATGTAGGGAATGCGTGCGCCATTACCTTGCTGAAGAGCTGCCTTTCCTGATTATTGCGGGAATTTTCATGTTTTGGATGTTTTGTGGCGGGTGAAGATGAATGTCTGACATTGGCACGAACAGCCTCGCACAGCGACTTGTTCAAGAAATAAAAAAGGACCGCAGCGGTTAGGCTACGGTCTTAAAGCATTAGTTGAGGATTCATCGCAGTAGATTGCGCCTCGGCTGTGGGCCCGCCGAGCGGACATTTTTGTATGGAAAGATGAGCAAAGGATTAATGAACTTTACACGCCATATTCAGCAACGGCACACATCAAATAATAATGTTCAGAATTTGAGATATTCTTAGAGGGGCTCACCTCAGCATTAAAGACAACGCTAAAGTCCTTCCCCTTACAGTGTTCAAAAAATAATTGACGCAATTCATTTTTTGATTTTTGATTTTCGCTTAACCGTGGCAACCAAAAATCAACTAGAACAATAAGAAAAAATTTTGCATTTTTCGGAAGATCCCTTAACAAATATTCTCCTGCAGCAATTTTTTTCATGTGATCGATATCATCATCAATGCTACCAATTTTATCCGAGCCATTCAATCTTTTTGCTTCAACCAAATACACAAAATTGCCATCGATAATCAGCGAATCGATATGTTCATCCTTCTTGTCCCCATTCTTAATTGGAGCTTCTTGCCATATTACAAGATTTTTCTCATGCAATGAAGTTTCATTCCACAATTGCTCAAACTGCGAGCAGAAATTAAATGTCAAATTTCGTTCGGTAAATCCAATGGAAGCATAAGAGGGATAGTAATCTTCTAAAATTTTTTCATAACGCGTTTTAACGCGATTCATAACAGTTTTAATTAAATCAAACCCTTTTTCCATTTCAACCTCAACAAAAAAGTACTCACCCACTTGGGATGAGTACTAATTTAATTTTTTTAATTACAGCGATTTAGTAGCTATCAATTTACAGCTATTTCACCACGATGTTCACGAGTTTACCCGGCACGGCAATGACCTTCACAACAGTCTTGCCATTCATGAACTCTTTGACGCGGTCGTTGTCCATGGCGAGCTTTTCGAGGGCGGCCTTGTCCATGTCCTTGGCAACACTTGCCTTCGCGCGGACCTTGCCGTTCACCTGGAACACGACTTCGACGGTGTTTTCCACAGCCTTGGAGTGGTCGGCTTCGGGCCATGCGACGTTCGTGAGCGATTCGTTGTGGCCGAGGATGCTCCACATTTCTTCGGCGATATGCGGGGCAAACGGGTGCAGCAACTTCACGAAGGTTTCGCACGGTTCGCGGTAGCGCTTGTCCATCTTCATCATTTCGTTGTTGAAAATCATCAACTGGCTGATGGCGGTGTTGAAGCTCATGTTCTCGATGTCGCTCGTGACCTTGATGACGGTCTGGTGCATCACCTTCTCGATTGCTTCCGGAGCAGTTTCGTCAACATAAACCGGAGCGGCATCGTCATCGCCAACAACGGAACGCCAGGCGCGGCCGAGGAAGCGGTTCATGCCTTCGATGCCCTTGGTCTGCCAAGGCTTCACGGCATCGAGCGGGCCCATGAACATTTCGTACAAGCGAAGGCTGTCAGCACCGTAATCACGGACAACATCATCCGGGTTCACGACGTTCTTGAGGGACTTACTCATCTTAGCCACAATCTGCTTGAGTTCGATGTCCGTACCCTTCTTGAAGTACTTGCCGTTCTTTTCTTCGACTTCGTCAGTCGGGACCTTGGAGCCAGCAGCATCTTCGTACGCGAAGGCAAGAATCATGCCCTGGTTGAAGAGTTTCTGGAACGGTTCGTCGGTAGAGACGAGGCCGAGGTCGAACAAGACCTTGTGCCAGAAACGGCTGTAGAGCAAGTGAAGCACGGCGTGTTCGGCGCCGCCCACATAGAGGTCGACCGGCATCCAGTACTTTTCGAGTTCCTTTGCAACAAATGCGTCGCCGTTGCAGGCATCGATGTAGCGCAGGTAATACCAGCAGGAACCAGCCCACTGCGGCATGGTGTTCGTTTCACGGATACCCTTGCGGCCGTTCTTATCGACGACCTGGAGCCATTCGGTAGCGTTGGCGAGCGGAGACTGACCGCCGTCACCCGGCTTGTAGTCCGTGAGTTCCGGCAACAACACCGGAAGTTCGGAATCGTCGACGGTAGAGATTTCGCCATCTTCCCAGTGGATAATCGGGAACGGTTCGCCCCAGTAGCGCTGACGGCTGAAGAGCCAGTCGCGGAGCTTGTAGTTCACGGTGGCCTTGCCGATCTTGTTGGCTTCGAGCCATTCGATGACCTTCGCGATGCCCTGCTTCTTGTTGAGGCCGTTCAGGCAAAGCGTGTCGTTCTGGCTGTTGATGTAGGTGCCGTCGGCAGCCCAGCAGGCTTCCCCTGCGAGGACCTTCGGGCGAACGTCTTCGGGGCAGCTTGCATCGGGTTCCATGATGCAGATAACCGGCAGGTTGAACTTCTTCGCGAAATCGAAGTCGCGGGTATCGTGAGCAGGCACGGCCATGATGGCGCCGGTGCCATAGCCCGTCAAAACGTAGTCGGCGACCCATATAGGAATCTTCGTGCCGGTAAGCGGGTTCACGGCATAGCTACCGGTAAACACGCCGGTCTTTTCCTTGGCAAGTTCGGTACGGTCGAGGTCGCTCTTCAATGCGGCAGCGTGCACGTATTCTTCCACGGCGGCCTTCTGTTCGGCAGTCGTGAGTTCCGGGACCATCACGTGTTCAGGAGCGACGACCATGTAGGTGGCGCCGAACAGCGTATCGGCACGGGTCGTGTAAACGCGGAGTTTGCGGTCGGTCGGCTTGCCATTGGCATCGGCAACCGGGAAATCCACTTCGGCACCCTGGCTCTTGCCAATCCAGTTCTTCTGCATGTCCTTCACGCCCTGCGGCCAGTCGAGCTTGTCGAGGCCCTTCAGCAAGCGGTCACCATACAGCGGGATGCGCATGAGCCACTGCTTGAGGTTACGGCGTTCGACTTCCTTGGTGCCGCACTTTTCGTGAGAACCGTCGTTCAAAACTTCTTCGTTGGCGCACACAATCTTGCAGTGCTTGCACCACCACACCTGAGCATCGGCGTAGTAAGCGAGGCGCTTGCCGTCCTTGTACTTGCGGACTTCGGCGGCACCCTTGGCTTCCACGTCGGCAGGAATCGGGAGTTCCGCAATCGGGCGGCCCTTCTGCTGGTCCTGCTGGTCTTCATCGAACCAGGTGCCGTAAAGGCGCTTGAAAATCCACTGCGTCCACTTGTAATACTTCGGGTCGGTGGTGTTGACTTCCTTGTTCCAATCGTAGCTTAAGCCAAGGCGCTTGATCTGGCGGCGGAAATTGTCGCAGTTCTTCTTGGTCGTGATGGCCGGATGCGTACCGGTCTGGATGGCGTACTGTTCGGCAGGGAGGCCGAAAGCGTCCCAACCCATCGGGTGGAGCACGTTGAAACCGCGGCTGCGCTTGTAGCGGCAGATGATATCGGTAGCGGTGTAACCTTCGGGGTGGCCCACATGGAGGCCCGCGCCGCTCGGGTACGGGAACATGTTGAAAGTCTGATGTTCTTCCCAGTAGGCCTGCCACTTGGTTTCGATCTCTTGCGGATTGTACTTTGCCATTTTATCCTCTAGTGCCCCGGCGAAGCCGCGGCCTCTTTAAATTTTTCGGGTGTAAATTTAGAAAGAAAAAGGGACGGCGGTCAGCCATCCCGATGTTCAAAGCCCTTAAAAGAGCGTGTTAATCTTCTGCCGCAGTAGAATCCGCCGGAGCATTCACGAGTTCCTCACAAGACGATCCATCGGGACTGCCGCTAGCCTTCGAAACCCATCCCTCTTCGGTATAGACATAGCAATTCAGAATGTTGGGCATTATCCCGGCAGACACGTCTCCGCCAGAAACGATACTGCAAACATCCCCGATTTTCGTATTAGCCTTGGTACATTGGCCGGCAATATCGGAAGGAGCCACAGTTTCCATCCATCTGCCCGATTCACAACGGAAATCATAGCGTATACGGGTTTCCTCGCCGCGGTCTTTCACAGGGACTATCACCATCTCGTACAACCCCTCGTTCTCGGCATTGCATTCAGTTTTAATCTCAATCATTTCTAAAAACTGTACCGAATCTGGTACATGATAAACTATCCTACAACTCGAAAAAGATTGATTCATGTATGTCCAACCTTTTTCAGTATAGAGGTAACAATCTTGATAATTCGCCCCGGTTGCAACAATATACCCACTGACACTGCAAACATCGCCGATTTTCGTATCTTCATTGGTGCACCGCGCCTCAATTCGGTCTGATTCCTCTTCGCCAACATTCGAGGAACTGGACAAGAGCGTTTCATCACTCGAAGATCCCGGCTGTTCAGCATTGCTTGCAGACGAGGAGTCGTCATCGCAGGCGACAGCCATGAGCGCAAAAACGGCTAGAGAAACAAGCGGACCAAAAAGCGTGCGATTGAGCATATCGGAATCCTCCTAACAA
>CACWPM010000059.1 GCA_902762795.1 Fibrobacter succinogenes | reverse complement strand
CGGGAACATGTCCAGGCAGTAATACTTGGGCTTGGACTTATCGGTGCCCGTCTTGAAAGTCTGATGTTCTTCCCAGTAGGCTTGCCACTTGGTTTCGATCTCTTGCGGATTATACTTAGCCATTGCTTTATACCTCAGTATGGTTCTGCCAGACGAGAGACGAGAGACGAGAAACGAGTGTTGTCGTCGATTCCGCCAAACAGTCTTGCGCTTGCAGGGCCTCATTAAATTTTTCGGACTATAAAATAGAAAAAACGCTCAAGCTTTTGCCCGTGCGTCCGCATTGCAATGTATTTATGGAGCCCTTTTCTCTGGATGAATAAAAGAGATCGTGACATTAGTATCATCCTTACATCACGCCACAAGGCTTAACGCGTTTGGCAAGGCGGGAAGCGTATCCCGAACACTTTGCTAATCTATAGATTTACTACGCACTGAATAATGGAACCGTTTATCGGCCGTTTCCTCGTCAGTCAAACCCTTTTGCCCAGAATACGCTTTTTCATCAATCGTACATGCACATAATTTAGGAGCAATATTACTTTTCAACCAATAACAGCCATCAAATAAATTACAGCTTTTCGCCTTGCGATTCAAATGAGCGAGTATCTCCTGCAACGTTTTTTCCCGTCGTGCAGTTATAAACAACTTTACTTACGGGTTTCCACGGACTTCCTCGCCCTTATATATTCGGACGGATTTCGCCCATTTCTCGAAATACAAAGTAAAGTTTACATAGACTGGAAAATGCGTGACTCTAATTAGAATAGAGACTATTTTTCCCAAAAAAACAGTCTGTTGAGGTGTTCTATACATGTTTCTTGCTCTGTAAACATTTTTTTCTCTTCATTTTACCCTTAATAAAATATTTTTAAGTTGTTGAACCTTCTTGTTTTATTATAATTTTGCCATGCTTTTAAGAAAATCTTGCATAATAGCGACCATGCTGCTTGCACTTTCTACGAGTGCGTTTGCTCAATCCAGCTCCGATGATGACGACTGGCTTTCCAGTGATTCGCCTAGAACCAGCACGAGCAGCGGAACAAGCGATTCTTATGATGGAACAAACGATAGCGAATTTGCAAATGACGAAGAATATGCTGCCGATTATGCAAGGTACAAAACGCAAACGACATCGCGTTCTGAAATCAGCAAGCAACGTAGCGAAGGCTTTTCGCAGTCTGTTTTTGTCGGCGCTCGCTTCCATGGAAGTTTCAACACGTTCCTCGGTTTTAAATCCGATGGCTGGGGTGCTGGTTGGAATGCCGGTGCTGGTCTTCTCATCAAGATTTCGATGTTCACGAAAAATTTCAGTCTTGTTCCGGAACTGACGTTCAACTACCGTCATTATAGCTACGAAAAGGACATGGACGTTTACACGAACACGGCTGAAATGAATATCATGTTGTTCGAAATTCCTTTCATGTTCCGTTATACATTCGATCAGTACGATTTCTTTGCGGCTGTAGGGCCGAGCTTGGGGCTTGTGCTAACCGGAGATGCTGAATTCAGTTCCAAGCCTAAAGATGGAGTCGTGAGTGGGAACACGAGTAAAAGTACAAATACATTCCGTCCGGCAAATATGGAATTCGGACTTGCTGTTGAAGGCGGTTACATGTTCACGCGAAACTTCCAGATGAGTCTTCGTGTTTTCCAGAGTATAACAAACCTCTTGAACAAAACCGTGACCGTGGAAGAATCGTTCACGAAATCCACGCTTCTCACGTTCTACACAAACCTTGGAATAACATTCCTGTTCTAAAATTCTTGTCATCCTCATCATCCCTGTCATCCCCGTCAAGCGAGGACAGGCGCGAGGACAGGCTTTAAATACACGCATGTAATAAAAAGAACTGATTCAATCCGCGCAAAAAATATACATTAAGCCCATAGGGCCCCACTAGCATGGAGTCCGCCTAAAAATCAACAATTAAACAAGTAGAAAACATGCGCGCTATTCTCGCCTTTCTTTATTACTTTCTCGTTTTCACGGCCATGCTCGTCGTGGGGATTCCGTACACTCTTTATTGTGGTATCCGCGGTCACTGGGAAGACTGTACCAATATTTGTACTTACAATTTTAAGTATTTCATCTTTAAAATTTTCAGGATAAAAGTCTTGGTCAAGGGCGCCGAAAATATCCCGCAAGGCAGGGGATATGTCATTGTCGCGAACCACCAGAGTTTTTTGGACATAAACGTCATCTGGCATTCCATTGCTCCTGCGGCGTTCATGGCGAAGGCTAGTCTTTGGAAAGCGCCCGTGTTCGGCTGGGTCTTGAACCGTACAGGCAGCATTCCTATCCACAAGAATCCGCGCATGAACGCAGGTCTTGGCAAGAACGTCAAGAAACGCCTCGATAGCAATTACAACATCGCCGTGTTCCCCGAAGGACACCGCACCGAAGACGGCCACATGCTCAAGTTCCAAAATGGAATTTTCCGTCTGGCGAAAGAACAACATTTTTCAATTTTGCCTGTTACATTTATTAATACAGGAAAAATTCTCCCGAAGGTCAAGTGGGCAGTCTATTCCGGCACCGTGGAAATGGTCATCCACCCGCTGATCCGTTACGAAGATTACGCCGACAAGCCAATGGCGGATCTCCGCGACGAAACCCATGATTTAATTGAATCCGTTATGCCGTATAAGCAGGCGGAACTTGCCGCAGCAAAAGAAACCGTGAACGCTCCCGCAGACAATGAAACAGATAACGTAGCGAGTGAAACGACGGAAAATGCGATAACTGAAAACAAGGAGGCTTGATTATGGCTAAAGAATTACCGAGCGAAGAACAAATTCTTGCAATCCTTCGTGACGAACCCATGGTGGGGAGCCAACTCCGCAGCGCTCTCGGCCTCCCGAAAAAACAGAAGATGGCTTTTAAGCAACTCCTCGCCGACATGATCGAGCGTGGTATTTTAAAGCGTTCTGCGCACAAGGAATATCAATTGGGCGATGGCGAACCGCTCGAAGACAAGCGTGAAAAACGCCGCAAGAAACTTGCAGAGCAGGGTGTCGAAGACAACCGCCGTTTGGGCGCACGTAGCCGCCGTCAGACCGAAAAAGATTCCGGCACTCGCGTGAAGCGTGGCATTCTCCATCAGACCGGTGACGAAGACTGGGAAGTCACCGAGCTCGATACGGGCAAGGTCTACGAAATGTGCCACCGCAGGCAGGCTCCGGGCAAGGAAGGCGAGACGATTAGCTTTACGCTTTATCCGCATCCGAAACTCAAGCACAGCTATTTGGCAAAGGTGGACCGTTCCGCCGAGTTGAACAACGTAAGTTGGGATGAAGTTAAAAAGCAGTTCATGGAAGAGAGCAATCTTCCGAAGGGCTTTAGCTCCGCCATTGAAAAGTACGTAGCCTCCATCTCGGATCCGACCGAAAAGGATTTCAAGGGTCGCGTCGATTACCGCAAGCTCGACATTCTTTGCATTGACCCCGAAGGCGCCATGGACCATGACGATGCCATTAGCGTGGAACGTACAGCAAATGGCGGTTACAAGCTTGGCGTGCATATTGCCGACGTGAGCTACTACGTGCCCGAAGGATCTGACCTCGATGAAGAAGCTCTCGAAAGAAGTTATACGCAATACTTGCCGTGGACCGCAGTGCCTATGCTTCCGGAAAAGCTTTCGAGCGGTGTTTGCAGTTTGCACGAAGGTGTGGACCGTTGTGCATTCACTTGCATGATGGAACTCGACAAGCACGCGAATGTGCTCTCTTGGGATTTTCATCGCAGTGTCGTAAAGATTACAAAGGGCATCACGTACCAGCAGGCCGTGCAGATGATGGAAGCGGGCGACGATTCTATCAAGGCTCTTGCCGAGGTCACCGCGCTTCTCAAGCAGAACCGCACCAAGGAAGGCTTGCTCGAATTCCAGACAACAGAATACGGCTGCAAGTTCGACGAGAATGGCGAACCGATCAAGATTGTGCCGCGTGAACACGACGAATCGAATTCTTGGGTCGAAGAGTGCATGCTTATTGCAAACAACTGCTGCGCCAAGGAACTCAAGCAGCGCAAGCTGCAAGGCATTTACCGTATCCATGAAGCGCCGGACACGAAGGACATCATGGAACTGTACTACATGTACCCGGATCTGTTCAAGGACGCTCCGGTGATGTTGCGTGATTTGGGCAAGCCGCGCAGCGGCGATACGAACTTGAACCCGACAGCATTCAAGCTTTACGAACATTTGGTGAAGCGCGCCCAGGGCGACGAGACGCTCACGAACCGCATTTTGCGCAGTATGCAGAAGGCTCATTACGACAGCAACAGCTTCGGGCACTTCGCATTGAACTGGCAAGATTACAGCCACTTTACTTCGCCAATCCGCCGTTACGCCGACCTTTGGTGCCATCGTGAACTTGCCCGTAAAGGCAAGGAAATCACCGCCGACCGCGTGAACAGCGTGATTGAAGTTTGCGACTTGATTTCGGCAAATGAAATCAAGAACATGAAGGTGGAACGCATCGCCATCAAGGTGTGCAGCTGCTGGATTTTGAAGAGCCGCATTGGCGATAGCTTCGAAGCAAATGTAACGGGCATCGAAGAATGGGGCATTTACGTTTCCATCGACGATCCGATTGCAGAAGGTCTTGTGCGTTACCGCGATATCACGGGCGATGACTTTTACGTGTTCAACCCGGACCAGGGCATTGCATTTGGCAAGCGTAGCGGCCGCACTTTCCGCCGTGGTGACAAGGTGATGGTGCAGTTGTTGCGCGTGGACCCGTTGCGCGGTCAGGCCGACTTCAGCATTACCGAAAAGCTGAGCCCAGAACCGAAGAAGCGCCGTACCCGCGAAGATACCGAACGCGACATTCGCAATTTCAATGAACGTGCGGACCGTGCCGCCGCAGCCGAAGCTCTCGGCTATGTGAGCCAGCCGGATGACGACGATTTCGATGAACCGGAATACATTTCTGGCGGTCGCCGTGGACGCCAGGACTTTGACGGTCCAATCTTTGAACGCACCGGTCGCGATGCCCGTGGACACAAGGGCTTGCGGAAAAACCGCGATGAATTCAACGAAGATCGCCGTTCCGAAAAGCGTAGCGGAAAGCGCAGTTCAGGAAAACACGACTTTGACAAACATGATTCTGAAAAGCGCGGAGGTCGCGACTCCCGTGAATTCGGCGAAGGATTCCATGTGGCCAGCGAACCGCGCGAAGCAAGGCGTGGCCGCAAGTCCAGCGAAAAAGGTCGCGGACGCAGCAGCCGCGGAGGCCGTCGCGGGAGATAAGAGAGGTAGTTGATGGACGCACGCAATAAAGTCGCCCTCTATGCCAGTTATCAAGTCGGGGAAGACCTCCCCGGCTATGTCCGCTTTGCGCTCAGGCATCTTGCCGAGACCGACTTCAAGGTCGTTCTCCTCACGAATCGCCGAACGCTTTCAAGCGACACCTATGATTTTCTCAAGGAAAACCACATCGAGCTTTTCCTTACCGAAAATCGCGGATTTGACTTCGGCATGTGGCGGCGTTATTTGCAGATGCAGGCGAACCGCACAGACGCTGTCGGCAACTACGTTCCCGGCCTGATCACACGCGATGTGGAACGCTTGCTGCTCGTCAACGATTCTGTCGTTTACTATCAGAATAAATTCAAAGATTTTTTTGAACGCGCCGAAAACAGCCCTGCCGATGTCGTATCGCTTACGAGCAACGACGAGTTTGCACCGCATTTGCAATCGTTCTTTTTGTACATGAAACCCGCCGCACTCGGCGTGTTCTTCTTGCACATTTTCGAGACTCCCGAGCAGACCGAATTCTACGATGTCACCCGCAAACTTGAAGTCGGCTTGAGCGAAAAATTCACCGAAGCCGAAGTTGTCATGGAATCGCTCTATCACACCGAACGCCCCGTGTTCTTCGCCTACGACGAACTCATCCAGCAAGGGGCCGGATTCGTGAAACGCAAACTTCTGGAACGCCGTTTCGACTACGAAGAAAAAAAGCATTTTGTACGCCACCACGCATATGATGCGCTCAATAAGGACTACACCGCCCTCGTATTAAAAGCTGGCCTTGATGCAGACTTTGACGCAAGCTGGCTCCCCAAATGCAACGAAACCCGCACCGAACGTATTAAAGACTTTATCTGGGAAAAAGGTCTCCAACTTGTTGGATTCCCGGCGAAAAGACTGTTGGATAAAATCAAGAAGTAAAGTCCTACAGCACGAACATGCTATAAGCCTGTGCTCTCTGCTCTATCTCGGATTTCATCCTATTGCGTGTTATGGTAAATGTGTGTATATTTGTAGCAACAGGACTCCCCGCACCTCTTGTTGATGAGTTGGCTAGAGTCGCTGATTTTTGAGGATACGACGAGCTATGACTCTCTCAACCCATTTTCTGATTTCAGGCGTAGCCAGGGCTTGCCCTACATTTATTCCTGGCGAGCTTTTACCAATCCGGCAAATAGTTCCATTAACAATGCTCATGAATTAGGTGATAGAAAATGGAAGGGCTGTGGGGGCAGAAGATCCCTTGCAGAGGAAGTCCAAGAAGTGAAGGCTTCTTTTTATGATTTGGTGGGAAGGAAATATATATATGGACAAGAAGCTCTTGATTCTATGCGCAATCGTCCAGATTTGTATCGTCAGCTTGCTTCTCGCTATATCCTAATCGGTCACTCAATGGGTGGTGTTGTAGCTCGCGAGTGGATTCAGAACAGCGATTATTATCATGGTGAAGTTGACAAGGTAATCACGCTTGACAGCCCGCACGAGGGAACCGATACTTTGAATATGCAACTTGGTTTGCTATTATTTTGTAGTAAAATACGCAGAAAAAGTTTTAAGGAGAACAGAGTATGAAAAATCTGTTGAAAAAGTTTGAAATTAAAAGACTGATTGTGGCTGCTCTGGCGACACTTGCATGCGTAGGCATGTGGGGGTGCGGGGATGATGTATCGATGCATTGGTCGGAGGAACGTTCGCTAGGTAAAGTTGTTGGCTTTGTTGACGACTCTCTAGTTATTGTCAATACTTCTCGTTATTGGCATGAGGAAGTGGAACCTACATTTGGCCTTTCGTATGATCGTTCTGGGTATGCTCATCCTGGTTTGTCGCTTTATAACTATCGTGTTCAATTAGATGGACCTGTATGGTCAGATTCGCTGGACAATTCAAGGGACGATGATTTTAATTATATCAGAGGACAGCTTTCAGATTCTGTAATATGGGGTGGTGATCCGAAATCGGAAGTGTCGTTTTGGAAAATTGGCGAGAAACCGCATAAAATGAAAATCAAGAAATTGTTTGACGGTTGTTCTATTGAAGTCCATTATACTACGCAGTTGAGACCGTGGCTTGACGGAAAAATATTGGTGATGGGGGAAAGAAGGACCCCTCCTGATGTAAAAGGTTTTGATTTGGATAGTCTAGGTGATGAATATTGTCAGTATGGCGTGTTGGATACGATACAAAAAACGATGACTTACAAACGACTTGATGGTGACTTGAAATGGATTAAGCAATGCGATGATGTGAGAGCGTGGAGTGATGATGTGTATTGTTTGGCTTTAAAGGGTAATCCGATGAATTTATACTTGATGAGGAATGCTGTGTGTTTGGACTCATTGCTGCAGGGAGAACCGTACGGATGGACTTATTATACAAAGGTTGGCTTTGCTGGTGATATGTTGAATTTAGGAAATAATGTATGTAGGATTGTCAATGATGATTTTCTTTGCATTGGGGTATCTATTCGATCTGCTTTAGAATTCAGTAATGAAGATGGTAATAGCGTAACTTATTAGGATTTTAAATATGAAAAGAGTTCTATTCTTCTTATTTGTTATAGCAAACTTTGTTTGGTCCGTACCCAAACCAATGGAAAGTATTACGAATTATAATGTGATGATGGTTCATGGTGCCTATGGTCCTAAAAACGATGATGGTGAGTTGCAAGGCTTTAATCCAGGTGATTTTTCTCAAGCTTTAGAAGCCACAGAGCATCTAGGTGCGGCTTCCATGGGTAGCTACACTTCGGATAATCGTGTAACGAGATGGGTTTCGCATAATATTTTAGAAGAGCCTAAATGGGAAAAGGATTCCAGTTATGTTCGTAATTCTTATGTCTATAATTGGCGTGCTTTCTCTAACACAAGAAACAGCTCCAAGAATAATGCTGTAGAACTTGGTGATAGGGCTTGTATCCCCATTCCTTATCCTAATTGCATTTTGTTTATTTGGAAGGATGTTGAAAAATTTGAAATAACCTACTCAATGTCTTTGACCGCAGAAGGAAAACAGCTCCGTAAATATATGACAGAGGAAATAAATACTGATGTCTTGGAAATTTTAAGCAAAGAGATATCTTCTTCTCAAAACTGTCGAGTGTCTGTACATAAACTTGTTGGAGAAAATCGTTTCGTAAATAAAGAAGAATTTGCGTACGAAAATGGTATTCTAATTTAATTAACAGATTGTAAGTTATATGAAAAAAACAATGAGAAAGCCGGAACATTGGCAAGATTTTGAGGATTTATGTAAGAAACTTTGGGGCGAAATTTGGAATTGCCCTTCAATTAAGAAAAATGGTCGTGCTGGTCAATGCCAGCACGGTGTGGATGTATATGGAGTTCCAAAAGGTGAAATAGATTATTGCGGAATACAATGTAAGGGAAAAGATGACTATACTAATGCGCAGTTAACTGAGAATGAAATCGATCGAGAAATTCAAAAAGCATTGACTTTTGAACCTAAACTAAAACGGTTCATCTTTGCGACTACTGCAAATAAGGATGAGAAAATAGAAACCTATATAAGGATAAAGGATCTTGAAAGCTGAACTCAAGGGAATTTTTCTATTGAACTGTATTCCTGGGAAGATATTGTTGATTTGATTGAAGAAAATAAAAATACCTATGAATGGTATGTGAATGGACAAGGATTTGTTGGAAGAAATTCATTACTTGTAAGAATAAATGATGTTGAAAAAGATTTAGTATTAATTCCTCGATATACAAAAAAAAATTACGAAACGTATAAAAAGATTGCCCGTGGAAATCCCTTGGCTTGATGGGGGTCAAAGTGCTATTGCCAAATTATGTGGGGTAAATAGTGTTGTTGGAACTTTAAAACCTGCCAAATTGTTTTGGAATTCTGAAAAAAAAGTGAATCATTCATTGGTTCCTTTGTCAATCACATTTTATAATGATGGAAGTGAAACTTTTGATGATTATAAATTGTTTGTTTATTTGGTTGATGGCAACTGCAATTTCGTAGAAGATAACGTTGTGGAGGGTTCTCGACGCTTTTCTAAATTGAGTTTTTCGCAAAGTTCTTATTATGTCGACTCTCATACAATTACTTATTTTGGCAAAGGCGCGCTAGTTCCTAATGACGGACGACTGATTGAAACGTATATTAGACTTCCTCAAGTTGAAGCGAATTTCGAAATAAAGTATCGTTTTTTAAGTAGAAATTTTCAATGCGAAAGTGTAATTAAAGTTTCTTCAAAACCTGTTTTTGAAGAAACTGTTGGAATTGTATTTGTTGAAACAGAACAAGAATGTGGTGAAAATGTTCAAATAGAAGATATTGTCAAAACTGTTGAGAACGATGATCCTTTTCCTCTCTAAAATAAAATTCTAAAATGTCAAATTATGTCTTAGTGAGAATGTATATTTAATCGTGAATGTGGATAAAGGAATATGACAAATGACTGAGCCAAAAGTAAAACACCTGAAAGCAGCGACAAAAAGCGAAAGTGCCTTCCTAGACGAGATTGCCCAACTCGTTCAGAATGCAAGAAATGCGGCCAACAGCGCCGTCAGTTCAATCATTGTAGTCACAAACTGGAATATAGGGCGAAGAATTGTCGAACAAGAACAGAAGGGGAAGAATAGGGCCGCATACGGAGATCGGCTTATTGAACTTATTTCGGAGGATTTGACTAGAAAATTCGGGGATGGCTACGGCAAGCGTAATGTTCAGTATTTCAGGAAGTTTTACCTGTTGTTTAATGATTTTGAGATTGTGAACACATGTGTGCGCAATCTTAATTGGTCCCATTTTAAGCGTCTGTTGTCGGTATCGAATGACGATGCCCGAATGTGGTACATGAAAGAGGCCGATTCACAAATGTGGCCCGTCAGAACTTTGGATAGGAATATATCTACGCAGTATTACGAAAGACTTTTGCATTCGCCCAAAAAGGAAAAGGTGATTGCCGAAATGAAGCGTAATACAAAGAACTTCCAGAGTTCCCAGTTTGAACTGATTAAGAGTCCTGTAATTGCTGAATTTTTAGGTTTTCAAGCAAATGATTATACCGAAACTGAACTTGAAAGCGCCATCTTGACTCATATACGGGATTTCCTGATGGAAATGGGCAAGGGTTTTGCTTTTGTAGCTCGTCAGCAGCATATTGTCACTGAAACGGATGATTACTATGTTGACCTTGTTTTCTACAATATTGAGCTAAAGTGCTATGTGCTGATTGACTTGAAAATAGGTAAAATCACGCATCAGGATGTTGGGCAGATGGATATGTATATACGGATGTACGATGACTTGAAGCGGAAATCAGGGGATAATCCGACTATCGGCATAGTACTCTGTTCTAAGACAGATGAAGATATCGCTCGCTATTCTATATTACATGACTCAAAACAGATATTTATGGCAAAGTATATGCCCTATATGCCCACGCAAGATGAACTGAAACTGGCCATAGAACAAGAAAAGAAAAATTTCTATTTGCAACATCCGAATTTGGAAATAGAGTGTTAAAAGAGAAACGGGTCTAAATCCAAGGGGAAAACTCGTCCCCAAAAATAAAGCATTGAAATGTCAAATGACCAAGAAAAAAGCCGGTACGGAAAAATCGAATCCTCAAGGATGCAAGTGCGGTTGACTTGATTCTTGATTATTATACTTTTTCATAAAAAGAGCAAACCTTTTACGCAAGAATTGCCCAAGAGTCCTCTTATTTGAGGTTTGTTTTCAGCCATACAACAAGTTCGCTTGCTTGCCTCTCCCGCTGAATTAGTGTATATTTAATGGTGTAGGCTTCTTATGGCTACGGTAACAATGGACATCCCTGAAGAAATCATGGACTTCATGGTGTGTGATAATAAAAGCGACGAGCTCCGTCGTAATGCGTTGCTATTGTATCCTTTCATCAAGAACGAAACTATTTCGCATGGCCGTGCTGCGGACATTTTGGGTATTTCCAAATGGGAATTGATTGAACTTTACGGAAGCGAGGGAATTCCCTATATCGACCAAAGCTGGGACGAGGTTGAACAAGACGCTGCCAACGTTTCTGAACTTCTTTCCAAGAGGTGAGAATGATTGTCGTATCTGATGCCACCCCGATAATTTCGTTCCTTAAAATCAACCGTCTTGACATTCTTAACAAACTTTTTGGCGAGGTATTGCTCCCCGAGGCCGTATATGAAGAGCTGACTTCAAATTCTGCTTTTCAGGAAGAAGCGGAACGAATTAAGGCCTGTGAATTCTTCAAGAAGGTTTCCGTTAGCAACAGCAAAACTGTCGATATGTTGATGCGTGTGACGGGCTTGGATTTGGGCGAAAGTGAAGCCATTGTCTATTCTGATGAAAACAAAAGCGATCTTTTGATTGTTGACGAAGTCCGCACAAGGCATGTGGCTACAAGTATGAAGTTGCGGATTACGGGACAATTGGCATCTTGACTGCAGCCAATGAAAATGGATTGCTGAATAAGAATGAGGCTATCGAATGCGTCAAAATCCTTCGAATGTCAAATAGGCATATCAGCGAAACTCTCTTGAATTCCGTTATTGAAAATTTAAAGTAATTGAAGATTATTGCTAAAACAAGAAAACCCCGACTCTAATGAGTCGGGGCAATTTCTTTAGATTCTTCGACTTCGAGTCTTGCGACTCTCCGCTCAGGATGACACCTTGTGTGTAGGCGGCGTAGCCGCGATTATTTCCTCCCCATAGGGGATAACTCAACTAAGGTGCTAAAGCACCAAGTTTCGTTTATAATCACTGTCTACCGTCTAGTTGTTCTTTCGCTTTGCTCAAGAACCAAATGCTTGGCTCAGAAATAGGCTTGCAAGCAACCCTGCTTCTTTCGCCTTATGCATTTGTCCTACTAATTAAGCCTGCTTGTAGCTTTCGAGCGATTCCACGCGGAGGCTCTTCACGAAGTTGTAGTGCTTTGCGACTTCGGCTTCGGCGAGGTTCAAGTACACCTTCATGCTCTTGTCGAACAGTTCCGGTGCCTTGGTGGCGTCGCGGAGGAGCAACTGGGTCATCACGCAGTTGGCGGCGAGTTCGTACAAGTGACGGCTGCAGAGGTCGGTGAATTCGTTGTTTTCAACGGACTTCACGTATTCAATAGCTTCATTGTACTTTTCGTCCATAGCCTTGGCGCGGGCCTTGAGGCTTTCGTATTCCGGGCGAACGTCCATAGCTTCGAGTTCTTCGAGCATGAGGCCGTAGCTGCCGGTGGTGATGTGCGGAAGTGCTGCAACCGTCTGGAGCTGCGTCGTACCTTCGTAAATGGAGGTGATACGAGCGTCGCGGTAGAGACGCTGGCAAGCGTATTCAAGCATGTAGCCCGAACCGCCGTGAACCTGGATACAGTCGTAGCTGTTCTGGTTTGCGTATTCGGAGTTCATGCCCTTGGCGAGCGGCGTGCAAGCGGAAGCGAGCTTCTGGTAAAGCTTGAGTTCCTTCTTTTCGTCGTCGGTGAGCTTGCGGGTGCGTTCTATGTCTTCGAGGCACTTGTAGATATCGACGTAACGAGCTGTCTGGTACAAGAGGGCGCGGCCTGCATCGAGGCGAGCCTTGATGTTCGAGATCATTTCATAGACAGCCGGGAAGTTCACGATAGCCTGACCGAACTGCTTACGGTCCTTGGCGTAGGCGAGAGCTTCGTTGTAAGCCATCTGGCTGATGCCCACGGACTGAGCGGCAATGCCGAGGCGGGCGCCGTTCATGAGGGCCATCACGTACTTGATGAGACCGAACTTGCGGCGACCGCAGAGTTCAGCCTTGGCGTTCTTGTAGACAAGTTCGCAAGTCGGGCTTCCGTGAATACCGAGCTTGTTTTCGATGCGGCGAACGTCAACGCCACCGTCACGCTTGTCGTAAATGAACATGGAAAGACCACGACCATCGTGCGTGCCTTCTTCGGAGCGGGCGAGCACCAGGTGAATGTCGGAGTCGCCGTTCGTGATGAAGCGCTTCACGCCGTTCAAGTACCAGCATTTGTCAGCTTCGCTGTAAGTGGCCTTGAGCATCACGCGCTGCAAGTCGGAACCGGCATCGGGTTCGGTCAAGTCCATCGACATCGTTTCGCCAGCGCAGATGCGCGGGATGAAACGGGAACGCTGGTCTTCGTCGCCGAATTCATAGAGCGTCTCGATGCAGTCCTGGAGGGACCAAATGTTCTCGAAACCAGCGTCTGCAGAGGCGATCATTTCGTTGATGGCCGTGTAGGCGGTAATCGGGAAGTTGAGACCGCCAAAGCGGCGCGGCATCGTGACGCCGTTGAGGCCAGCCTTGCGGGTGGCTTCAAGGTTTTCGTAGGTCTTGGATGCGTAGCGGACGCGGCCGTTTTCGCAGTGCGGGCCTTCGGCATCCACGTCTTCAGAGTTCGGGAAGACTGTGTTTGCGGTGATGTCGCCTGCGACTTCGAGCACGCGGTTGTAGTTGTCCATAGCGTCGGCAAAATCTTCCGGCGCATAGTCGAAATTGTCCTTGTCGGCAAAGCCGTTTTCCTTGAGCTCGACAATGCGCTGCATCAAGGGGCTGTTTTCGAGGTTGAATTTAATCTCGGGGTGATCTGTGTAGAAATTTGCCATAGCGCTTACTTGTTGTTTGCCTTGTAATACTTGATCATCTTCGGGAGAACTTCTTCGACGGTGCCGTTGATCACGTAATCAGCGATAGCGTTGATCGGAGCTTCGGGGTCGGAGTTCACGGAGATGATGATACCTGAATCCTGCATG
>CACWPM010000058.1 GCA_902762795.1 Fibrobacter succinogenes | reverse complement strand
CTTAACTTCACTGGATCCTTCGCTTTGCTCAGGATGACGAGAAGAAATGGCAAAACCGGATGTTGTAAGCCCTTCCAAGGCGTTATTATCCAAGTAATTGCTCCATTGCATATTCAGTTGCATATTCAAAGCACCTGTCCCCTCATGCGGGCTATCAAGCGTGATTACCTTATCAACTTCACCATGGTAATAATCGCTGTTCTGAATCCATTCACGGGAAACCACACCACCCATGCTGTGACCGACAAGGATGTAACGAGACGCTAGTTGGCGATAAAGGTCAGGATATTTACGAATGGAATCAAGAGCAGCTTGACCATTTAGCGAAACTTCCTTATTCTGAGATTTATCAAAATACGTGTACATCGCTTTCACTTCTTGTGCTTCTTCCATCAAAGTTCGACGATGACCAAATCCGCCATTTCCAAAAGACAAATTTCCCTGGTTCCATTTTCTATCACCTAATTCATGAGCATTATTGCTGGAACTATTCGCTGGATTCGAAAATGAACGCCAATGATAAGTATATGACGTTTGAGGTTTACTAGATGAATCATCTTCAAATATTCTCTTGTTCAACCAATACGTTAGACGACCATGGCTACCATAATAGCCGATATTAGCCTCTCCTAGAAAATTCGAATCTGCATTGGCTTCAGGGAAAACATAGCTATTGGCAATCCGTGGAATCGTATCTAATATGTACATCATCTTCCACAAGCTCCAATCAGGCAACGTATCTATTGCCTCAGGCAAGTTTTTCTTTAAGAGCGATTTCACAAAATCCTTATTTCCAAAACCTTTACTTGCCCCATAGGCCCCATGAACCATCAGGATATTGTACTTTTCAACAGATTCCATAGGTTTAGGGACAGCAAAGCAACCAACTACCAAAGTAATTACTATATAAAACAGGGTTCTCATCATTCCATCCTATTTCAAATAAATTATAGTCCCATCATTTTGATAAAATTCCAACTCCCTATTCCCCGTCCATTTTACATCAGAACATGTTATATCGTCTTTTATCAAAGAACAAATTCTTACTCCCAATTCCATCATTTTCCCACTAAAACGACCTTCAAACAATTTTTCCATTGGAGCAAAAATACTGTCCTTTTTATTCTTCAACACAAAGCTATTCCCGTCTTTTTCATCCAACACTAAACAATACACATCATCACCCCACGCTCTCACGTCATCGCATTCCTTAAGCCACTCATAATCCTTTTCAAGCCGTTTAAAAGTCAACGATCTCGCCATCGTATCCAACACTGCATATTGGCAGCCATTACCTTCAGTCGTCAATGACTTATCGCCCCTCGCAATAAATGTTCCATCCATCCACTGTTTTATGGAGGTTATTTTAAATTTACCGGAACACCCATCCTCTACCCTTCTCGCTAAAGCTATTTCATGTGGCTGTTCTCCAATTTTCCACATTCTCATTTTAGCAGTAAAATCTCCGCCCCAAATAATCGAATCTGTCAACTGTCCGCCAAACCACCCCGAATTATTTCGCTCCGCCACAGAATCGCACCATCTCGGCCCATCCTCTTGAACGCGATAATTATAGACACACAAACGAGGATTACCCGCTCCAGATTCCTCCAAATGCTCCCCATTCCAAGATTCCGTAACTTCTAGCCAAAAACGATAATCCCCCACCATTACTAACGAATCATCGACAAAACCGATAACCTTAGCATTTCGACGAGTTTTTTCCCACTCAAACGACACGTCATCCGAGCACCCCCACATGCACACGCAAGCGAGTGCTACCGCCAAAACAGCGAGCAATTTTTCAATTCCAAACTTGGTCATTTTATTTTCCATAAGATTTTCTCCTATGTTGTTTGCCGTAATAGGGCAGTAGAATTTTTCCCATTACAAATTTGCATAAACTTCCGCACAATATCAAGACCCGTTGTGCAAACTCACGACAGCATGTTCAAAAGCAAGGATAAGAAGGGCCTACCGGATAAATCCGTGTTTTTACGGCCTCCGGTCATCACCGCTTGATAAGTTTACGTACTTCTCTACCCAAATTGAGCCGCGCAGTACGTAACGAAAAAAAGCGCTTTTGGGCAATTACGTACTTTCGCATCGTTTTTGAGCAACTAGTACGTAATTTATGCTTTTTCGTATTGAAAAAACATCGAATCGGCCCATTTTCAAAGTTCAAAAAGGTTATTTTCAATAATTTCAGCCATTTTTACCCGTTTTTTACGTACTGCTCTACCGAAAATTTCCACCCCAGTACGTAACACACAAAGTAACTAAAAATAATTACGTACTTTAAATTCTCTTTTTGCGCATCCAGTACGTAATTTTTGTTTCACTCATATTTTCCAGCTAATTCACAACTCCGTTTCATCCATATTTTCCAGCTCATTCACAACTCCGACGCATCTGCAATTTCCGACACATCCGTATTTTTGCAGCATTTCAACAATCTCGGCTCACCCCAATTTTGCGGCATATCTACAATCTCGGCTCACCCCAATTTTGCGGCATTTCAACAATCCCGGCTCACCCCAATTTTGCGGCATTTCAACAATCCCGGCTCACCCCAATTTTGCGGCATTTCAACAATCCCGGCTCACCCGCAACTTCCAGCAATCCCGTAATTCCGGCATATCCGCAACTACAGTAATTCATCGGAGGATCGGAGGCGCGTGCAACAACCTAATAAAGCGTTACTGCATCCAGTTAAAGGACAAAGTAACATAGACTGATAGACCACAACCTCTCTCGACTTTACTCCGGGCAAGCTCTAGCCGGGGCGACATCGCGAGACAGGAACAGTGAAACGCCCTCCACCACCTAAAAAGTGTTTAACAAAATTTTGTTTACGAAGACCATTTTATCCTTTTGGGAAGTATATTATTTTGGGTTATAGTCGATAAAAACGGCTGTAGCTTGGGGTTGAGAGGAAGGAGCTAAAACATGAAAAAAACAATCGTTTTCGCCTTTCCTATTTTGCTGGCAACAGCATTTTCTACATCATCTGCGTTTACCCTAAAGGGAAATGTCACGGACGAATCCGGGAGCCCTATTTCAGGTGCACTCGTGAAACTCCTCGTCAAGGGCGACTCGACGCAGACCGACAAAGACGGCAAATTTACCTTCCACGAAGAAGAAGTATCCTTGCCTTCCAGTAATTTCAAGCCGGGGCATATCAGCATCAGCGACGGAGTGCTCCACTTTGCGCAAAGCACCGGTTCTCCCGTGCAGGTGAGCATATTCGACGCGATGGGGAACCAAGTCCTTCGCCAAGAGCTGCTCGGTTCAGGGCAAGTGGACTTGAGGCAGGGTGTCTCATCCCAAGGCACTTATTTTGCTAAGGTCCGAGTCGGTAGCGCTATCGAGACAGTGCGTTTCACAGCAAACGGCTCACAATTTAACGAAGCCATCCAGAAGGACCGCGGTCACAAAGCTTTACTGAAACCCGGCAACGGGGATTCGCTCCGCGTCATAGCCTCCGGGTTCGACACGCTGAAAACCGCAATCCCGAACCTTGACACGACCGTAACCCTGAAGCTCAAGAAGGCGAGTTCCGTGAACCCCGGTGAGCAGACTTACGCCTTCGGCTACGCGCTCAAGAATGCCCCCACCCCGAGCAAGGGCTGCGGCAAGGACAACACGCTGAAGGACAACTTCGTATACACCAGCGAAGGCATCGAGCACGAAGTCTACCTCACCCTGCCCGAAAACTACGACAAGAACAAGCCCTACCGCCTCGTGTTCGGCATGCACTACATGGGCGGTTCCGCCAAGAACGTGGCAACGAGGGAGAGCTACTACGGATTCAGAAACCAGCCGGGCGCCAAGGAAAACACCATCTTCGTCGCGCCACACGGATACACGGACGAAAAAGACCCTCGAACCTCGGAGACAAAAAGCAATCCGTGGCGTTGCTATGACGACAAGGACCACATCTTCTTCGACGAGCTTCTCACCCATCTGAACGAAAACCTCTGTGTTGACACTTCGCGCGTGTTCTCCATCGGGTTCAGTTTCGGCGCCATGTTCTCTAACGCGCTCGCGCAGGATTTCCAGCACCGCCTGCGCGGCGTGGTGGTATTCTCGACCATGGACATGGTGATTTATATGCCCAAGAACAAGGGGCTCCCCATCGCATGGATGGGAACCGTCGGCATGAGCGACGAACTTTGTACGCCAGAGCTCGGACGCAGTTCCCGCGACAGGATATTGAAGAACAACGGAATACCTGACGCCGAAGGGAACTTCACCGACGCCAGGGGCGAAAAGGCGGAGGAATACGCTGGCGACAAGCACGTGTGCTACGACTACAAGACGGTCGACCCGCGCTTCCCCGTGAAGTGGTGCACATTCGACGGCGGTCACTCATACAACCCCCGCGAAGACGGCAAGGTATGGACAACCGAAACCGCCTGGGAATTTATCACGCAGTTCTAAAAAGCTGTTCAGATTTTTGACTTTGACACCAAAGGCTTCCCGACGGGAAGCTTTTTTGGTTGCGAGAGGTAGGCAAGGTCCCCGTAGCGTACTTATCGTACGTGAGGGGGCGAGAAACACCGCATAGCGATGGTTCCGTGAGCGAAAAACGCCCAGTATTAACTGGGCGTGGTCGCGAGAGCGAGGCGACATTACATTTTATGTTGCAATAGAGCCGAGCGGTCTTATATGAGTTTTTCGACTCTTGTGCAGAGCGATTCAGCTTCTTCAGCAGTCGGCGCTTCGGCAATCACGCGGATCACGGGTTCGGTGTTGCTCGCACGCACATGCACCCAGGACTTTTCGCTCCCGAGCCAGAGGCCGTCGCGTTCGTCCGCCTTCCAGCCCGCAAATTCAGCCTTGACTTTCGGGAGAATGTCTGCAACCTTCTTGTCGCCGAGTTCGAACTTTTTCTTCGGCATCACGTAGGCCGGATTTTCTGCCACGAACTTTTCCGGGCCGCCATTGTGATGGGCCATCCAGCTGAGCACAAGTGCAGCAGCCACGAGACTATCGCGACCGTAATGGAGCGCAGGGAGAATCACGCCGCCGTTACCTTCACCGCCGATAACGCAACCGTTCTCGATCATCTGCAAACTCACATTGATTTCACCGACCTTGGCGCGGCTGAATTCGCAACCGTACTTGGCGGCGACATCTTCGTTCATGCGGCTCGTGGAGAGGTTCACGCAGACGCTACCCTTCTTCTGGGCAAGCACTTCATCCGTCGCAATCGCGAGCGTGTATTCTTCACCGATACTTTGTCCAAGACCATCGACCAAGGCGCAACGGTCTGCATCCGGGTCCACGGCAAAACCGACAGCGCAGCCGTTATCCTTGACAGCCTTGCGCAAGTCGCCGAGATTTTCAGGAATCGGTTCGGCACCGCGCGGGAACGTGCCATCCGGACTGCAATGGACACGAACAACTTCACAGCCGAGCTGTTCCAGGAGGCGCGGCACGATAAAGCTACCGGCACCGTTCACGGCATCGACAGCGACCTTGAAATGCTTGGCCTTGATGGCTTCGACATCTACGAACGGAATCTTGAGCGTGCCGTCGATATGAATACCGTCGGCATCCGGGGCAACTTCGTACTTGCCCATCGTGCGGTAATCCGGATAAGCGAACTGATTTGCGTCCGCAAGAGCAAAGAGCTGCTTCACGTCATCCGGACCGAGGAAAAGCCCCTTGTTATTGAGGAACTTGAGAGCGTTCCATTCGAGCGGGTTATGGCTTGCGGTAATGATGATGCCCGCATCAGCTTTGAAATGCGTCGTCAGGAGTTCCACGGACGGCGTTGTCGAAAGGCCCACATCCACCACATCCACACCGGAAAGGCGGCAGATGCCAGCGACAAACTGAACAATCGCATCGCCAGTGGGGCGGCTATCGCGGCCGATTACCACGCGTTTTGCCTTCGTAATTTCAAGGAAAGCTCGCACATGGCTCTGCAAAACCTGCGGAGTGAGGGTATCGCCAACAATCCCGCGGATACCAGAAATAGAACGCATCAGTTTAGACATTTTTTCTCCAATAAATTAAAAAATTATCATTATGCGGAAACGCAGTTCCCGCAAGCACCTTTTACCCCAACTCCGGAACAGCCGCATAGAACACGAGATCTTCCGGACCTTCGTTAATCAAGCTGTGGGAATGGCCCTTCGGGCAGAAATGGCACTGGCCCGCTTCGACATATTCTACGCCGTCATCAAATAAAACCTTGCCCTTCCCCGAGAGAAAGAACATTATTTCGCTGTTGGTTTCGTGCTTATGGAAACCGATAGATGCGCCAGCTTCGAGCGTGCCGTGCATGATGCGCGTCGTGCCGTCGAAATACATCTTGGCCTTGTATTCTTTTTCGCCACCCTTAAAATTCGGGAGAACGGTCGTCTCCATGCCTTTTAAATCAATAATCATTATGACCTCTTTGAACGAGATAATAATAGAATTTTAGGGAAAGAGAGCCAACCACGCAAGGCTAAACGTCACGCCGATATCCGCTCAAAGCGAGGAATAGAATGGCCGGAACATAGAACAGCCATATAAAGTTATTTGCAACTGCAGCAAGGATTTCACGGGTAGAATAATCTGCTCCGGAAAGCAAGGAGATGCCGGTCATTATATCGCAACAAGAAAAATAGATCATCCCGAACATAATCCGTCGCGCATTTTCTTTCGGGAAAAATTTTCGTCTTGGCGCCCTGCACGCCACAGCCAGCGAACAAAACAATGTCGGTGCATAGACAAGGATAGCCATGAGCAAAAACGATTCGAGAATATGGAGCTGCGCTAGCACGACCATCGAAAAAATCACCGCTACAGGAATGCAAAAAATCCATGGGAACGACCTATCCGAATCGTTTATGCGCGTATGTCGATAAATAAAAACCATCTGCGCCATGAAAAAAAAGACTATTCCAAACGTGATGAAATTTTCTCGGTTTAGCGCATTGCCAAAATAATTGTACAAGATTTTAAAACAAAAATCCGCACAGAACATCAACACGAATGCCGTTTGCACAAAAAAACGGTCCCGCTTGGAAATAGCATGTTTACCAATCAAGAATGCAAGCAACGTTGCAATTGACGTAACGACAAACTTCGTGACATTCTGGAAATCGCTAGAAAATTCAAGACAAGCTTGCACCGCTCCGCATTGGTAAAGAACATACCAATCACGTACAAAGAACATGACGAAAAGAATCGCCACCAAAACAACAAGATAAGAGACCCACTTTGAATACACCATAACATAAATATAAGGTGGTCTCTAACAAATAGTAAAAAAAATTTAAATTATTTTTCTTGTCTGTGATGATGAACAAGCATATGATACGAAATTCTAGTTACTAGAATATTTCATCTTAAAAAATTCTAGTAACTTAGAACACTTTACTTAAAGTACTCCATTATTCTTCGGCTTGATTTTTGCGGTCATGAAACTGAGCACAAGGTTTTGCCATACAACGTAGCAAGTCGGAGCAAGCGCCACGACCGGGCCTGCGTAAAGGCTAGAAACCCATATCACGAGCGTCGTGTTCTTTTGGCCCATGCTCTGCGAGCCTTCGATGGGGCGGCGGCCACGTTCGCAAACCCAGCCGAGCCAGAACTGCAAAATGCAAAGTACGAGCGAAACTGCGGCCATGAGCGGGAGCTTTCCGCTATTCCACAGGTCGGCAAAGCCCATCTCGCGAATATCGAAACTTGCTTTTGACAAAATAATGAATACTGAAAAAGTCCAAACAAACATGGTGTATTTCTGGAATTTTGCTGCACGGTCGGCAAGTTCCGGATAAAAGTTGCGTAGTCCGAAAGCAAATGCAAGCGGGATGCTGATAATCGGCTGGATCGTGTTGAATATTTTCATCGCGATTTCTGACAAGTTCGCATCCGATCCCGTCAAGTAGCCAAAGACTATCGGGATGCTGAAGCACGCAATCAGGTTTCCGCTGAGGAAAATCTTGAGCGCGAGGGAGGCGCTACCGCCAAGCATTTTCGCCATCGCAGGCGCAGCGTTCGCGGGCGGGCAAAGTGCAATAATCGCACCGCCAAGCAGCACTTCGCGCGGCAAGCGGAACAGCACTACGACACCCCAAAGGGCAGCGATCATCACGAGACTTGCGACAAACGCGCGCACCTCGATCTTGAACGTGTAACCATGCGTCTGCGGCGGAATTTTCGTCACGAACGTAAGGAACATCATGATGCCGATCGTGAACGGCAGAAGCGGCGCCATAAAATGCGCCTGAGGAATTAAAATGCCCGCAAGAATTGCAATGGGCATGAGGACTGCGCGTAAATTTCCCATAGCGAGGACAAAGGTAGTAATTTAGGTATGGGCTATGGGGTCGCTTTCGCGGGTGCGACGCATTCGCTACAATAAAAAAGCGGAGCAAATGCTCCGCTAATTTTGCGTGCGCCTTAACTGGATGCTTTGCAGCTATGCGAAGTTTATAATTCAATAATGCGATCGTTTTGCAAGAGCTGCTCAAAAGTCTGGCGTTCGCGAATGACTTTGAGTTCGCCCTTGGTGTACATGACTTCGCCAGCGTAGCGACGGCTGTTGTAGTTGCTGCTCATGGCGGCGCCGTAAGCACCCGCATCATGGAGAATCAGGAGGTCGCCGACCTTTGCCTTCGGGAGCTTGCGCGTCACGACAAAGCCGCCTTCTTCCTGCGTGAACACGTCACCGGATTCGCAAAGTGGACCTGCCACGACGGCATCGACCATTTCGTTCATTTCACGACCGTCACGGGCAATCACGGAAATGCCGTGGTAACTGCCGTAGAAGCTCGGGCGCACGAGATCGGTAAAGCCAGCGTCCAGGAGATAGAACAAATTATCGCCCTGCTTCTTGACCGCACGGATTTCGGCCATCAGGAATCCGCTTTCCGCAACAAGGTAACGGCCCGGTTCCACTTCGAGGTGGACTTCGTGACCGATGCTCTGCTGGATGTTCTTGCGGGCCTTGTCCCAGAGGTCGTAATAAGCCTTCACGTCAATGCGGTTCGCCTTGTCTTCTTCGTGGTACGGAATCGGAAGACCGCCACCCGCGCTAATCGTACGGAGATGGGACCCCAAGCGGCGGCTAGCGTCGCACATGGCATCGCAAACCTTGGAAAGATGTTCAAAGTCGGAACCCGAACCGATATGCATGTGGAGTCCAGTAATCCACATGCCGTTGCTCTGCGCCAGCTTGATGCAGTCCTTGATCTGTTCGTGCCACACGCCATGCTTGCTGAGCGGACCACCCGTGTTGACCTTGCTCGAATGTCCGTGACCAAAGCCCGGATTCACGCGGAGCGTCAGTTCAGACTTCACGCCGAAATCGGCAAGCTGCTGGATCATGTCCGGAGAACCCACGTTCACGTGGATGTCGTACTTCTTGACAAGTTCAAGAGCGTCACGGTCGAAGATATCTGCCGTATAGACGATTTCCGGGACCTTGCCCTTTTCCTGGCCACCCTTGAAGCCGGCCTTGAGCGCACGCACGATTTCACCGGCGCTCACCGCATCCACGACGCAGCCAAGCTTTTTCATGAGCGAGACGACAGAGAGGTTCGGGCAAGCCTTCTGCGCAAAACGCACGTTGTCAAAAACCTTCACGTCGCTCACAGCGCGTTCAATAGTCGCACGGTCATAGAGCCAAAGCGGAGTGCCGTATTCACCGGCCGCTTTCAAAAACACTTCTTCAGGGATGGTATAGTTTTTCATACAGGGGCAAATTTAGAAAATAGAACCTAGAGCCTAGAGCCCAGGGCTTAGGATTATTAGGAATTAGGAGGGTGAACAAGGAGGAATGGAATTTAAGGCTGAAAGGCAAGAGAAAAGAACTCGAATGCACTATCAGGAACACTTTTTCATCTGCTCGTTTTTTTCAAATTGTGTAAAGAAAATGGTGTCAGACATCATAACAACTTATATCCTTTTTTAGCCATTTTTTGTCGTCCGCAATTTTTTTTCGACAACATTAAGATCTTTTTTTATTATCATTTTTGTAAAAAGTAAAACAAAGGAAAACGAAATGGAACAAAAAAAAGAATATCAGTCTCCCGAAATGAAGGTCATCGAGCTCAAGCAGCAGAGCAACCAGTTGCTATCATCTAGCAATGGTTTCAACGGCCCTCTCGGCTAGAAAAAGACTATGCATCGGGCAATTTGTTCGATGCTCTTTTTTGAATTCAAAAAGAATACGGAATTCAACAAATAAAAAGCGCTGGTTTTTACACCAGCGTTTTTCGTTTAATTTACACGTGCTTGATCTTGTTATCGCCAGCGTCCCAGTTCACGCCGTCGCAGACAAACTTGTATTCGTAGTCGCCCGGGGCAAGGGAAATCTTTGCAGTCCAGAGGCCGGTCTTCTTATCCTTCTTGAGCATATCGACATCGATAGCCCAGTCATTGAATGAACCTGCAACAGAAACAGTCGTGGCGAGCGGGCAATCCGCAACAAACTCGACAGCGACCTTTTTCGGAGCGGCATCCTTCTTTGGAGCTGCGGTCTTGGCGGGCTTTTTAACCGGAGCCTTGGCTGGCTTCGCTTCGGCCTTCGGAGCATCCTTGGCGGCAGGCTTTGCGGCTTTTGCCGGAGCGGCTTTCGGTTCAGCTTTCTTGGCGGGGGCTTTTACGGCCTTCTCCACAGCGGCTTTCTTTGCAGCAGGTTTTGCTACTACAGTTTTAGAATTCTTAGACATAATAATCTCCTCTTATTTCTTAGTAACCAAAATTTAGTAAAAAAAAATTTAGATATTTTGCTAAATTTGCTATATGCTTAACCAAATCATCGCACCCAGCGTCTTGAACGCAAATTTTCTCGAACTCGGCAACGGTCTTAAGGCCATCGAAAACGGAGGCGCAGGCCTCGTCCACCTTGACATCATGGACGGGCGCTTTGTCCCAAACATCAGCTTTGGCCCGGGCATTTCCGCCTGCGTCAAGAAAGGCACCAAGCTCCCGCTCGATTGCCACTTGATGATTGAAAATCCAGAGAACTACGTGGGCGAATTTGCCAAAGCAGGCGCAAGCATCATCAGCGTGCACGCCGAAACCACGAACCACCTCGACCGGCTGCTGCATCAAATTGCAGAACTCGGCGTCAAGCCCGCTGTCGCCATCAACCCGGCAACACCGCTCGAAAGCATCAAGTACGTGCTCGACATCGTGGACATGGTGCTCATCATGTCCGTGAACCCGGGCTTCGGCGGACAAAGTCTCATCCCGTATTGCCTCGACAAAATCCGCGAACTGCGTGCGCTCAAGCCGGAACTCGACATCCAGATTGACGGAGGCGTCAAGCTCGACAATATCTTAGCCTGCAAGGAAGCAGGCGCAAACGTATTCGTTGTCGGAAGCGCCATCTTCGGAAAGCCCGACCCCGAAGCCGTATGTCGTGAATTTGTGGAACTAGTCAAAAGCCGCTAGTCAATAATTACTAGCAGACCTCGTTTAGATACTTTTTAACTCGCAAGGTCCGGGCTCCATTCCCGACAAAAAAGTACAACCGCCTTACAGCAATGCGATAAGGCTTCCCAAAAAAATTAGGTCCCGTACGGGACCTTTTTCATATAACTTCTGTAATCCCCCTAATGTACATCCGCTACATCGCAGTCGATGCTGTAGAAGCAAAAAGAGCAGAAACAAAAACTATAGAAAGTACGATAATAAGATACCAGTTTTCCATGTCATTAATATATACTGAAAAAGTGAAATATATCACACATTCACAAAAAGTTACAAACTTATTACAAAATATTGTATCTTTTACACACAAAAAAATTCCTCCGAGAAAACGGAGGTATATTCGTTTATTTCTTAACGGAAATTCAACTAGAACTGGGTGATAATTTCCCAAGACACCACAATCCTCTTTTGCAAGATAAATCGCAAATTATCAAAAAAGAACAAAGTAAAAGTATTTTTCACTATGGTTTTATATTTATATTTGCGCCGTTAAAAAAAATTTCGTAAACATGCAAATATACGCAAACAAAACATTCGGCAATCCTGTCGAAATAATTGAAATTTTCGACCCCAAAGATATCAAATCCGCCCTAGACAAAATTGAACTTTTACAAAGCAAAGGGTTTTATCTTTTGGGCTACATGAGGTACGATCTTGCAAGTACTTGCGGAATGCCGCTCCTTTATTTCGAAGCGTTCACTTCATTCCTGCCGTTCGAAGAAAAAAATCCAGACCACAAAATAGGGACCATTGTAAAGCAGCTCGTATCAAAAAAAGAATACACTCAAAAAATAGACTACATTAAAGATCAAATCAAAAGCGGAATTACATACGAAGTAAACTACACTTACCCGTCGACATTAAAAACAAACGCTAACGAATTGGATTTATACCTGTTCCTTTTGCAAAGCCAGAAAACTCCTTACAACGCCTTTTTGCAAAACAAGTACGAAACGATTTTATCATTTTCACCGGAGCTGTTTTTTGTCAAGCGCGGCAACAGGATTTTGACCAAGCCCATGAAAGGCACAATCAAGCGAGGCCGCACGTCCGATGAAGATGCTGCACTGCGGAACTTTTTGTACAACGACTTGAAAAACCGCACCGAAAACATCATGATTGTCGATTTGCTGCGCAATGACCTCGGTCGGATTTCAAAGTCGGGGACCGTCAAGGCCGACAAACTTTTCGAAGTTGAACAGCACAAAACGTTGTTCCAAATGACTTCTGAAATTTCTTCGGAACTGAAAGATGGCGTAACGTTGTACGACATTATCAACGCCATCTACCCGTGCGGTTCCATCACGGGCGCACCCAAAATTTCGACCATGGAAATCATCGGGAAAGCCGAGAAAACGACACGTGACGTTTACTGCGGCGCAATCGGCTATATCCACGGCGACGAAATGATTTTCTCCGTGCCCATTCGAATTCTGCAAAAGAAGAACGGCGAAACGGATTACCGCTACGATACAGGAAGCGCCATCACATGGAGCTCCACCGCCGAAGACGAATGGAACGAAACGCTCATCAAGGCAAAATTTTTGGACACCGATTTTTCGCTCATCGAAACCGGCATTACCGATTTTGAAATGCATGTCGAGCGGTTGAAAAATTCTGCAAAAGAACTCGGCTTTTCTTGGAACAGCGACATCGAAAAAATTAAATTCGACCCAGGCATCGTCAACAGAATCGAGCTGTTCAAGGACGGGCATTACAAACTCACGACAAGAGCAATCCCAGCGCCTAAAGAGAATCCGAAAATCAGAATTGCGCACAAAGTCAATTCGGCAAATCCGTTCTTGTACCATAAAACGAGTATCCGCCTACCGTTCCCGAAAGAAGTCTTCGACGAAATCTGCGTGAACGAGAAAGGCGAACTCACCGAAGGGACTTTCACGAACATCGGCGTACAGCTAAATGGCACCATCTTCACGCCGCCTATTAAATGCGGGCTCTTAAACGGAATCACGAGGCAGAAACTTCTCCGCGATGGGAAAATCAAGGAAAAGATTTTATACCCAAGCGACCTGCAAAACGCCGAGAAAATCTTTTGCTTCAATTCCGTAAGGGGCGTTGTAGAAGTGACGCTAGATTAGGCATACGAGAAATAATGAATGGGGGCAAGTCCCAACCTCTTTGGCTCGGTTCAAAAATATACAAGTGTATTCAGAACTGTATGGATGGGGCAAAGCCCCTCCCCATTGGCTCAGTCATGTTCATACAAGAGCGATTAGAATTGTATGGATCCTCCTAACGGAGGATGACCGTGGCTGCGACGTTCGCCTTAAAGGGAGTCTCCTTGCGGAGGATGACTGTGGCTGCGACGTTCGCCTTAAAGGGAGTCTCCTAGCGGAGGATGACTGTGGCTGCGACGTTCGCCTTAAAGGGAGTCTCCTAGCGGAGGATGACTGTGGACGCGACACTCGCCTTTTGAGGTTGTCCCTCCCAAATGTAGACACGGGAAATGATGGTTTCCCTCCCAAATGTAGATACAAGAAATTATGGTTCCCCTACGCAAGAGCAAAACAAGAAATTATGGTTTCCCTCCCTTCGGTCGAGA
>CACWPM010000057.1 GCA_902762795.1 Fibrobacter succinogenes | reverse complement strand
TCTCCCCGCCGCCTGCATCCCCCTCGTCATCCTGATGTCCGTCGGCATCATGCGCAGAATCTCCGATTACGGGATTTCAGAAGACCGCTATTACATTGCAGCAGTCAACATCTTCTATTACATCATTATCGCCATTTTACTCATAGACAAAATCAAGTGCAAATCGAGATTCATCGCCATCGTTTTTTGCAGCATGTTCTTCATCCTCACGAACGGCCCCCTGAGCGCCCTCAATGTCACGCACCGCATCTGGATGGAGAGTATCGAGACAGCACTTGCCGAGCAAGGCTATAACAAATTTCCGCTAAGCAAGGAAGATGCCCAAAAATTCATCGACCAAATAAAGGCCAAGAACACTCCTCAAACAAAAACAGTCCTCTCGCGATTACAAAAACTCAGTGACAAGGATTTCTCCCAATATATTACTATCAAAAACCGCTATGATATCGACTATCATTTTAACAATAATATAGACCATGAATCTAACAATAACAGCAATCGCGTTTCGATCCTCAAAGCATGTATTCGCATCCCCCAGGACAACTATATCGACAAGACCTTCCGTCCAGAAGATTACGAATACCGCAACGACACACTCTTTTTCCAAGTCAAGCCCCAAACGTTCGGCAAGACTTTCAAATTTTTTATCCCCAAAGAAGCCTTGAAACAAAAAGACGTACGTTTCCTTGAAACCGAAGGGGCTAAAATCAGAGTTGAAAAATTGGACGTTGATATAATAAAAGATGACGAACAAGAGAGCTATTTCTATATACGAGGCATCCTCTTCCTGGAGTAAATTATGGACTTAACAGCAATCAAGAAATACCCGAGTCAAATCTCGACGGCGTTCAAGCGGTTTCCGCTCGCAGTGGCGTTTGCCATTTTTACGACCATCGCATTTATCTACGTTTTTGAAAGCCACAGTTTGCTAACCGATAGCAAATTACTTTTTTGGCTGTTCTTCTATCCGATTGCGGCCACGATGATAGCCCTCACGATTTCGCTGGTCCAGGAATCCCGGAAAAAATTCAGCATTATCCCCCATGTCGTCGCCGAGGCCGTATGGTTAGCCGTTTCCATCGCACTAACCTTTTACTATGTTTCAACCGACAACAATACCGAAATCACTTATGTCTTGGTAACAGGGCTATTTATCTATACAACCGTATTCTTGAGCATTTTCATCGCTCCGTTCTTCAAGCAAAAAGACGAAAACGGATTCTGGGTATTCTTGATGAAGAACGCCAAAGCCGCTGTCATCGCCAGCGCCATTTCAGCGGTATTGCTCATTGCAATTGAAGGTCTCCTATTAGGATTTTTCAACCTGTTCGACATCAAAGTCTCAGACAAACCTTTTATCTATTCGGCGATTATCTGTTCATGCACCATATTCCCCATCTTGTTTTTCTCTGGCATTCCCTCCATTGATGAATGCCTACAAGAAGCACCTGCTTTGAACAAATTCCAAACCAGTGCGAACAAGTTCCTGTTCTTGCCGGTGATTTCGCTCTATATCATTCTCCTTTACGCCTACATCGCAAAAATCATCATCCAGTGGGAAATGCCCAAAGGAATGGTTTTCTCCCCGCCGCCTGCATCCCCCTCGTCATCCTGATGTCCGTCGGCATCATGCGCAGAATCTCCGATTACGGGATTTCAGAAGACCGCTATTACATTGCTGCCATCAACATTTTCTATTACATCGTTATCGCCATTTTGCTCATAGACAAAATCAAGTGCAAATCCAGATACATCGCCATCGTTTTTTGCAGCATGTTCTTCATCCTCACGAACGGCCCGCTGAGCGCTATCAATGTCACGCACCGCATTTGGATGGGAAGCGTCAAGGACGCTCTCGCCGAACAAGGCTTCAGCGAATTTCCGCTAGGCATGGAATCTACTGAAAAATTTTACAACAACCTCACAAGCAAAGACGATCCCAAAGATAACGTAATAGCTTCGCGACTGAAGGTTCTCAATTCTAGACACGACAAAGAACTCGCTCAATACATTCCTACGGAAAATTCCATGAGATTCGTCACTACGATAAGCGGCAATAAGAATAATGAAGAGTACATTATTAAATCATACATCAATAATTCCAAGAACAGCTACTTTGAAATTCCTAAAAACGCAACCCAAGTAAACCACTTTTACAAGTACTTCAACAAAGAAGATTACGAACTCCTCAACGACACGCTATTCTTCAAACTCAAGTCCCAAAAGCTAGACAAGACTTTCCGCTTCTTTGTCACCAAGCAAGCATTAGAAAGCAAGGACGTGCGATTCCTCGAAACCGAAGGTGCCAAAATCGGTGTCGAGAATTTGGACTTGACTTTATACAAGAAAGAAGAAAAAGTCAAGCACAATTACTTTAGTATCCGCGGCATCCTCTTCCTGGAGTAAATTATGGTTTTAACAGCAATCAAGAAATACCCGAGCCAAATCTCGACGGCGTTCAAGCGGTTTCCGCTTGCATCGACGATGGCGTTTTTTACGTTCTTCACCATTGTCATCAATACCAATTTACTTGCTCTTTTTGAAGACAAATTTGCAAAGCCATTCATGTGGCTAATGATATACCCCATCGCGGCGCTACTTATAGCACTCACGACATCACTCATCCAGGAATCGCGAAAAAGCACAAGCATTCGCCCGCAAGCTATCGCAAGCGGCACATGGTTCGTACTTTCCGTGGCACTCGTATTCTTCCTCTTCGACAAAGAAGGCTACTACACCGTCTATTTCGTAAGCGCAATCACCCTCGTATATATGGTGGCCTTCTTAGGATTTTTCTTTGCTCCATTCTGGAAAAAAAACAACGAAAACGGTGTCTGGCATTTCTTACAAAAGAGCATCAAGGCCGCTGTAATCGCCATTCTCGTTTCGGCTATTTTACTCGGAGCCATTGAAGGGCTTGTCTTTGGTTTTGAACAACTGTTCGATGCCGACCTCGACAGCGATGTCTATCTCAACATTCTCTATTTCTGTTCGAGCGTAATCGCCCCCATACTGTTCTTTACCAAAATCCCCTCCATTGACGAATGCCTCGAAGAACCGCCAGCCCTGAGCAAATTCACATCGAGCACCATCCGCTTCTTGTTCATCCCGGTATTCACCATCGGCACGCTCCTCTTTTACGCTTACATACTCAAATTTCTTGCCATGTGGAACATGCCGGCGGAAACGCCGTCCTACTTTGTCATAGGTTTCATGATTTACATGCTCGTGCTTGTCACCGTCATGTACCCGGTCCGCCTCGCCACCGAACAGTCCTTTGAAAAGCGCTTCATCAAAATAATCCCCGCTGCATGTATCCCTCTCGTCATCCTGATGTCCATCGACATCAACAACACGGTAAATGCATTCGGCATCGATACCGATTACATCTACGCCATTGCACTCAACATATACTTCTATGTTCTCATCGCCATACTGCTCGTCGAAAAAATCAATCGCAAGATGAGATACATCGCCATCGTTTTCTGCGCCATGTTCTTCATCCTCACGCAACCACCGTTTAGCGCATCCGACATAAACAAACACATCTGGAAAAGCGGCATCAAAAACGCACTCGCCGAACAAGGCTACAACAAGCTCCCGCTAAACGAGCAAGACGCTAACGATTTTATCACAAAGCTCGAAACAAGTGAAGATAAAAACGCACGGATTACCCTGTCACGAATACAATCCCTCGACTCCAGATCCAAAGAAGCATTAGCTCCATTCTTTTCTAAAACGCCGGAGCTCTACAAACACAATAAACAAAACATTTGCTGCAAAACCGAAACTGACACTACTGAAAACTTCGAATCCTTCGAAGCGAACATCAATAACGTCAATCAGAATGCACTTAAAATTCCCCAGGGCGCAAAAAAAGCGTTTTTCATAAATCTTGATTTCAATAGCAACGATTTCAAATACAGTGAAGACACGCTCTCGTTCTTAATCTCTATTACAGATGACCAAGACACCTCAATACATTCCACTTACAATTTCCGCGTCACCAAACAGGAACTCAAGATAGATTCCTTGAACACCATCGAAACGGACAGTGCTATAATAGGGATAAGGGAATTGCATACGGAGCAATGGTCCAAAACCGGACAATCGCTCAGAATCGACGGGTTACTTTTTATAAAGTAATTTTCTATTACCGGACGGTGATGAGACGTGTTTGCGGGCCACTGCGTACAATGTAACGTCCTGCGTGCGGTACAGTCAATCCAACAGATACGCCGTGGGTACGTGTTGTCGCCACAATTCTTCCCTGCATATCGAGCACAGCAACGAGACGATTTTCCGCCAAGCCAGAAACGGTAACAAGGCGCGAATCGACATCTACCCGCAACATCATCACCACAGGCTTCGGTTTCACGGGAACAATGTCTCCGCCATGGCTACCAGTATCCGCATAGACGAGATCTTCCATGAAACCCAACGGATACGATACATAAATATTATCAGGATCGGCAACCGTATTCACCGCGCATCCCGAAGTCGTGTCGGATTTCATCCTCGGGAGACAATTCCCGAACACCCATGAGGCATCGGTAAGGTAGCCGTGTTCTGTCTTCAACTTCTCGAAAGTGGTCGCCGTGATATTCTGCGACTTGTTCGAGCTATGCGAAGAACTGCTTGCAACCGCAGGGGCTTTTACACCGTCACCATAATAAAGTCCGTCCAATGTGTTATTTTGTCCATCATAACTATAGAGGATTGCACCGACATTTTTCCCGGACAACGTTTCCGTATAGGAGTAACTCGTCGTAAGCGACAATCTCTCCGCCAACGCAGCAATTCCCCCCGCATAGCTCATAGCCGAAGCATCATTATTTTTGACCAGCGCCCTGTTATAGCTATTCTTGACGTTAGTCCCCTGGAGTTTTCCGACAAGGCCTCCTGCCACAGAAAACGATACTGTCGCTTTCACATTCACAGGGCCATAATTGTACGACTCCGTAATAGCCGACCGGCTAGAATCCGCTCCACGCATATAACCCACCAATCCGCCTGCATAGACCGTATTCGCAGACAAGCCATGGACAGGCCCCCAGTTGCCCACATCCGAAAGGGAATCCACCACGTTTAAATATCCTGCAATACCACCGGCGAGAGCCACACTTTTATAGTCTGCTACGTTTTTCGAGCTCGCCTGAACCACGCCCGAATTCCGATTATTACGAAGAACCATTCCTGAACCGATCCCCACAATACCTCCGGCCTCCGTCCAGCTATAACCAGAAGCATAGACAGGTCCCGTATTGGAACACCCCGTAACGACATTCATGTGTTTCCCGGAATCATACGTACTTCCCACAATGCCTCCAGCCCTTCCAGCTTCCACACGCCCAGAATTGCTCGCATTCAAAATCGGACCCGTTGATTCTCCGGCAATACCTCCACCAATACCCCCCATGACGCTCGTACTCTCGTTTTTCACGTCCATAAGCGTCCCGGGGAAATTATGGTAATTGTACGCCACAATTCCGCCAGTCCGGAACCCGCCTCTCACAAAGCTTTTTCGCACCGTCACATTCTTGATGGTTCCACTATTCTCGATAGCGACAGACGCAGCAGGCAATTCCTTGTCATTCTCGAAACGACTATTGGCAATCGTCAAGTTCTGAACAACCGCGCTAGAATCCAGACAAAAGAACATCGCCGTTGTCAAGTTGAGTCCGTATATGGTATGACCCTTGCCATCGAAAACCATGTTAAAGCACGTCCCGCTCGTATCAATCGTCATTGTCCGATTCATGAGGTACGTGGAGTCTTTTCCCATGACAATGTCCTTCGCAAGTTCGACATAGAATTTTTTACTATCGAAAGTGCGCCCTAGCTGCAGGAACGTCTTGAGTTCACCCGCCGTAGAAATCGTGTAGTGCAGTGTATCCCCTTCAAGGCGGGCCGCAGGCATCTCGTACTTGTCTTGACCAAAGAAAAGCGAATCGTTCTTGTAGAGCCCATCGGATACAAGTACAGGGTACCCCCCGCGACGCGTCCAAATTCTACGATTGTCCTCTGTTCCACCCGAGGTATTGAAGAAGGTTACCATCGTATCGCTCTGCAGTTCCGCAGTCGTTTTTTTGAGCCCCGGAGCGGCCGTTGTGTCGTAAGCGACACCGAAAGGAGCCATATTGGCAAGCGTCCCATCAAAGAATTCAGCTTCCACTTGTCTAATGGTCCGTGCATAACCGACAATCCCTCCTGCAACATTGCCCTTCACTCCGGGTGCGGCGCTATAAACGTCAACTAAATACCACCCCGGATCGTCCATTATACCCACAATTCCACCAGCAAAACTTACGCCACGGGCCAACTTGCCCTTCGCCTCGATCCGCCCGTGATTATAGGAGTCGGCTATCCGGGACATATAGGCGTTGCCCACAAGACCGCCGACATGCAGGGAATCCGAACTCGTCGCCGTATCCGACGTAATACCAGTCACGTTACCATAGTTAAAAGACTTCTCCAACGCAAAGCCATTATATACCGTTGGGCGGGACCAATAGCTCATCCGTCCCACAATTCCTCCCACTAAAGTCTCGAACGTGCCTTCGGCGGTGATGTTACCACGATTCTTGAGCATCGTAAAGACTTCATTCTTATAAGCCGTCAGCCCTTCGCCCATAACACCGCCAACAACCAAAAATAAATTCTTCGCATCACCGCGAGCATCAATCGATCCCAAGTTCAACGCATTGATTACGCTCGCATAAGCACTACTACCCAGAATACCGCCAACATAAAGTCCCACCGATGTTTCGTTGCTTTGATACATTGCAGAAACTTTTCCGCTGTTAAACAAATCCTTCAAATCCACATGCGTCTTGAGTTTCGTGATATCCTGTTCATTAACATGCCGTCCGATAACGCCACCGACATAAGACACAGAATAAGAAGCCATAAATCCAGTAGCCGCCGCTGTTGACGCAACAAAGACAATCTTGGAGGACACGTCCCCGTAATTCTGGAGATTTTCGACATTGCCGACAAGATTACCGGCAATGCCACCGACATAGGCAATGCGGTACGGCAAATTCACTTCCACTTTTCCGCGGTTGACGCAACTTGCTATTGCAACGCCATCAAACACCCGAGATTGCCCCACAATACCGCCAAAATAGACTTCTTTCGAGAACAGCGTTTCCGATGGGTTATCTTTGTTATACACCTTCGCCGAATTGCTACAGCTAAGAATGCTACCCGTCGCCATAGCGGCAATGCCGCCGGCTTTTATCGAGGCGCCAACGGAACCGCCAACGACATTACTATTCAGAATCATGGCGGGGTCTGTCGCCGAAGCAAGCACAGATACGGTAATTCCACCAGCGGACTGCACCCCTTTAATATCGGTATTATAAACGTTCACGTTCCTGACAACCGATTTAAGTATATTGACGATGGACGCTGCGACTAGAGCCGAATCGCTCCCAAAAGAACTGTTCGCAATGTTCAAATCATGAACGCCCTCCGCTCTCTGCCGTATGATTGTTTCAAAAAGGGGTCTCTCTGCATTCAAACCGTAAACAGTATGCCCGCGCCCATCAAATTCGCCCCCGAACGCCCCCTGGACTGTACTCCTGTTCCAGCGTCTAGAACACAGTTTCGACGTATCCGAACCGAACACGATATCGTTTTTCAAGTAAGCGCGTATATCCATGTTTGAATTATGCGCCGCCACCACGGAATCCAAAAATCCGACGAGTTCCTCGGGAGACGTAATTTCGTAATAGGAAGAAGCCCCGGCGCCCACAACTTTTGGAATTTTGGCGGAACCGTCCCATGCGGCAAAGGAGAGCTGCGTAAACACAGCGAGAATCAAGACGACTGCAAAAGAAAAGACTTTTTTCATTTTATCACCTTTTCCCAGACGCCATCTCTTTCAATATACATTCTAAGGCACCCTTTGTGCAAGCCCCCAATTTCTCTAAAACCTCGCTCCCCAACCCATACAACCTAACACCTAAAACCCACCCCCTAACCAAATGACACACGCTTGTATCATATTTAATTTTTTTCATAAAGAAATGTAAAAAATTGCGATTTTCATTGCAAAAACACAATTTTTGTAATATTTTTTTATCATGAAACCCATAACCGAGTATAATGATTACCGCATATATATGCGCGACTTTTACGAAGAACGTAAAAGGACATCTTATTTTACTTGGCGTGAATTTGCAAGCCTTGCCGGCTTTGTATCCCCGACGTACCTCAAATTGGTCTGCGACGGGAAAACGCGCCTGAGCAAGCCCGGAATAGAGAAAGTAGCACGAGCCATGGGGTTAGAAGGGTTTGGCTACACTTATTTTGGACTGCTCGTCAAATTCGGGAACGCGAAAAGTGCCGAAGAAAAGGAGGAGGCACTTCGCGATCTCGGGCGCGAAGCAAGTGTGAACAAAATCCGCATCATCGACGCGGACACATTCCACTACTACGAAACACCTACATGTCCCATCGTGCGTGAACTCGCACCCTTGATGCCCAAGGCCGACCCCTGCGAAATCGCCGGAAAAATCAGGGAAAAGACATCGGCTTTGGACGTACGCGACGTGTTACAATTCCTAGTGAAGACGGGACTCCTCGTAAAAAACAGTAACGGTTCTTACGAACAAACTGAAAAATCCGTGAAAGGCTCCAAGTCAGCCATTCCGCTCGCCATCCGTTCCATGAACAAGAAGATGGCCGCCCTTGCCGAAAGATCCATCGAAAGAGATTCCGTCATCGAGCGCAACTTCTCGGGTATCACTATGGGCATCGATGAAGCCACCTACGCCCGCATCGTCGATGTCATCAACGACTGCCGCAAAAAAATTATCGATATCGCACGTGAATGCCGGAATATCAACCAGGTTTACCGGCTGAACTTACAGCTTTTTCCGTTAACGGACAAAATAAATAAAAGGGATTGCAAAAAAGGGGTACAACCATGAGCAACGTGAGATATCTACTTTTCGCATGCTCCATAGCTTTTTTCGCCTGCACCAACGATATTGCAGGGACATCGGAAGACGGCAACACGTTCGCCCAGAACGGGAGTTCTTCAAGCAATGGAAAATCTTCTTCTGGTTCCATTGCGCATACTACAAGTTCCTCGAACCAAAAACAAATCCCTATACCGGACCTTTCGGGCATCGGCAATATCTACCTCGACACTACAATTCATTGGATCAAAGAAGGATACGGCGGTGGCGGTGGCGGCGGCGGCAGTTGTAAATTTGAAGGCATGAGCAGCTGGCCCAGACTTGACACCACAACCATCAACGGTGAGGTCAATCTCATCACCCTCGACAGTGTTCTTACGGGCCGCATCGCGACACTGGTCGCGCAGGGCATTTCCGAAATGGAGTCCGATACCATCGCCAAGTGGGAACTGCTCAATGCCATCGGCATCGATACACTTCTCCGTATGCATCCCGAGATTACATCCAAGCATATCGACTACTTGCTTGACGATATCTTCGGCGGAACGACAAAATCCGAATTTTTCAAGGAAGTGACGGAGACCTTCGCAAAGACCGGAACGCTCGAGACAAAGCATTACTGCAACTTTGCCAATCTGGAAAAGTTCAGACAGACCGGGACCCCTCTTACCGCCAACCTCTACCCGGCGAGAACGTTCCCGAACTACATACTCTACGACAATACCGCATACACCACCAAGGAATGTGACGGCATTTCTCGCCCCATGCCAACGTCACTTATCAACAACGTTGCTCGCAAGTGCTTCAGCCTCCCCTATTGCACCACGGCACTGCGAGATACCATCTTATGGGAGGAACACAAAGCCACCAACATGACAATCGGGAACATTCCCTTCATATGCAAGGAAACCGGCTGGAGCACGCCCACGGAACAGGATGTCTATACCTATAAAATAGCATGCGACAAGGACGGCAAGTACCTGAAAGGAATATATCCCGACTCGCTATTCCTATGCCGTATCGATTCAGGCTGGCGCAAAGTCGAAGCCATAGACGCCGAAACATTCGATGTCCCCTGCGACAAGCACGGCAAACTGTACACGAGTCCAAACGATTCGACCAAGACATACGTGTGCCGCAAGGAACATTTCTGCAGGCAATACGACAAATACACACCCAACGCTCCCTGCATGGACGAAGGCTGGGATTACGCGAACAAGAACGACCTCGAAATGACGGATGCGGAATGTACAACAGAAGGGCAGACCAAACAAAGCGAAAATGACCCGAACATGTACTACGTCTGCCAAGACGGAAGATGGAGCGAGTTCTACAACAGACCCTGCGATACCGACAACGAGCGCATCAAAATCCAGGACAAAAACATCACCGGATACATCGAATACATCTGCTACGACAAGACATGGCGTCCTACGTACGAATGGCATACCGACTATCCGGCGGAATACTACTTCAACCCCGAAATCGAATACGGGAGTTTTACGGACCCGCGCGACAACTACGTCTACCACACAGTGGAATTCAAGGGCCATACGTGGATTGCGGAAAACATGAAGTACGCAGGATTCACCGAAAGCGATCTTGCAAAAGAAACCCGGTGCCTTGAAGACAGTTGCAAAAACGTTGGGCGCTTCTACAACATCAATGTTGCAGACAAGGTATGCCCCGAAGGCTGGCGCCTTCCTAACGCCAACGACATCAAGGATCTCGGATACAACCCAGCGGACTTCATGAAACTTTATTCACAACTCGGCGGTACAGGAAGTTACTATTCTGCACCCGATACATACGGCATGAGCTTTATATTGAGCGGACGGATCATCCCGCCATCGGCTCAAGACGACCCTTACAGTGGCGTTTTACCCTTGCAGGGCTACTCCACGTTTCTTTGGATGGACGAAACCGATAGCGACAATCGTCGCAGCGTTGCAGAAATCGGGACGGGCAGAGCCGAAACCTTTTGGGGAAAACCAAACACCAAAGATTCGCCATGGCCAGACGAGTACTATTATTATTCTATTCGCTGCATAAAGAAGTAAGCTGGTTCGTTAGCTATTAGTCATTGGTTAGCATCGTCATCACAGCACGCTGATGAAAACATCATGGCGGACTAAGGTTGGTGAGCCTGCCGAACCATCCGCCATCTTTCAAATCGGGATACTGCGCTTTTTTGCAATTCTCTCGAACATATCTATATTTAAAAACAAATGCTTAAATTACTCAAAGAATACCCGACCTTGATTCCGGCCGCGTTCAGGCGGTTCCCCCTCGCCATCGCGTTTGCGTTCTTGACATCAGTTGCGTTCATATTCTGCGTTGATGGGTTACCCAAGGTATTCCCCACAAGAACGACCTTTAGCCGAATCCTTGATATATGGTTACTTATTTACCCTGTCGCAGCCATGCTCATCGCTCTTGCAACATCACTCATCCAGGAATCTCGAAAAAGCACACGCAAGATGCCGCAAATTCTTACGAGCGTGAGTTGGCTAGTCATTTCATTTACACTCAGTCTTTGTTTTATCACTGCAAACAACTGGGGCGGCAAAGAATCTATAGGTCATATAATCATTTGTATTTACGTTCTCGTTTGTATAGCCTTGATTTATGGACCGTTTTGGAATCAAAAGAACGATAACGCTCTTTGGGTATTTGGCAACAAAATAAGCGACTCAATCGCCATATCTTTTTTTATTGTAATTTTATTTAGCATCGCATCATTTGCACTCCTAAAAGCAATCAACGCCATATCAAACAATACAGACTCCAGTTCAGCCCCGTTTGGGCTAGTAATCGTTTTCACAATATTCCCCATCCTGTGCATGGCAGGCTTACCGTCCATTGACAAATGCATCGGGGAAACGCCCACATTAAAAGATTATATAACCACCATAAAATTGAAGATAAAATCAAAGCAGTTCAGTATTTCTTTCGACAGCTTCAAACACATATTTTTACCGCTTTACGCCATTTACATTGTTACCGTCCATATTTACGACATCACAGCCCTGCTGCAATGGGATTTCCCAACAAGGGCAATCTTTTTCCTTTCTGCCGGCGCCTTAGCTTGGATACTCTTAATCCAGAACGTATATTATCCAGCGATTATAAAACCCGAAAAATCATCTGAAAAGACAATCGCAAGGGTCCTTTCCTACACTTGCATTTTCCCCATCTTTACGGCAACCATCGCGATTATCCAAAGAATTTCTGAACACGGCATTACGGCAAGCCTATATGTTACATTAGGCTTCTGCATCTTCTTATGCATATTCGCTATACTTAACTGCATCCCCAAAATCATTCTAACTAAATATGTTATCATCATTTTCTGTGCGATACTTACGGTATCCTTGATAGGCCCCTTCAGCGCAACAAGCATCACCCGCAACGTCTGGCTCAAGAATATCGAGAAAACACTCGTCAGCGAAGGCTACACTGCATACCCGCTCAGCGAAAAAGACGCAAAAAAATTTTTCTCGGACCTTTGGGATAAAGACGGGCACACGGCAAGCATCGTCGCCTACCAAGTGCAAGCGCTCCATGCAAGATCTATCGAAAAACTTTATCAGTACTTCCCCGAAAATAGCGACCTCGTGGACATTTCCAAAAAGTACCCTACAATTAACAAGACTATTAAAAACGACAAAATCCACACGATGCCCGAAAATTTCAGCAAATCCGCATTCGTGGTTTATACGTTCAAACACGAAGAGCTCGTGACGCGAAACGACACGCTGTTTTTCGATTACCCGCTCAAGGACATCGACTCGACAAGCAGCAAGGTTTTAAGTTTCTATGTGACAAAGCAAAGCTGGCATGATAAGGACATAAAGGTCCTCGAAACCGAAGGCGCCAGATTCGAAGTGGAAGACATCAGATTCCGCCAATGGGAAAACAAAAAGCACAAACACGAAAGAGACCTGCGCCTCGTCGGGATACTGTTTATGGAGTAAATTTAGTTGTTGGTCAGTGACGTCATGGCGGACCTGATTCGCCATCTCTTGCGTCTAAAATTGATGCATTCAGCATCCTTGGTATTGGCTCAAATATAGAGAAGGACAAGTCCTTCTACATCTCTCGCCTCGCTCAAGTTTCCGACTCAAGGCAGAAACGACGATATTTGTAGAATTATTGCATACAAATTCATTTAAGTTATCTTCAATCCAACACACGAACCATGCGCATGCCTTGGAAAGCCGGCTGTTTAAACGTTGCGTTAGTAATTATTGTATTGCGAGGAAGGCACTTGTATTTAATCAATTCACGGCACGCTTTACCGGGATTATGAGTGAATATACTACAAGGATTCACACCATAATAACCAAAATAACCATCAGGAACATAATACGATTCATTAGCATTACCATAAGTATCATATAAGCCATACCGATTAGGAGCATACTGTTTTACTGGGTAAAGACCAGACTTTTTTTCTGCACAATGGATATCCGCATATTTTTTTAAAGAATCTTCGACAAGTTCATCTCCCCAAGAAAACACCCTTGACCGACCTGCATTTTGAAGAATATACCATTCATCATAGTACGGAAGCCTATAACCATTGGCAGAATCATTATAAGTACATTCAGTCGGTTTAGTGCATTTTTCAACACTTTCTAGTCCGTCTTTTTTTGAGCGAAAACTCAAATAATAATGATAATATCTAGAAGGATAATCCAACACCTCTAAGGAATCCGATGATGGATAATACTCTTCGTTAAGGAATAATACAGAATGTTGTTTAGGAAATTTTTCCCCTTCACGCAGCCAAAGCGCATCTCGGACACGTAACTCAGTTTTATCTACAATCAAGTCGTAATCCATATGAACCGCATATGATGTATCTCTTATTTTCCCATATTCAAAGCGTCCAACACCTCCATAAACGATGAAATCTTTTCCTTTGAGATTCACAATGGCCTGATTCACCAAAATCCAACTAGAATCAGCATCAGTCAAATCGTTCATATTTCTTGCATAAAGAACAAGAATACTTCTTGTGTAAGGAGAACCATCTACATAAACGCAATTCGTAAAATCCACATGAGCAGAGCCATTTACAATCCAAAATCCATTTTTGGCATCCAATTTATTTTCAGGACAAAGTTTTACTCCCTGATTCCAATCCACTTCGTACCATTTCTTACGGCCAATAGATTTTGTCGGTTTCACTAATCTATAAGAACGTATTTTTGCAACAGACTTCTCTTTTGAGGCTATGTAATACTTTTTAAAGCCCTTTTCTTGAAACGCATTCTGCGCCTCACGCATATCGTGCAGAACAGACACGCAATTGCCATTTGCATCAAAAACGCAAAAGTCATTGCCAAAGGAAAAAGAAATATAAACAAGCAATAGTAAAAGAAATTTTTTCATCATGCAAAAAAAGCGTTCCGCCCCAGAAACACGTTTAACATTTAGCTCATACGATTTAAATATACAAAAACCAAAATTAACTTATATAGACTTCATATATACGGCTTAAATCGCCCTTTTGGAGTTGACATTCATCTATGCATATAACTATATTTACGCATAATTAAAGTTGCGCGGAATTTTTGGCTGATTAAGGTCGCAAAACCCGTGCCATTCGAAAGGAAACATTATGGAATACAAAATTAAGGATATCAACCTTGCAGTGGAAGGCCGCAAGGAACTCGACCTCGCCGAAACCGAAATGCCGGGCCTCATGGCCCTCCGCAAGGAATACGCCGGCAAGAAGCCGCTCGCTGGCGCCCGCATCATGGGCAGCCTCCACATGACCGTGCAGACCGCCATCCTCATCGAAACGCTCGTGGACCTCGGTGCCGACGTGCGTTGGGTCAGTTGCAACATCTTCAGCACGCAGGACAACGCTGCCGCCGCCGTCGTGGTCGGCAAGAAAGGCACTGTGGAAAATCCGCAAGGCGTGCCCGTGTTCGCCTGGAAGGGAGAATCCTTGGAAGAATACTGGGAAAACACCGCTCGCGCCCTCGTGTGGCCCGACGGCAAGACCGCAGACCTCATCGTCGATGACGGCGGCGACGCCACCATGCTCGTGACCTGCGGTGCCGAATTCGAAGACGCGGGCTCGGTGCCTGAATTCAACCCGGCTACCGACTCCGAAGAATGGGGCGTGTTCCTCGCCACCTGCAAGAAGATTTTCGAAAAGGATCCGAAGCAGTGGACCCGTGCTCGCGAAACTCTCCGCGGCGTTTCCGAAGAAACTACTACCGGTGTGCATCGCCTTTACCAGATGGCCCAGGCCGGCCGCCTGAAGTTCCCGGCAATCAACGTGAACGACTCCGTGACCAAGTCCAAGTTCGACAACCTCTACGGCTGCCGCCACTCCCTCATCGACGGCATCAACCGCGCCACCGACGTGATGATGGCCGGTAAGATTGCTGTGGTTTGCGGCTACGGCGACGTGGGTAAGGGTTGCGCACAGTCCCTCCGCGGTCAGGGCGCCCGCGTGATCATCACCGAAATTGACCCGATTTGCGCACTCCAGGCCGCCATGGAAGGCTACGAAGTCAAGACCCTCGACGAAGTCGTGAGCATGGCCGACATCTTCGTGACCACCACCGGCAACACCGGCATCATCAGCGCCGCCCAGATCAGTACGACGAATGGATTTTCCCCGACGGCCACAGCATCCTCGTGCTCGCCGAAGGCCGCCTGCTGAACCTCGGCTGCGCTACCGGTCACCCGAGCTTCGTGATGAGCGCAAGCTTCACGAACCAGACCATCGCACAGATTGACCTCTGGCTCAACGCTCAGGGCAAGCAGACCGTCGCCGGCATCAAGTACGAAAGCGGCGTCGTGTACACACTCCCGAAGATCCTCGACGAGAAGGTCGCACGCCTGCACCTCGAAAAGCTCGGCGTTCACCTGACGACCCTCACCAAGGCCCAGGCCGACTACATCGGCGTTGCGATCGAAGGCCCGTACAAGGCGGATCACTATCGCTATTAGTGAGGTCGCGCTTCGCGCTTTGGGGTCGCTGCGCTCTGAGGCATGAGCGCGGCACTTCGTGCCTCTGAGCTGTCATCCTGAGCGGAGGCGTACTGCGCCGAAGTCGAAGGATCTCTAAAAAATCTCCCCGTGCAATTTAATATGCGCGGGGATTTTTTTCATTTGTCATGTCTGCGAAGGCGAGGAATTGTTATCACTTAATTAACACACATCTACTTTATATCAATATGAAGATGCTATACATGACTGTTTAGGCAATCAGGCAGGGTGCTTGTGTAAACAATTTTGCCATTGAAATTGCGGAAATAAACAATGAAGTAAAACATCTTCAAACAAAAACACATTTTCCTGCCCAGTTTTCATAGGAAGCCACACATTTCCCTACCCAATTTTTATAAAAATCGCGCATTTTTACAAAAAAAACTATTTATTGAGTGTTTTTGAGGTAAGATGGGCATTTAGTGGTTCTATAAATTTTAGGGCATAGCTTTTAGGGAAACAGTTTTCTCACTTGAACCATCCAACTTATTCGAATGATTATATTTGCCATATGATGAAGTTCCTTTTCCTGCTTCTTGTGCTATTCTTCGCGGCTTGTTCCGAGTATCCGGATATGGAACCGGATATTTTGGCTCAGCACATCTATTCGCAGAATCCGATTGAACTTGGTAGCTCGAATAAGGAATATGTGGCGATGTTGGCAAAGTCATTTGGAATGAACGAGGACGCGATCATTGCCGTCCAAAAGCATATCCTGTCAAAAAAGACGACCGATAAAATGAAGTCCGATTATGAGAAAGCCATTTATGAAAAGGCAGTCAAGCTTGAGCAACAGAACGGAGAGTCTGCACGAAAGGATTTTGTGGTCAATGTCCTTGCCCCGTATCTGGATGCCTTGAGCCGTAATGAGATTTACAAGTCTGGACCAGACAATGAATCGTTTGAACGCATTGTAAGCAACCTCTATGGAAAGTTTTTCCCGGATGATGGAGCCGCCCAATCATTATTTGCATTTATGAATGCGGCAAAGGTTTACTTTAGCGGGGAATCTTTCAATGTAGATCTCAAAAATACGGTCAACAGGAACCTGCTAAAATACGGATTGTTTCTGGATTTTGAACTGCAGAGTATGGCAAGTATCCTAAAAGTCCAAGATACGCTTTTGCCAATGACGGCGTACAAGGGTGATTCCTTGGCGGCAATAAACCTTAAACGTTTTATTCCTGGATTGATGCCCTCGAAAGCGGGCTACTATACCATAGGGATGAATTATGTCGTCGTCCTTGACGACATGATTGCGGCCCGCGCAGAATCCGATTCGCTGGAACTGGAGCAGGGGGAATTCTACAGGAAATATGGCGATAAACGCTTTGAACGTTTTTGGCGTTACTTGGGCCTAGATTTGAGTTTGCAGAAGGCGAGCGAAATCTACAATCGCCTTTTGAAAAAAGACCTCGGCGGGAAAAATTTCGCCTACATCAAACGGGTCGATGAATTGAACACCGCCATCCACGAGACAAAACACATTGTTGACCAAATTGAACACCCGGAGTTGACCCTGAATTTGGACGCCGAGTTTTCGGCGCATGTGACCGAGGCTATTTTTAGTCCAGCACCCAATGCGGCTCTGCTTTCCGCAATCCAGCGTATGGAAAATTACGCTATGGTCCAACGTCAACCCTATTTGAACCAGGTTGTCGTGAAATTGTGGACCATGGCAAAACGTAGCGCCTATGAAGAACAATACACGGATGATTCTTTGCGCATGGACTTGACGGATCTATACAACAACTATCGCACTATCCGCGAAAATGTCTACTTTGAGCCCCTAGATGAATTTGCCGAAAAAGTAGCAGGAAAGCTGTAGCTAAACAAAGTTCTTCTGAATCTCAGATTCATAATGTATTTTGGGGAAATGAAGATATAGTTCACTGTATTTCGTCGAAGTGAACTATTTTGGTTTCGCTCAACAAACTAAGGTTTTACTTCTCCAAAAACTTAAGCATCATCGCCGGGGAAAGTACAAACAACCGAATATTCCTCTCCCCGTCTCTTTCAGCAGTTCCGGATTTCTCTGAATATCCTTTTCAATAAGCCCGCAAATATAAAGAGCACTTTGTCCGTAAAGTCCAAGCGAATCGTCATCAAGGCATTTCCCTGTGGGTGACGTATATACGATTCGTATGGCTTCATTTTCCGAAATGGAATAAATTTCCATCAGCATTGACACCACTTGCGGAATCAAGATAGACTTAACAAGATGATGCGTATCTTTACTCTTTTCTCCGCTAAACCACTTGTCAAAGAAATCCATCAGGTATTCTTTGCCCATGCCGTGCAAGTCTTCATAGTCATCTTGCAACATTTTAAGCAAACCAGAGTGCGCAAAAAGCTCGTAGACTTCGCTCGAAGCCTTGCCGGTATATTCGGCGTAGTTTTCGATACAGTATGTCTTGAACGAAAGGACAGACATTTTGCGCCTTGAGTTTATTCGGAATACAACTTTTTTCAGGAATCCAAGAAACCGCTCAATCTCATTTATCGTGTTTTTCCGTCCTATTCAAACATTACCTATTCCAGCCGGAATGCCCATCCCCGTAGGTAACGTCACTGCCATCATCATAACCGCCCAACGATGAAGAACTTTTTACGCCCAACCAGCCGCGCATCCGCTTGATGCGTGCAGAAGAGGCTTTTGCCGAGGAAGCCTCAGTCTGTGAGGCTTCGTACTTTTGCGAATCAAGGAAACCGTTACTATTAAAGTTATTTGGCATACGCAATAAAGATAAGAATTTTTTTCCTATCGAAAAATCGGAGCCCAAGAATCCGCCAATAATATTTACAATTATTTGAATCAAAAAGCACAAATTCCAGTTTACGATTTGTTTTCACTTGTAAACAAATTTTTTTAACAAAAAGATTTTTTAGCATTTCCATAAAAAGTAAACATTTATTTTCGTAAAATCTATTAATTTAAATGTATTACCTTATTGACTCTTTTTAGAATAAGTTTTATATTATAAAAAAGACATTTTTCATTTGTTTTAATTTAGGGAATTTAAAATGAAAGAAGAAAAAGTCTATATATCACAAAGTAATGGGTTGACATTAGGTTCTTTAGGACTGTTTTTATTCGGTATTTATATGCTCATTAAGCCTATCTTACCGGATGCAGCAATCTATGAAGAATACGGGGATTATTGGATTCTTAGGGAGCTATTTTTTCTTTATTGTTGCTTTATGGCAATTAATTCATCGCCGAGAAAAGTAGAATTTCTTGCAAACGAAACAATTCGTATAACATTCATTCTGGGAAACAGCATAACGCTAAAACCGGAAGCATTCAAAATAAAGAAAGGCGCTGATTTAGAGGGAAAATGGGCTGGAGTCCTGCGATCTCATGGCCGATTGATTGTTTTTTCTGCAAATTCATACCCAGAATTTGAAAAATACCTAGTACAATAACAATCTTATTTTAAACAAAATCACAGGGGAGACTTAAACAAACTAACAAAAATTTCCACTTTGCATACATTCGGTACAACTTCAGGAAAATTGTTAGGTATATGGACGAACGTATCAAAGGCTATTTTTGCAAGTTACCAATAAATTAAACGATTTATTCTTTACAAAAAATCAATTTTTCAACAAGAAGACATGCTTGAGCAAAATAATCGATTTTACTCTTCGAACGGTCTGATTCTTAGCGTTACGCCGAGTTCTTCGCAAATCTTGCGGCATTGCTCAATTTTTTCTTCGGACATGACTTTTTCGACGACTGTCATCACGACATTCGGGACGTGTTCCTTCGCAAGCACTGCAAATTCTTTCAGTGCGTCAAAAGACTTGATGCCAAATCTTGAACGCGTGAGTTCCAAAAATTCTTCGGCATCCGGGGCATTCATCGAGATGGAAACCGTGTCAAAGCGCCCTTCAAGTTGCGGCGTGATGTCTTCGCCGTGAATCAAGTTGGCAAGTCCGTTTGTGTTGAGGCGGACCTTTAATTTCGGGTATTTGCCGCGCAGTAAATCGATGACTTTGCAAACATCGTGCAAGCGTTCGAGCGGTTCGCCGTAACCGCAAAACACGAGTTCGTTGATGATGGAAAGGTCGTACGGTTCGAACATTTTCATCACAGCATCGACGCTTGGTTCGCCGCCTTTAAGCCAGAGCGAATTTCCTTCCATCATTTTCTTTGTCTGTCGCAAGCAAAAAACGCAACTGCACGGGCAGCGGTTTGTCATGTTCACGTAGATGTTTTTTCCGGTGATGTCACCACTGTTCGCAATGTCGAGATAGCCAGCTTGGCCTACGTTTCCAGTTACTGTATATACAACCATTTTATTCCTCCATCAGATCGCGAAGGTACATTTCAAAACAGAGCCCCCAATGCGTGGGAACGTTATTGTCTTCGCAATAGCGCAGGCATTTAGAGACGAACTCGGCAGCCTTTTTAACCGATTCGTAAAAATCATGCCCGTTCAAATACATGCCTGCAATAATCGAACTGATAACGTCACCGGTTCCGCTGCGGTCGCCGCCGATGCGGTCCACCATCACTATTCGCGGTTCTTCGCCTTTGCTGTAGACATAGTTCATGATTTGCTTGCTGTTGTAGCGGATGCCCGTGACTACGATATGTTCTGGGCCTTGATCTGCAAGTTTTTGACACATGCAAGCAAGTTCCGCATCGTTGAAGCCTTCTTCACAGTATTTGACGTCCGTTAAGGTGCAAAGTTCGGTGAGGTTCGGCGTCAAGATATCGGCGTAACGGACAAGTGCTTTCATCTTTTCGCACAAACTAGGCGTGTATGTTTCGTAAAGCCGCCCGTAATCACCCATCACCGGGTCCACCAATGTGAACGTGCCGTTTTTCTTGAATGTCTTGAAAAAGTCTATCACGATATCGACTTGTTCTTCGGAACCGAGGAACCCGGAAGCGATAGCGTCGAATGTTAAATTCAAATCCTTGTAGGTTTGAATGTAATCGCGCATTTTTGAAGTGTAATCGTCGAAGTAGTATTCGGGGAACTGCGTGTGCGCCGAAAGAACAGCGGTTGGAACTGTTACCGCTTGAATTTTCATGGCGGAAACAATCGGTGCCATGACTGCGATGGAACACCGACCAAATCCTGTAACATCATTAATTAACGCGATTTTTTTCTGTGACATGACAGACTATAATTTAAAAAATGTAGAAGTCATTCTCGACCCTGGAGCGTAGCGATAGGGGAGGGAATCCATACGGTTTATTTTCTCTCCGACAGTACGCGCACGGACGCAAATGCTGCCGAAACGATAACCGCAAGGAGCGTGGGGCCGAGGAAAACGGAATCGAAATGTTCTGCCACCTGGTAAGCGATAAAGCCTGCGAGCCAAGCGAAAATGTTCCAGAGCCAAACGCCGAGCGATTCTGTGCGATCCTTGGAGAAATAGAACGAAACCAAAAGAACGGCGGCCATCGGGGCGAACACGGAAGCGATCAAGTAGAGGAAGCTGATGTAGTGCTCCATGATTCCTGAAATGGCGAGTGCGGCGCTCAAGAAACTCACGACGACACCTGCAATTTTCGGATTTATTTTACTATAAATCGCCTTGGAGGATTCTCCTGCGGAGTTTGCTGCAAGGAAGTTTGTCGTCACGGTCGAAAGCACCACAATGATAATTCCCGGAACGCCGAGACCTGCAAGGAGAATGGCTTGCGCAATGTTGTTGCTTGCGCCAATGCCCGAAATTTCGATACCGATGATGTACATCCAGAGACTTGCAAATGTGTAGGCAATTGCAGAAATTGCCGTTGCCTTCACGGGCTTTTCGGCGTCCTTCGTGTAGTCCGAAATCACCGGCAGCCAGGAAATCGGCATGGCGATAGAAATTTCGAAAATGTTCCAGAACTTGAGCGCGGTGGCGGTTGCAGCATTCCCGGCGGCGCTTGCAACATTAGCGGCAGCACTTGAACCGCTGCCGAGACCGAACAACTTCACAGAAAGAATGGCGAGCAAAATAGTAAGTGCGGTCATCACGACTGTTGTCACGTTCGCAGAACGGCGAATTCCCACATAGACCCAGGCTGCGATAAGTGCTGCGAGAATCACGCAGGTGAGCGGGAACGAAATCGGCAAGTTCAGCCCTGCCAAAGCCGAAGCACCCTGTGCGTTCAACACGGCCACCCAGGCGAGCAATTGGAATGTGTTCAATGCAGCGAAAAACTTGGAACCGTATTTGCCGAATGTAGATTTAGTCGTTTCCATAGCGTTCAAGCGAACGCGCGCACCAATGAGGCCCACGAAAAAGAGCAAAATACCGCCCAGAATGTGACCAAGCACGAGCGGGAGCCAAAGCGAATCCCTAGCGGCCGCGGCGCCAATTTCTATACCCGCTTCGATTTCGGAAACGGAGATGGCGACGCCAAACCAGATAATTCCATTTGCAAAAAGTCCTGTGCGTTTTTCCATGTTGCGACTCCTGTTGTTTGTCATCCCGGACTCCGTTCTGGGATGACCTTTCAGCATGTCACCCCGGCCAATATGCCGGGGGTGCCTTTATTTCAAATGCGGCACAAAGATAGAAAAGGGGTATAGCTAGAACAAGGCTTACTATATATACTACTTTTTTATGCTGAGTTATAGATTTTTACTATAGAATAGGTTCAGTGATAGAATTTGGTTAGATTACGGAAATTCTTGCATTAACCAACATAAAAATACCTATCTTACTCTACGTATTAATGGAACCTTAAAATCGACAAAATTGATGGCCCTTCTGTGAGGATTGTATGGATAAGGTAAAATTACTCATTGTATTTGCTGTAGTGGCCTTGGTTTGTTCCTGTGGCGAAGACGAGCCTTCCGTTACGGGGCCGAAGTTCCCGGATTATACTCCGAAATTCGGTAGCGTTTTCGACGAACGTGATGGCAGAACATACAGGACTACTGTGATTAATGGCCTTGAATGGATGGCTGAAAATTTGAACTATGCTGTCGATAGCAGTTTCTGCTACAATGATGAACCCGCTTATTGCGAAAAATATGGGCGTCTCTACAGATGGGAATCGGCTATGGCTTTGGATACGACCGCAGTTAATGTTCGTCAATGGACGGAAGGGAAAAAATATCAGGGTGTATGCCCGCAGGGGTGGCACTTGCCGACAAAAGATGAATTTATGTCATTAATACTGTTTACTGTTGAGTGGAAACATGCCGATGATCCTGTTTTTTTGGAAGAAATAGGTTATATACATTGGTATTACTTGAAATCAAAAGATGGGTGGGATAATACTAGCCCAGATGATGATTATAATGGGGGGTATTCGCGGGATTATGCAAATTACCGGATGTCTGAAATAACGAAAAATGGCTCTGATACATTCGGTTTTTCCTTGTTGCCTTCGGGCTGGCGTAATGACTATCAAAAATACGACAAGGAAGGCTGTTGTGCCGCTTTTTGGACAAGTGATGAACGAGAAATTTTAGGTGGTGTGGCTGATAACTATTTTGCCATTATCGCCAATTATTTTTGCTATGAATACCATGATTTTGAAAGTGTTGGGAAAGAAGCCAGAGTATCTGTTCGTTGTGTAAAGGATTAACAAAGGAAATATATAGGAAATCCCCGTGAGGGTTTCTTTTCACGGGGATTGATTCGTTTACCGTCATTGCAAGGGTTTGATCGATAGACTAGAGCGAACTTAGAATCTGTCTATCAATGAAGATAGTTGTAGCCTTGCAACGACAGTAGAGGTGTAAGTTTTTTGCGAATTGTCATCCTCGTGAATACGAGGATCCATACATATTTTCACTACTTTTCTTCGCGGAGTTTCTTGGCGGCGGCGACGAGGTTCTTGAGGCTAGCCGTCGTTTCAGTTTCGCCACGAGTCTTGAGGCCGCAATCCGGGTTCACCCACACGTTTTGCTGCGGGACCTTCGCGATGATCTTGTGGAGGGCGTCAACGATTTCCTGTTCGGACGGAACACGCGGAGAGTGGATGTCGTAAACACCCGGGCCCACCTGCGTTTCGAACTTGGCGTCGTTCAAGGCGTCGAGCAGCTTGAGGTCGGAACGGCTAGCTTCGAACGTAATCACGTCGGCGTCCATGTTGTCGATGTCGCGGACGATGTCGTTGAATTCGCTATAGCACATGTGCGTGTGAATCTGCGTTTCGGGCTTGACCTTGGCGTGAACCAAACGGAATGCAGGAATGGCCCAGTCGAGATATTCCTTGTGCCAATCGCTCTTGCGGAGCGGCAACTTTTCGCGGAGAGCGGCTTCGTCAATCTGGATGATGCGAATGCCGTTCTTTTCGAGGTCCAAAACTTCGTCACGAATAGCAAAACCGATCTGCTGTGCCTGAGTCTTGAGCGAAACGTCTTCACGCGGGAAAGACCAGTTGAGGATAGTAACAGGACCCGTAAGCATACCCTTCACCGGCTTCTTGGTGCAACTTTGTGCGAAAACGGACCATTCAACCGTAATCGGAGCGCTGCGGCTCACGTCACCCCAGACTACAGGCGGCTTCACGCAACGGGTACCGTAGCTCTGCACCCAAGCGTTCTGCGTGAACACAAAGCCATCAATCTTGGAACCGAAATATTCCACCATGTCGTTGCGTTCAAATTCACCGTGGACAATCACATCGAGGCCAATTTCTTCCTGCAACTTGATGCATTCGGCAATCTTCTTCTGGTTGAATGCAACATACTGTTCCTTGGAAATTTCGCCCTTGCGGAATGCGGCGCGGTTCGCGCGGACTTCGGCAGTCTGCGGGAAGGAACCGATTGTCGTTGTCGGGAAGGCCGGCAACTTGAATTCAGCCTTCTGCACTTCGCGGCGTTCGAGGCGGCTCGGCTTGCGTTCGAAATCGGCAGCAGTGAGAGCGGCCAGTTCAGCCTGCACCTTGGCGTTCGCCTGCACGCGAGCGGTTGCAAAAAGTGCGCGATTCTTTTCGAGAGCGGCAGCGTCACCACTTGCGAGTTCTGCAAGCTCCGTGAGCTTTTCTTCGGCAAATGCAAAGTGCTTGAGAATGTCGGCCGAGAGCTTCTGTTCTGCGGCAACCGTGTAAGGCACATGCAAGAGAGAGCAAGAAGTGCCAACAACCACGTTTTCTGCGGCCACATACTTTTCAATTTCAGCGAGAAGAGCATTCTTCTGTGCGTAATCGGCGCGCCAAATGTTCTTGCCGTTCACAACGCCTGCGAAAAGAACAGTGCCCTTCGGGAAACCCTTCTTCAAAAGTTCGAGCGACTGGAGACCTTCAACAAAGTCAAGACCGATACCGTCAAAGCCGAGCGCAGTAACGTCTTCGTAAACATCGCGGATATCGCCGAAGTAAGTCTGCAAATTGATCTTCAACTTGGCAACTTCGTGAATTTGCTTGACAAGTTCAACATAAATAGACTTGAAGAGTTCGCGCTCCTCGTCAGTGACGTCAAAAACCAAAGCCGGTTCTGCGAAGCTGATCCACTTGGCACCCGCAGTAGCGAGCTGGTCAGCGAGCTTTGCAAAAGCAACAATTGCAGCAGCAACAAAGTCCTTAGCCCTCTTTTGACCGTTGTAACGTGCAAGACGGAGGAACGTATAAGGGCCAATAACCGTCGGAATGGATCCAATCCCGGCCAATTTGGCTTCATTGAATTCTTCGACAGGCTTCTTGCCGACGAGCTTGAGCTCGGTAGCATCGTCAATTTCTGGAACAATATAATGATAGTTCGTATTGAACCACTTCTTCATCGGGAGGGCCTTCACGTCGCCCTTTTCGCCCTGATAACCATGAGCGGCTGCGAAATACTTTTCAAGAACGCTCAAATTGAGCTTTTGGTAACGAGCCGGAACGACATTCAGCAAAAATGCGGTATCGAGAACGTTATCGTAGAACGAGAAATCGTTAGACGGAATGAAGGAAATATCGGCTTCACGCTGCTTTTTCCAGCCGTAAAGACGGATTTCTGCCGCGACCTTCTGGAGTTCCGCTTCAGAAACTTCACCCTTGAAAAACTTTTCGCTTGCAAACTTGAGTTCACGATTCTTACCGATACGCGGGAAACCAATTACAGACGTTTGTTTAATGCTCATTGTATTTAACCTACCTTTTTACTTGTTTTCTTGAACGCTCCCAAATATATTTTCATTTTTGAAATAGGTAAAATACTATTTTTTGTATGTTCACCATAGATTTTACCTATGGTAATTTATAACTAACGATAAATAAAATTTATAATTAACTTGTAAACCTAAAACCTAATACCTATAACCTAAAAGCGAAGCGACCTAACAATGACCCTACAACAACTTAAATACGCCATCGCCATTGCCGACACGCGAAACATCACCGAAGCCTCCAAACGAGTCTTTATCTCGCAGCCAAGCCTTACCGCCGCTATCCACGAACTCGAAGAAGAAATGGGCGTGACGATTTTCAACCGTTCTAACAAAGGCGTGACCATAACAAACGAAGGCGACGAATTTCTCTCGTACGCAAGGCAGGTTTTGGAACAGGCGACGCTTTTGGAAGACCGCTATAAAGGCGGCAAGGGCGGCAACATGATATTCTCCGTCAGCTGCCAGCACTATTCTTTTGCCGTGAATGCGTTTGTCGATGTTATCCGCAAGTTCGGCGGCCCGAGCTACGACTTTACGCTCCGCGAAACGCAAACAAACGAAATCATTGACGATGTCGCCAAAATGAAAAGCGAAATGGGCGTGCTCTACCTCAGCGATAAAAACGAAAAAGTCATCACCAAGCTCATCCAAAAGAACAACCTCGTGTTTGAACCGCTCTTCTCAACACCGCTTCACGTGTTCATGTCGTCAAAGAACCCGCTTGCAAAAAAAGACAAAATCACCCTCGAAGACCTCAAGCCGTTCCCGTACTTGACTTACGAACAGGGCGATTTCAACTCCTTCTACTTTGCCGAAGAACCACTCACCGCCATCGATTTCGACTGCCCGCGAAACATCAAAGTCCGCGACCGCGCCACACTTTTCAACTTGCTCATCGGCCTTGACGGTTACACGATTTGCTCCGGCGTCATTAGCCACAAACTCAACGGCAAGAACATCATCGCGAAGCGTCTCGATGTCCACGACAAAATGACAGTCGGTTACGTTATGCGCAAAGGCGTCACCAAGTCGCGCTATGCAGAAGCGTATATTGCCGCGCTGAAGAGGCATTGCAAATAGGGGTGTTTTTTTTGTGGCTTTTTTCCATAATAGTTTATATTCCTTTATGTACCGCACAATGCGGTGTTTGATTTTTATATGGAACAGTGTTTTTTTAATAATATGTCTGAGAAGGTCGTGGATGACCTTCGTAAAACGGTCGTTCCTGGTTCCCGCCTGTCTATTGCCGCAGCAAGCTTTTCTCTATATGCTTTCGAGACTTTGAAGGATGAACTCTGGAAGATTGATTCTTTGCGGTTCATTTTTACTTCAAGGACTTTTGTCAAGAAGCAGGTTTCAAAAGAAAGTAGAGAATTTGACATCTCCCGTAACGCACGAGAACAAGCACTCAACGAGGAACAGTCTGCCCGCGAGCGTTCGCTGTT
>CACWPM010000056.1 GCA_902762795.1 Fibrobacter succinogenes | reverse complement strand
CTGAGGACGGTGCTACGCACCTTTGGGTGAATGTGCTCATACCTCAAAGGGAGCCCTTGAGCTACGCGATAGGGCGACCGAGCCCATACCCCACACCCCCAACCGCCCATGCATTCTCTCGCTTACTTGGCACGTCAACCTATTCTCGACCGCGACGGAAACATCTTCGCGTATGAGTTGCTGTTTCGAGATTCGCCAAGCAGCGATACCGCGATTATCGCAAGCGACCTGCAGGCGACCGCCCAAGTGCTAGAAAACATCCTCAACAGCATCGGGCTTGAACGTCTTGTCGGGAACTCCAAAGCGTTCATCAATTGCAGCCGAGAAATTCTTATGGACAACTTGTTCGGCCTTTTGAACCCGGACCGTTTCGTTCTCGAAATTCTCGAAGATGTTCCTGTAGATGAAAAGCTTATCCATTCCATTCAACGCCACAAGTCTTTCGGCTTTGAACTTGCACTTGACGACTTTGTCATGAACAAGGAATATATCAGTCGCTTTGAACCGCTATTCGAATACGTCTCTTACGTCAAAATGGATCTAGCCGACAATTCTCTTGAAGACATGACAAGGGCGGCCCAGTTTTTCAAGAACAAAAACATAAAGCTGCTAGCCGAAAAAGTCGAAGACGAGGCGACGTTCAAACGATGCAACGAGGTCGGCTACAATTATTTCCAAGGTTTTTATTTTGCAAAACCAGAAATTGTAACAGGTCAAAAAATAGACGCCACATCAGCCGCAATTCTTGAAATTATCAAGCTGTTGCGCACACGCCCGACACTTGAAGCGCTTTGTGATGAATTCGACAAGCACCCGGACATTTCGGCAAACCTTTTGCAATTCGTCAATTCAGACGTGCGAAACAAGCCTGTCATCGAAAGCGTCAAAGGATCGATCGTCTGGGTGGGCATGAAACATATCCAGGAATGGTTGACTATTATGCTTTACGCCCATTTGGACACAACTGCAACCATTACGCACTAGGCAAAATGAACGTAGAACCGCAAAGTCTGGAAAACCTGATTTCCGAATTCGCCTCCCTGCCGGGGATTGGCTTAAAGACGGCCCGCCGCCTCGCCTACCACATGCTCTCGCGCAAAAAAGGCGATATCGAACACTTTGCCGACAGTTTGATGCAAGCTGCCGAAAAAGTGCACCCGTGCCCACGTTGCCACGCTTTTACCGACGAAGAGATTTGCCCTACGTGCCGGGCCCGCGAAGGCGCCAAGTCCATCTGCGTTGTCGAAAAGAATTCAGACATTCTGCCATTCGAACGATCCTCAGTCCATAAAGGTCTTTACTTTGTCCTCGGTGGCGTAATTTCCCCGCTCGACGGTATCGGTCCCGAAGCGCTCCACCTGCCGCAACTCGTAGAACGCATCAAGAGCGAAAATATCGAGGAACTGGTCCTCGCCCTCGGCTCTAGCCCTGAAGCCGACAGTACCGCACTCATGATTGACCGCATGCTTGCCGGAGTGAACGTCAAGCGCACCCGCCTCGCCCGCGGAATCCCCATGGGCAGCGACCTGGAATTCATCGACGAAATCACCATGCTACGCGCATTCGAAGGGAGAGTCTCCTTATGAGTACAAAAGAAAAAAATATTCACCAGGCCCCCGTCGAAGTCGGCGGTTACACTATCCGTTCGGCAAAATTCGTAAAGGCGGCGGTGAACCTCAAAGGTCTCCCCGAAGAGCGTCTCCCCCAAATAGCGTTCCTCGGACGATCCAATGTAGGCAAGTCATCGCTCATGAATGCGCTCATGGGCCAAAAAAAGCTCGTGAAGGTGAGTTCCACCCCCGGAAAAACGCGTGAAATCAATTTTTTCAAAGTCAATGACGAATTTTTTCTTGTAGATTTACCAGGTGTAGGGTTCGCTAAAGTCAACAATTCCAAGCGTGACCAGATGTCCGACTTTATCCGCGAATACGTCGAAAAGTGCAAGGACCTCAAGGGACTCATCTACCTTGTGGATATCCGTCACGGCGGAACGCCCATCGACATCGAAACCGTCGAAAGCATCCGCGCAACGGGATGTCCCGTCCTGATTGTCGCAAGCAAGCGGGATAAGGTCAATCAGTCCGAACTTGCCAAAGGGCTGAAAGATATCCAGCAACGTTTGGAACTGGACCAAAAGCCTCTTTGCGTAAGCGCGCTCAAGAAATTTGGACTCGACGAACTCTGGACAGAAATTCTGGAAGCCATTCACAGGGACGATACAAAGGATGCAACTTAAGAACTGGCAAAAGATGACTCCCATCGGGCGTTTGTTCCATACGCTCGGGATATTCATCTTGAAAAGGAGATTCGGACAACTCATTGCCCTGTTTCTCCGCACAGTCGCATCCCTCTTCGACAACAGTCACAACTTCAAAAGCGATTCCCGCAATATCATCTTGCAGACATTCTTTACCGGTGTCGAGATTTTCATCCCGCTATTCGTCGTTGCTACTTTATTCGGAACAGTCGTCATCATCGAAGTTCTTTCGCTCATGGGCAAAATGGGTTTCTCCGACATCGTAGGAAACCTCATGGTCGTTGTCATCATCCGCGAACTGAGCCCAATCCTCACGGCGTTTCTCATTGCCGGCCGTAGCGGATCATCGCTCACCACTTATATTGGCGGCATGGTCATCAACTCCGAAGTCGATGCTCTCGCCACCATGGGCATCAACCCCATCCGTTACCTTGTCATGCCAAGTGTCATTGGCGGCACCATCGCCACCATCATCATGAACATCATCTTCAGCGCAAGCGCAATCGGAGCGGGCTTCATCGTCACCAAGTGCATCATATTCATTACGGGAAACGCGCCTAACTTGCAAATTACGTGGAACTATCTCTCCACCGAAATCATCAAGGCTCTCACGATCCCGGACTTTGTCTTTGCCATCGTAAAACCGCTCGTCTTTGGCATCATCATTACAATAAACGCTTGCTACCAGGCGCTAAACATCAATCGAGATATCCGCCAGGCGCCAAAGGCGACCTCGCGTTCGGTCATCACCTCCTTCCTTTACATCGTTTTCGCTGACGTCGTGCTCTCGTTATTTTACTTTATCAGTTACATGCAAAACCTCTCGACAATTATCTAGAAATGCTGGACGAAGCTCTCAGACTTGAAAATGTTTATCTCTCCACGAGCGAGCTATCGGGAACGCTATTCTCGATACCGAGAGCCGTTAGCTATTTCGAGAATATCAGGTCCAGCGAAAGCAACGAGGACTACCAGCTCATCGCCGGAGCAAATCTCACACTGAAACTTGGCGAGACCATCTGCATCGGAGGTCCCTCTGGAAAAGGCAAGAGTGCAATTCTCCGCATGATTGCAGGGCTTGCACGCCCGCTCAAAGGGCATATCTATTACTTTGGCGAATACATCCCGGCCGAACGCCTCACCGCACTCGAAGTCGCAAAACGTCAAGTGGGCTACGTACTCCAAAATGCAGCGCTCATCTCAAACTTAAGAGTGATCGACAACATAGCGCTCCCGCTTCGCTACCACAAGATGGGATCGGACGAAGAAATCACCAAGAAGGTCCACATGGCCATGGACTTGATGCGCGTCCGCAACTTTGCGAACATGTTCCCGCATGAACTCAGCGTGGGAATGCAAAAACGAGTCGCCATCGCAAGGTCCTGGGCTATGGACCCGAAGCTTTTGCTCATGGACGAACCAACCGCAGGACTTGACAACTACAACCGCCGCAACCTCTTGCCGTTGATCGACAATATGCGAACAATGTTCAAGACGTCCATCATCATCGTCACGCACGACCTCATGATAGCAAAGGAACTGGACTGCAACCTCGTGTTCCTGCACAAGAAAAAACTGACCGAGCCGCACCCGTTCGATTACTGGCTCCATTCGGACAGCGAAATTTCAAAAGACCAGTTCCGCGACCTTCAATCCGTTTCACCTAATACCTAGTATAACAATGTTCCTTCCATTACCAGACGATTTTCATGCCCACTTGCGTCAGGGCGAATTCATGCCCGGCTATGTCCGCGATTTGGTAAGCCAGTTCGGCCGTGCCATCATCATGCCGAACACCGTTCCCGCCATGACAAGCGCTGCCGCTATTGCCGAATACAAAAAGCAAATCCTCGAAGCGGCGGCCCCCGTGCGCCCGGACTTCGAGCCGCTCATGACGTTCAAGCTGAACCCGAACTACACGGAACAGGATCTGAAGGACATGATGGCCGTTGGCGTTATCGCGGGCAAATACTACCCCGCAGGCGTGACGACCAACAGCGCAGACGGCATCAGCGATTTCGAAGCGGTATTCCCTGTTATCGCCATGATGGAAAAGCTAGGCCTCGTACTTTGCGTCCATGGCGAAGAGCCCGGTGAATTCTGCCTCGACCGCGAGAGCGCATTCATCAAGCGTGTGGAAACGCTCGCTGAAAAATTCCCGAAACTCCGCATCGTATTCGAACACCTGAGCAGCGCAAAATCCGTCGAAGCGGTAAAACGCCTCCCTGCAAATGTCGCCGCCACTTTCACGGTGCACCACCTGATGATGACCTTGGACGATATCGTCGGCGATGCGCTACGCCCGCACCATTTCTGCAAGCCCTTGCCCAAACGCCCCGAAGACCGCAAGGCCATCCGCGAAGCGGCCTTCAGCGGGAACCCGAAGTTCTTCCTCGGAACCGATTCTGCACCGCACCAGCAAGGCAAAAAGGAATGCCCGTGCGGAGCCGCTGGCGTATACAGCGCACCCGTCGCCATTCCGCTCCTGGTGCAGGAATTTGATCGTGCAGGCGTTCTCGACAAGCTCCCGAACTTCATTGCCGGCTATGGCGCTGATTTTTACCGCCTCCCGCGAACGACAAAGCAAATTGAAGTTGTCCGTGAAAAGTGGATTGTCCCCGCCATCGTGAACGGAGTCGTGCCACTCGCCGCAGGACAAACGCTCGAATGGAAGCTGAAATAGCGTTTTTCATCAAAAAATCTTTTTTTCATACAAAAATTCGCCGTAAAAAGCGAATTTTTTTTTGAACAAATAAAAAAAAATTTCCTTATTTGTTTTTTTTACTTATATTAGAAAAGCAAATCCAAAGGATTTATACCATATTTCAATCGGAGGTTTCATAATGAATCTGGTAAAAACAATTGGTCGTATTCTTCCGGTAGCTCTCTCGCTCGCTGTTCTCGTCGCTTGCGGCGACAAGAAAACTGAAAAGCCCGCTCCAGTCAAGCAGGCAGAACCCGCAAAGGTCGAAGCACCGGCACCGGAACCAGAAAAGCCGGCACCATTTGACTTCTCCAAGTTTGCAGCCATCAAGAACAACTCCCAGGTATTCTTGACCACCCGCGCCGAAGTCGAAGCATATCTTAATGACGCTTTCGCCAAGGTTGAAAACGGCCAGGCCACTTCGATCGAATTCCCGAACGTGAGCAGCCTCTTTGAACTCGCAAGCGCAGACCTCAGCAGCGAAGGCGCTGCAATCATCGGAATGCTTGCAACCAAATTCGGCCAGACCAACATGGAAGCATCAATCCTCGTAGAAGGCTATACCTGCGATCTCGGTTCCGTCGCTTACAACGATGAACTTTCCCAACGCCGTGCCGAAACAGTCAAGGCAGAAATTGCCAAGTACATTCCGGCATCCAAGGTTACCGCCAAGTGGTACGGCAAGCGCTTGTTCAAGAAGTTCAAGTACGGCACCAGAGAAGAATACCGCCGCGTGAACATCCGCATCCAGTAATTCGGATAAACGCACAAACATAAACGCGCAATTGTTTGAAAAGGTCTCCGCAACTGCGGAGGCTTTTTCGTTTGTCAAAAAACTGGCTAACGTGTCATTTGGATACCCAAAATAGCCTGGAACCCTTACAAATACTGGGCTACGGCAATATTTTTTATGGGTAAAATTTGCGTTTTTGTGGATCTAGGAATGCAGCGCCCTACCCGTTCATTATGTATTCGGCATTCTCGAGAATATACGAATCCTTTAACTTCAGATCTTCGGGGAGACGGTCAAACGGGATGATGTCATGACGCGTGAACGTTTTTTCGTCAGTAGGACCGGAACGGTAGCCCATCAGGAGCATGGACATCATCCAGCGACGATGTTCCGCTTCGCGGAGGAGGTAATCGTCATCTGAAATTTCAAAGCAGCGCTTGCGGAGCGGGAGCGCATTCGCACAGTAAATGGCAGCGGTCTTGTCCGCTTCGCTCAAACGGTACCACATTTTTTCTTCGGTATCGCGGCTGTCGGGATTAATGTTGCGTTCACGAACATAATTAGCACGCTGGCCACGTTCTACGCGTTTGGACTGTACGAATTCCTTCATTTCGTCAATGTCACCCATAATGCGCACATAGCCATACATGCCACTTTCATTAATGCGCTTGACGATATCGTCATTCGCTTCGCGCCAATAGACGGCGATATCGGCGTTGTCGTAAACAGCGCGCGGCAAGTGGACGAGCGTTGAAATCGCCTTGGACGCATCTTCCTTACAAATGCACACGACGAGACGTTCCTTAGGGTTTGCGGCCACAGCAGCAATAAAGTTTCGCGCCAAGTCCGCTTCACAGTAGGCATCGACAAAGTTCCATTCGACATCGAGGTAATCACCACGCGCTGTTTCCGGGTCGTGCGAGACCTTGTTTCCATTTGCATCGACATACGTATACTTCGAAAGCCTAAAGAGTCCCATGCGGGAGACCACCAAACGGTCTACCCACTTTTCGCAATCTTCATCGACAAACGTAATGCAGGTTTTCAAACCCGTGCGGCTATAGTTCGGGTAATGGCAAATGTTCGCGACGGCAAACGCAACCGCCTGGGCAATCGGGCCGGTGCCAATCAATACGACATGCAATCGTTCGTTTTCAGTTTCACGAATCGTTGGCAAAAAGTCCGTACCCACGAGCAACTGTTCCGACATGAACTCGTATTCATTAAATACGTCAACAAGCAGATGTCCCTTGTTCTGTTCAGGAGCCTTCAAGTACCACAAAATTTCAGAAGACGAAGGTTCGCTCAACAGCAAATGGCAATGGATATCGCGCGGAGACTTTGCGCATACATTGCGAAGCACCTCGATGCAATGCAAATTGCGGGAATCTCGTTCCGGACCATCCTCGCCAATCACAAGAATTTGATCTGCCAAAAGCGCACCCGCAAAAATCAAGTCTTCTTCGTTCTCGTAATCTTTTTTGTAATGAATAAAATGCCCGTCAATATCGCGACGGCTCACGACAACGATCGGGCGCTTATCCCCCGAGAGCGCCCGCAAGATACTTTTGAGTTGGTGACCCGCACCGAGCACAAGCACATGACCGCGCACATCGACGTGTTTCTTGCCTTCGCGCATCGATTCGGAAGTATTCTTGAAAACATTGATCATGACACTGATGAACAGCACGGCAAAGACGACATAGCCCGATAAAAAGCCTTTCCAGCCAAGGGTCTTTTCACCAAGCACCCAAGATCCGAGAAAAACGCCCACAACAAAAATAACGAGGGATAGCCCCAGCAAAATCAAGATTTTTTTGGCAAGTCCGTTTGTCCACGCGCCTTTAATGATACCTTTGAAATTCATGATATATCCCTAAAACGTCAGATAATATTATAGTTAATTCCTGCCGAAAAAGCCGAACAGTTATTCTGTATGGATCCTCACACGGCAAGGATAACAGCAACCGAGGACAGCATCCGCAACTACAGACCGTGTATGCCGATTCCGGCATTTCGGAATAAATCCGGGCAGGCTCTAGACCGGGACGACATCACGCCAGCGCCGCTGAGAATACTGCGACCACCACAAGGCGTGACCTCGATATGCGTAGAAAGCTCGCTCTTGACCAAATCCACATGCGTGATGACGCCTAAAAGCTTGCCTTTTTCCTGCTGCATTTTCTGTAGCACGATGACCGTTTCCTGGAGCATCTTTGCATCAAGCGTTCCAAAGCCCTCATCAAGGAACATGGAATCAATACGAACGTTGCGGCTCGCAAGCGTCGAAATCCCAAGCGCCAAGGAAAGGCTCACAAGGAAGCCTTCACCACCGGAAATGTTATCGATCGGGCGCACGGCATCACTGTTGTCATGATCGACAAGCTGGATATTGAGCGTATTCGGTTCTGTCACCATCTCATATCGCGGGAACATATCGCGCAAGTAGCCGTTTGCAACTTTCAACAAATTGCGCAACGTAATCGTCTGGATAAACTTGACAAATACGTCGCCATTGCCCGTATCGAGACGGTTGCCGTTAAACCAGCGCTGCATTTGTTCCCAGTCGGCACGTTTGGATTTGAGCAAAGAAAGCTCTGCCTGCATGTCGTTGAACTTTTGACGGAGCAATGCATCATTTTTCTTTTGCTCTGTCCATGTGGCAAGATTGACAGCGCATTCGCTCAACCTAGACTTCGCAAGATCACAATTCCGTTTAGCCACGTCTTCGGTTTCTTCAAAGTTGCGCTGTTGCCGGTATTCCGCTAACTGATCGTTAAAATTCTTGACCGACGCCTGCGCAGTCATCAAGTTATCATCCACTATTTTTTGCTTTTGCTGAAGCGACCTACGTTCTACTTCCGGGAGTTTCGCCGACAAGAACTCCTGTTCATCCGCAAAATTCTTCGATGCAAGGTTATCAAGAAAGTGCATCCGAAGTTCCGCAAGTTTCGGCTCCATCTGGGCGATGCGATTGTTCAAATCAGCAATGGAATTGTCGAGCGCTATTTTCGCCTCGCGCATTTGCTGTTCTAAACGGCGCGCTTCATTCGCAAAACGCTCTGCGGTATCGCGCAGAATTCTCGCCTTGTTACGTTCTTCATCAACGGACTTTTCTCCAAAAAGTTCCCTGCGGCGAGTTTCGAGCGTCAAAAGGGCGTTCCGGAATTTGTCAATTTTGAGATTGGCATCATCAAGCCTAGACTGCGACTGCACAAGATTTTCCTTGAGCTGCAGCTCTTTCGAGCGTTCCTTTTCCAATTCGCTTTCGACTTTAACCTTTTTTTCTTGAGCAGTTTTCCACCAGGTATTTTTCTTTTCCAGTACATCAAGTTGGGAAGCCAAATCACCCCCATGAAAATCTGGAAACCATGTCAAAAGTACTTTTTCAATTTTTTTCGAAAGATCCAGCGCCTTATCCTGAGACTTCTTAAGCGTATCTGCCGTGATATTCAATTTGCCCGCAAGTTCTGCACGGTTAACAGCGGCATTATTGACCTTAATCAGCAAATCATCGGCGTTTTCTTTTTTCTGCAAATATGTTGTTTTGATTGTCTGCAATTCCAACAAAATCGCTCGTACATTTTCAAGACTTGCCGTTTCAAGCTTCGCCGAGAGTATCCACGGTTCAAGCACGGCATTCAAAAGCTTGAGCGAAGAAACCTCGGCAGCGGCCTCACCTTTCTGTTTTTCAGCAAGTTCGCAAAGACCTTCATTGACATTCTGTTTTTGTGCCACCGAGCTATCCAAAGTTCGTTGAACTAGATCCATTTCGTCATTGATTTTACGCAATTTATCTGCAAAATCATTTAAACGGTCAGCACTATTTTCTATTTCCGCCGAACCTACGCAAGAAAGATGTTCCCTTGAACCACATACAGGACAAGGTTCGCCCGATTTCAAGTTACGGCGCAGTTCCGCAACGACAAAAGGAATATCTTCTTGAATAATGGTTTCTTTGTCCTTCTGCAAGGAGGCTATTTTTTCTTGGGATCGAATGTGCGTATTTTCCAAGCTCTCAACCAGTTTACGCTTCACATCCATTTCGCTTTGCAAACGTGAATATTCCACATGATGACGTTCTGCATCGTTTGCATAACCGTTCATTTCGGGCAAGAGATTCGCGAGATCCGCATCAACTTGATGCGCAATCAAGTAATCCTGCAGTAGTTGCAACTCCTGGCTTTGCCGTTCGCATGAGCCATCGAATTCCTGCAAGGACTTATTCTGGGACTCAAGCGTTCGCGAAGTCTCGGCGATTGCCACATTTTCATTTTCCCATTCCGCCACCTGCGATTTTAAGAGAGGAAGCAAACCGTCTATAGTTCCGTCTTTTTGATTTTCCGCTATATATGCTTCAACTTTTTGTAACGAAGTTTCATTTGCGGAAATGAGGTTGCGCGTTTCATTGATTTTCGATTGAATGGCGTTCATTTCCGTAGAAATTTTCACAGCATCCGCTTCTGCACTTTTCAACTGCGTACGAGCATTCCGGATATCGCCATCCATAGTAGAAACTTGTACCCATAACGATTCATTAGCCGAATAATCAGATTTGCATTTTTCCAATGCACCCTGTTTTTCGGCATTGTCCTTTGCTGCTTTTTCAAGATTCACTTCCGCTTCGGGGAGCTTCGCCCTGTTCATTTCAAGTTGCGATTTCATGTCCGCAAAGTTTATACGAACGGAATTGTATTCCGCATACGACGTTTCCACTTCCTGAGCACGGAGCGCCCGCTCCAATTTTTCCCGATCAGGTTCGAATTCTGATTTTTCACACTCCGCAACTTTCAACCGGTCATTCGCTGTTTTCAAGTGCGCTTCAACACTGTGCAAGTTTTCGAACCACGTGCAAATATTGCGGAAATACTCCTCTTCGTGAGCCAATTTTTTATTTTGCGATATCGCCGACTCAATCTTTTCATTCAGCTCCGAAAGTTCTTCTACACTCAGCAAAGTGACCGAACCCATTCTATTTTCAACATCCTCGACGGCCTTGTTCGCACTAGCATATAAATCATGGACTGCAACCGCTATTTTTCTATAGATGTTATCACCCGTCAGCTTTTCAAGAATTGCGGCACGCTCATTTTCATTGCACTTCAAGAACTTGTTAAACTCGCCTTGAGCAAGCATCATGGACTTGGTGAACTGCCCAAAATCAAGCCCGATTACGCGCGTCATCGTCGCTTCTATTTCAGACTGTTTCGAAAAAGAAGCTTCTACAGTTTGCGAGGTTTCATTTGTAAGAACCCAGGAATACTTCTGGAGTTTATTCGTACGTGCAGAACGGTGCTGGTCCCAACGAGCCGAATACACATTTCCATTGCATTCAAAATACACCTTAGCATAGCAACTCTTCGCGCCGTAAGTCATCACTTCATTTGAATCCCCAACGATGGCACCCAACCGAGGAGTCTTGCCATAAAGCCCCAGGCAAATCGCATCGAGAATCGATGTCTTTCCAGAACCGGTCGGGCCCGAAATGCAAAACATACCGCTATTCGCAAAATCCGGTGATTCAAAATCCACCGTCCATTCACTCGCGAGGGAATTGATATTGCAGAATTCAATCTTCTTAATCTTCATCGCCCCGCCCTCTTACGTATTCTCGTGCGCCTTGGCAACAGCTTCTTTAAACAGACTAATAAATTTATCGTACTGATTTTTCACAATTTCAGAATTATCGTTTTCCTGAACATTAGATGCAATAAGCATCCTGAAATAATCTTCTTTCGTGTACTGCTTTGTGGACTCCACGCAATCGTCAAAACAGTTCACCCTACGCAAGACCTCTCGCGAAATGCGGTGGCGTTTGACAACAAAATGTTTTTCCATTTCTTCAGCTTCGAGAGCCTCGTTCAAACTGACAAACTCACCCGAAGTCAAAAACAAATCCACATATGTTTCCATCGGATTCGCTATTAGCTCTTTTTCAAGATTTCGCAAATCACTTTTAAGCATTTCGAGGTCGCCCTTAAACTGTTCGAAACGCATCGTTTTCGGGACTTCAATTTTCTCGACGGCCGGGACCGTATTCGGTTCGACATCGACCGCAAGCACGTAACGTTTACAATTTGATTCGTCAAAACCCATCACGAATGGGGAACCGGAATAACGCACTTTCGGATTTTTCGCGACCATCGACGCGTAATGAATATGCCCAAGCGCCACGTAATCCAGGTCTTTCGGAAATACCGAAATATCAACATTGCCAAGCATTCCAACGACTTCGCGGACACCATCGTCTATCGCATTTTCACCTTTATTGACATCTGTGCTATTTTCAATTTCTTCACTACCGCGTCCCGAAAGCTTCGTTGCATATAAATGTCCAGTTGCAAAAATCGGGATATGACGATCTTCTCGCAACTCTATAGCTCGTTCGTAAACGTCCGCATAAAGACGTTTCAACAAATCTTCGCCAGAGGCTGTAGCGTCACCGGCATTTTCATTAGATCCGCGAGAGTCGCACGATCCGCTAGACTTGTAAAACTGTTCCAGTTCCAAATTACGCATGAACGGCACGGCGCAACAAACGCCAATCGCATTGCCATCGCTGTCATTGAGCTCTACAACTAGATCTTTAATTTCACGATTGTTGATGGATCCCACCACCTTGACGTTGAGCGCATCGAGAATGCCAGCAGGTGCATCGAGAAGCGCCCCTGAATCATGATTTCCACCAACAATGATTACGTTGGTACATTTCGTCGTGAGGAGAGATGCCAAGAATTTATAGTATTGTGTTTTGGCAATATTCGACGGATTCACCACATCAAAAATATCACCTGCAATAACAAGCGCCTGGGCACCGACGATTTCAATTTCTCTTTTTAGCCATTCTAAAAACGCCGCCGATTCACGGGTGCGATCAATATCATGCATCATATTGCCAAGATGCCAGTCAGCGGTATGGATAAATTTCATTGTCAATAGCCTCTAATCATGACAAAAATACTTTTTTAATCCGGGTATAAGCCATCCCTGGATCCCAGGAGCATGTCCGTGGCAGGCTCGGTCCAAGAAGGCATTTCAAAAGTTTCACTTCAATTTTTCATTCACAGTCTTGGTACTTGTTATTCCGAGCTGTTTCATCATTTCAAAACGGCTAAGAATATTCCCCTTTCCATCCTTTAATTGTCCTAGCGCATCAGCATAAGCCGTCTGTACGGTATTCAATTGACGACCGACTTTTACAAAGTTATCCGTAAACCCACAAAATTTTTCGTAAAGACCTTCCGCCGTCTTCATGATATTCACGCAGTTTTCCTCCTGCCGAGTATTCTGCCATGTAAGCAAAATCAAGTTCAAAGCCAGCATCAAGTTCGTTGGATTGATAATCAGCACGCCTTTACGGTACGCCTTTTGCGCAATAGCCGGGTCCTTGTTCACGGCAAGAATGTAGCTGCCCTCGTTCGGGACAAACATCAACACATACGGTACCGCATGCGGCACTACTTTTGAATAATTCTTCGCAGCAAGTTCATCCACGTGTTTCAGGATACTCGCCAAGTTTTCCTTGCATGCAGTTTCACGTTCCCCATCATTTTCAGCCGAAACGTAATCCGTGTAAGCCGTAAGAGAAACTTTAGAATCCACAATTACATTCGAGCCATCGGAACATTTCACAACGACATCCGGGCGCAATTCACGACCGTTTTCATCCGTATAACTTTTTTGCGTAAAGTATTCCAAATTTTCGCGCAATCCGCTATCGCTTAAGATATTCGCAAGCACAACCTCGCCCCAATCGCCCTGCACCTTGCCACGGTTCTTGAGCGCATCAGCAAGATTTTCGGCATCAAGCCCAAGCTTGCGGGACTGTTCCACCATCGTCTTGATAGCGCCATTCAACTCCGCGATATTTTTGTCATTTCCTTCTTTTGCACGACCAAGCATCTCGCGCATGTTGTCGAGTTCCTTGAGCAAGGGTTTCGTAAACATCTCCATGTGTTCGCGATTTTCATCTTTAAATTCTTCACTTCGCTCCTTGAGAAGCCGCGCCGAAACTGCTTCGAACTGGGACTTCATCGCCGAAAGTTCCGCATTGAGCAACGCATCGCGATTTGCGCGCACCGAACATTCCATCTTACGCGCCACAAGGATTCCCACTAAAACGCCAACAGCAAACGCCACAACAGCAACAACAGCGACAAACAACAACGTCATGTTCATCATTTTACCTCGATACAAATATAGAAACACAACATGTCTAATTTTGACATTTTCAGGCAATTACAAAAAAAAGGAAGGCCCCTCTCGTTTACATCGTCCCCGACAAAAGCGCAGGCCAAAAAACAAAAGAACTCCTTCGAAGATTAACGAACACCGAGATGACAAGTTTACAGTATTTTTATTACCTTTATTCCGATGGATTACGAATACAGTGTCATTGGATCAATTTTTTGCAACGCAGACCAATTTGCCACAACAGAAGAATCTTCTGAATTTGTGTACAACGGCTACGTATTCCAACTACGTAAATTCGCAGGTCGCATAAACATTTGCCTACATGGTCCCAGCTGCAAAACCATTCCCGAAGCAGACGTTGCAACCGTCTGCAAGCTTTTATCCCAAAAATTTTCCTGCGCCGTTTCCATGCGCAAAGGTTATGAAGTCTACGGCAACGCAAACGTTTTCAACGGAGGCTCCGATTACGAAGTCATCGAAGAAAAATGGTTTTCCGTTGAATTTGACAATGGAATTCAAAAAAAAGGTCTATATGACAAAAAGGTACCTGAAAACAGGTACTTTTTGATTATATGACATTTGGGTACCTGAAATCGTCCGCAAGCCTTTATCTGCTTGGCTTG
>CACWPM010000055.1 GCA_902762795.1 Fibrobacter succinogenes | reverse complement strand
GTTCTTACCCGTATAGCGCAGGTTTACCGTAATGTTGCTCATGGCACTCTCCGCAAACACGCTCGCAGCGAGCGCAAGGATTGAAAATAGTGTTAAAAATTTGAGTTTCATTTTGCCACTCCGAAATGTTTCGCATATAATAAAAATTTTTTCGGAGCATGCGCAAAATGCTTAATTTTCATCCTCAGTATGCGTATGACGCATAGTGGAAACAAGCGCTTTTCAATACAAGCAATCCGCAGTAAGCTTAACGGGAATTGATTCTGAATATTGGTTCTTTTTCAAAGGACTTGCCGTAATGAGCGTTTTGAATATTCCCTTGCGGGTTCCGGTTTCGCTCACGAACGCTGCAAAACGGCGTTCCATCTTGTTGAATTCCGATTCGGTAAGGGTGTAATCCGTTTCGGAGTATTTCGATTCGCAGAGGTTTATCATCCCGTCGGCCCGGTCGATAATCAGGTCAATCTGGGCAGGTGTTTTCTTGTCTTTGCTGCGCCAAGAATACTGCTGTGTCGAAATCGCGTCAATCCTGAGTGTTTCTTTAATTTGTTGAGTATGGAGCAGGCAGACTTTTTCGAAAGCGAGCCCTAGCCAAGTATTCACGACGGGGGTATTGATGTGGTTCTCCCAAAAGCGGGTGTCGCCCTTGGCTTTGCTGTTGAAGTATAGGTGGAATAAGGTGAACGGATCGACCAGCTGATAAATGCCGCTGTTTTCCTTGACGACCTTCTTTTCGCGCACCATGTATTTTCGGATAAATCCACATTCGATGAGATTTTGAATTTGCTCGGAGAGGGTTCCGCCTTTTTCAGCCTTCATTGACGCGATGATTTCCTTGCGGGTCATGCCCTGTTTTTTTTGAGCGAGTGTTTCCACAATACGCATGTATGGTTCTGCCGCATTGAAAAGAGTCTTGAAAAGTCGCTTGTATTCGCGCCGCATTTCCCCGTTTTCGGAGAAGTAAAGTCGGTCTATGTTTTGGGCAAGGCTTTCGCTTTCGTCGAAGAGGCTGAGGTAGTAGGCAACACCGCCTGTGAACATGTACGACTGCAAGACCATTTGCCTGGACCAAGTGAAGTTTTTTGAGAGTAGATAATCCTCGGTTTCCTTGAGCGTAAAAGGCAGAAGCTTTATCTCGTGTGTAATCCTGTTGTGCAGCCCTCCTCTGCTATCGATGAGGTTCTTTATCATCCAGGATGTTGCGGAACCACATACGATGAGTTTAAAGTTGTCTTGGGTCGAAGCCCAACCATTCCAAAAATGCCCAAGGGCTTTTGTAAAACCAGAACCTTGTGTATCGAGACTTGGAATTTCGTCAATGAAAACGATACAGGGGTTGCCGTTAGAAATTCTGTCCGAAAGGGCTTTGCGCAGTTGAGAAAACGCTTCCATCCAATTTTTAGGACGTTCTTTGCTCTCATAACCGAAGATGTCCATGGCGTCAAGGAACGCGTCTATTTGGTCGTCCTTTTTACCTTCCAAGACTCCGGTCATTGAAAAAGCGAATTGGCCTTTGAAGGTCTGGTTGATGAGGTAGGTCTTCCCTACGCGACGCCTACCGTATAAAGCGATGAATTCTGCATTTTTAGAGGAAATGTATCGCTCAAGCAGTTCGATTTCAGAATTTCTTCCAATTATATTCATGACCTTAAATTTATAACATTTTTCGCCAAAAGTCAATAAAAATTTAAGTTTTGGCGAGATAATGTATTTATTTTCGCCAAAACTCACTCAAACAACGAGTTTTGGCGAAAGAAAAGTAAATTTCATTGGTCCACAAGGTTGTGTACCAGGCGTTTGGCTTATATTCTCACGCTGAGCACGGCGCCTTTGGTGTCGTCGTAAAATAGCGGGGCGATGGTGAGCTTGGGCGGGGTCTGCTTTTCGCCGACTTTTTCCTTGTAGAACACGCTGCCGATGTACCAGCCGATGGAAGCTCCCATCAGGGTGCCCGCGACGGCGTCGGAAAACCAGTGGACCTCCCCTTTTGCGCCGAGCACCATGCTTGTCGCGATGTAGCCGGCATACAGGGCGCAGCCCGCCACGACGAGGGGCTTGTCGCGGTTGTAGCTCGCAATGCTCATGGCCATGGCCGCGTTTGTCATGGAATGCCCCGAGGGCCAGCCGTAAAATACTCCGCGCCTAAAAAATCCCCACTTGAAATCGCGGGAACGCTCGCCGCTGTTGAGTTTCGCGTCGGGGTGCTCGCGGGCAGAAATCGCCTTGAGGATGTTGTTGTAGAGGAACGCCACGGCGGTAGCCTGCACGGCGACGGCGCCGGTGTTGTTCAGCGCGCGGTTGTCGCTGAAAAAATACATGTATCCCGGAACAAGAATCGGGAAGAACGTCCCCATCATCATGCCGGGAGTGAATGCAATGCCGTAAACAAGTTGATCCTGACGTGCCGCAAAACGGGCCACCATCAGGTCGTTGTTTTCCATCGAGAACTTGTACGTGAGCGCACCGCCGAGCATGTGGAATCCGAGCGGCCAGCCGAACGCACTCAGCAACATGTTATGGCCCAGGTGATCGAACGGGGAAAGCTTCTGCGCGGTATCGACGGCGGCGGAGTCCGCGATTGTCGAATCAATCGAAGGCGTTTCGGCATGGGCAAAGCCGACAAATGCCGTGAACAGCAATAGCACCGATATGATTTTAAATGTCGCTAACGATTGTTTCATATATCCATATAAAATATACAAACACTCTAGATTCATTTTTTTTGCTATTTTGACAAAATTTTACCCGTTCCGCAAGGATTTCAAAAGTTGTTCCGTCGGCCTTACTGATTGCGCCGATTTTCATCTATCGCTTAACACGCTTTACGGAATGTTTTATCTTGCCTATGATAAAGTTCAGTTCCAGCGAGGATTCTGTTTCCGTTGTTTCTAAATCCGGCATAACGATGTTTGTGAGAATCTCTCCGAAATGCTGCATTTTCGAATACTTTTCCTCCTTGTCGCCTTCTTTATGCAATTCCACAAGTTCTCTCTTGAGTTCTCGAACAGCCGCAAAAGTCTCGATGATGGCGAAAGTTGTGTTAATCGCCGTCTTGCTTTTTAAGATTGTCGCAAGCATATAGAGGCCTTTTTCTGTGAAAGCGTAGGGTAAAGATCTGCTTTTGGCCGAATAATTTGTGGACGAAATTTTCGTCCGCAAAATTTCAACTTCGTCCTTTGACAACTGGAACATATATGTCGAGGGAAACTTGTCAGGATTGTTCCTGACCGCCTCATTGATTCGCTTTGTCTCTACACCATATAACAAAGCGACATCGGCATCCAAAATGATTTTATGATTTCGAACGGATGCAATTCGGTCTGCCACATTGCGCATTAAAATCGAAAACGTGTTTTCGTTATTCATCTTCTACTCCAATCCGCCTACAAGCAAAAAAAGGCGGGGCAAAGTGTTCTCGATGCAAATATACATTCCTCGGATGTCACATTATGACAATTGGCGATTTTCGCGAAAATTTTGACAATTTCGAGGAAAATCGACCCCTGCAGGCGGTTGAATTCTGCGTTTTTACGCTTTTTTCTCGCCTTCCGGGCGTGGCGTCACCTTTTGACACCGGAATAATTTATATTTTGAATGAAAATAGAGTTTTTGCTCTTGTTCTCCGGCTGAAAACTAGACACTTTCACGAACATGGAGAATAAGGCGAACGCTCACGTCTGCGACCGGCGTATGCCTGCCGCATCGTTTTGCTACATGGTCTATTGTTTAAATAGCAGTTTGCCTGTATGCAAGCGGCCTTTGGACGCCTTTGGCGTCAGCTGTTGCGGTTTATGCATATCAGAATGTGAAACATTCTGCTGCGTATAAACCTAGCAAGCTTTTGGGGCGTGAGTTGTTTGTGCTTATTGTGTTCGGGCAGTCTAGGCCTTCAGTCGGTAAGTGCATTCAACTCCACGCCTTTTTTATATCCAGAAAAAGCTTGGAAGTGTCTGCAAGAACGAGGGCGAACGCTCGCTGAGTATCGCTCTTGTTCTTCGACTGAAAACTAGACACTTTCACGAATACTAGAATAAGACAATAACTCGCCATCGTCCGTGAATTGCATGGGCGTAGTGTACCCTGGGCGTACTGTATCCGCTCGGGTTTTTGCGGGTGTATTGTATTCTTTTGAAAATGTCGCGCTTTTAGGCGAGGAGTGAGTCGGCTCCCCGCCGTTTCTTTTTTGCCTGCACCCCGGCCAAGCGAATCGGCCAGAACCGCTCCCGCGAGAGTGAACTCGTTCACTTTCAACACGGAGCTTAAGTCTTTCGATGGCGACTGTTTATAAGGATATCAACGAGTCAAACAAGAAAATTGCTCGAGTAAAAAAGATTATCAAAAAGAGAGTTGAAAATCTTGATGAAAAAGAAATTCCTCAGACGCCTCTTTCAGATGGGATATCTTGGAAGGAGTTGACGTTTTCCAAGCCTGACCGAAAGATTAGAATAGGCACGCTATTCAGTGGCATTGGTGCGATTGAACACGCTTTTCAAAGACTCAACTTAAATTACGAAATTGTATTTGCAGGAGATATTGAACCAAACTGCAAAAAAAGTTATTTGGCAAATTACAAGCTTGATGAATCGAATTGGTTTAATGACATTCGCGATTTTGACGCAAAGCCATACGCAAAGAAAGTTGACTTTGTTGTAGGTGGAGCTCCTTGTCAAGCTTTCTCTATGGTTGGCAAAAGGCTTGGATTTGAAGACGCAAGAGGAACTTTGTTCTATGAATTTGCAAGAGTCGTAAAAGAAACATCTCCTAAGGTGTTCTTGTTTGAAAATGTCAAGGGTTTGCTGAATCACGACAATGGTCGCACTTGGCATGTGATGCACGACATCTTTGAAGAGTTGGGGTATCAAGTCTATTTTCGAGTTCTAAATAGCAAAGATTATGGTATTCCGCAAAACAGAGAGCGTGTTTATTGTTTAGGCTTCAAAAAGAAAACAACATTTGCATTCCCTGCACCGATACCTTTGGAATACGTGATGTACGATTTCCTGGAAGACTTCATTGACACAAAGTATTTTTTGAAGGATAAGGGAATAAAATTTGTTACCAGTCATAAAAATCGTGAAAAAAGCTACACTCAGATAAATGGCGATGTGGCCCTTTGCCAAAAAAAGAATCAACAATTTAATTGGCACGGAGACTTTGTTTATCATCCTGATTCGAAAGAAACTCCTACTAATGAAGCCTTTGATGAATTTGTTTTTGACGTGAAGGATGTTGAAGAAAAATACTACTTATCTGACAAGGTTGCAAAATATGTCCTTGCTGGGGGAACAAAGAATTTCAGGACTTCTACAAAAACAGATTTAGATGTGGCAAGGCCGCTGCTTCAATCAATGCATAAAATGCATCGGGCTGGGGTTGATAATTATGTCACACATAAAGGTCGTATTCGCAAGTTGACCCCTCGCGAATGTCTTCGTTTAATGGGTTTCAAAGATTCTTTCAAGATAGTAGTAAGTGATACTGCGACTTATCAGCAGGCTGGCAATAGTATCGTTGTTGATGTGCTAATAGCCATTTTAAAGCAAATGGATATCACGAAATATGGGGTGTAACCATGGCTGATATAATTTGCAGATGGAGAAACGGAACTCCTCAAACAGTAGTGGAATTGGTCAATGCGTTGCCTCATGAAAAGATGCCTATTGATGAGTTTCGCTCTATTATGGAAAAACGTTGGGAAGGTTTTTTCCGTACAGCCTATCAACTCGCTTGCCAGTTAGCTCTTTATTGTGAAAGCGAAGACGGCTATTACTACCCACGTTTTGATCATAACATTACAGAAAGTGAAGCTAGATCCTGGCTTTTAAATTGGTTGCCGAAATATTATGTTCCTAATCCATTTACGAAAAAAGACGGATTTAATGATATCGAATGTCCTACTTTTGTGCTAAAAGCATTGTATGATTACGTTAGAGAACATGGTGTTTGTTCTTATGCGTTAGCGTTTAAAAATGTTTTCCACGAAGAAACAAGAAATAACGATGATATTATAAAAAATTATATCAACAATTACTCAAGAGTTTTGTCTTTTTCAAAATACGGAAATCTTGAAATTGTCGGCTCTTATGAGGAGGTTTTTGGAGATATGAATAGAAACGATAAAAAAGGATTCTTCGATTCGTTTGACGAGAAGAAATGTGTTTCTACAAGCAACCTTTCGTCTAATTTCACCCCCTCCCAAATCATCTACTACGGTGTTCCGGGTTGTGGCAAGAGCCATACGATTACCACAATGCTGAAGGATGAAAAGGCTAAAGCCCCGACATTCAGCGAAGAAAATCAAGTCGTCCGCACCACATTCCACCCCGAATACACCAACGCCGACTTTATCGGTCAAATCCTTCCCGAAGTTCATGAGGACTCTCAGGGAAAATCCGTTGTGGAGTACAAGTTCAAACCGGGACCTTTTGCAAAGATTTTGAAGCAGGCTTTGCACAATCCGAGCAGACCGTTCTACCTCGTTATTGAAGAAATCAACCGCGGAAATGCCGCAGCCATTTTTGGCGATGTATTCCAACTTCTGGACCGTCTGAAAAATGGAGATACAACAAAGGAACCTGTCGGGACGGATGGTTTCGAAAATCAATACGGAAAAGGCTGGAGCGAATATTTCGTCATGAATGCTGATGTCAACGCTTACATCCGTGACGCAAAAAGCGATGATGAACTCGACACAAAATCAATTGATGTTTCCGGAATTCATTTTTCGTCTAGTACAGGATTACGTCTCCCGCCGAACCTTTCTATCTACGCGACAATGAACACCAGCGACCAGAACGTGTTTACGCTCGATAACGCATTCCAACGCCGTTGGGACATGGAACTTGTTTCAAACACCTGCAAATGGAATGATGAAGACCATAAAAAACAGGCGAAGTTGCCAATCGGCGATACTGATATTCGTTGGGAAACTTTCCGCAAAGCGATAAACGGCGAAATTTCCGATGGAGACTTTTTCAATGCCGATGACAAGCAGTTGGGACTGTTCTTTATTGAAGCCGAAGGCGATAAAATCGATGGGAAAAAGTTTGCAAACAAGGTCTTAAAATACCTGTGGGCAGACGTTTTTAAGCGCGATACCGGAAAAATTTTCAAATCCGAAAACTTGAGCAAAGTAGTGGAAGATTTTACAGGTACGGATGCGTTCGACAAGGTGTTTGTTGAAGATTTTGCTCAATCGCTGAAAAACGCCAACGATGAAATAAAGAACCACGAGTAAATGAACGGATTGCGAATCACTGTCGCCGAAAAGGGTTCGGACTTTGTCGGTCTTAAAATCACGCCTGATGCCAGATGCGTGACGTTCCCTATGGGTTACTCGATTATATCGAGTGATAACGCTGACATCACGCCGACCCTTCGTTCCGAAATCCTATTGCTGATTCGGAAAATAAGCGATTGCGAGAAATTGCAGGACGAACGGGTTTGTCGCATAAACAAGAACGACCTGCGTCACGGTTTCCCTATTGGCAGCATCCTGTATCTGATAGAAGACTTCCTTAATCGCGGTTCGTATTACACCGAAAAAGAAAAAATCATAGGCGAAGGCCTGCCTGGGAAAATTTCCTGGAACAGCACTATAAAAAGAATCAAGCCGATTGTTTCTGAACGCGGCATCGCTTTCCTTGATTTCATTGTCCACAAGAGCCGCATAAAGCAGGACCGACTCATTACTGAACTGCACAAATATTGCGTTTACAAGTCGTTTGAACTGTTGGGATTCCTCTATACGGCGGCGATGCCAGACCAAGGACTTATTAACGAAGCGGATGTCAAGAAGAACAGGGCCTATTACGTCAGTTTTCTGGACTCAAAAATTTCGGAAACCCATCTGGAACAGAACGCCGAACTCTTCGTTCACATGAAAAACGTTATCCAGAATTTCGACAGCGAAGACACGATAAGTTCTGCAACTTACGGGACAAATTCTTTCCATACGGTATGGGAAAGCATGGTTAACGAAGTGTATGGAACTGTGAACCGCTCGGAAATGGAAAAATATTACTATCCTAAATCAAAGTGGGTGTGGTCGAATGGAGAGAAGTCGAAACGCAATGCGCCACTCCGTCCCGACACGATAATGATTGACGATAGCACAGAGGTTAAGCGCTGCTTTATTCTTGATTCTAAATACTATTCGTACGCCGCGATGAAAAATGACGGAGCAGATGTGTCCGAAGATAATTCGCAGGTTTCGGTCGCAGACCACGGCTCTATCCCTGGAACGGATTCCATACAGAAGCAAATCACTTACGCTGAATTTATAGACAAGTCACGAACACGACCTACGAATAAATGCCCGGAAAAATACAAGTTTGATCCAGACAAGATTTTCAACGTATTTATTTTACCGGGAAATGTGCCGGACGGCAACGGCATCAAATACATCGGTTACGCCGAAGCTGATTGGAATACGCAAGCTACCGAAGGCTATCGAAAAATCCACGGATTTCTTTTGGATACCAAGACAGTGATGCAAAAACGAGCTTCAAAAGATGCGCGGCAAGTGTTGGTGGAACGTATTTTAAGGGAAATTGCCAGTCTTTCTTGGTGAAACAGACGATTTTTTCACTTTTCCCTATTGACAATCCCATTATTGGTCCTACTCGAATTTGAGACAGGTAAGGCAGTTTTTGAATTCTTTTTCAGTGCGCTTGCAAATTTCTTTCACTTTTTAGTCCATTTCTCGAAAGTCGCCAGCGCTTTTTCTTCGCTGAGCGCGCCTACGATGCTGTGGGGCTTGTAAGGTTCTTCCAGGTAGCAGATATCTTCGCTCGCAAGTTCCAAATCTACGGCCCGTACGGCATCATCGAAATGCCTTGCCTTGGTAGCCCCGACAAGCGGGGCGCAGACGCCCTTGGCGTAATGCCAGGCGAGGGCGATTTCGGTCATGGTCACGCCGTATTCTTCGGCAACTTCGGCGACGCGTTCTACAATCTGCATGTTGTTTTCTTTTTCGCTGTCGTACTTGTCCTTAAGAACGTTGTCTGTATTGCTGCGCTTGCTGCCCGATTCCCATGCTTTGCGTGTCAGGTGGCCGCCGGCAAGCGAACTGTAAGGAATCAGCGATACGCTGTAGCGCCTGCAAATTGGAATCAATTCCCGCTCGTCTTCGCGGTAGAGCAAGTTGTAATGGTTCTGCATGGTCGAAAATTTGGTCCAGCCATTTTCTTCGGCACATACCTGCATATTGTGGAACTGGTAGCCGTACATGGCGGACGCCCCGATGGCGCGAACCTTCCCCGCTTTCACAAGTTCGTGAAGCGCCTCCACGGTCTCTTCGATTGGGGTGGAATAGTCAAAACGGTGAATTTGGTATAAATCCAAATAATCCGTCCCGAGCCTTTTGAGTGTTCCGTCGATTTCGGTGTGTATTGCCTTGCGCGAGAGTTTCCCTTCGTTGAAGTACACCTTTGAGGCAAGCACCACCTTGTCGCGGGGAATTCCCAGGTTCTTCAAGGCGCGGCCAATGTAGATTTCGCTTGTGCCAAGGCTATAGCAGTTTGCCGTGTCAATAAAGTTTACGCCAAGATTATAAGCGTGTTCAATCATCGTCTGAGTTTCGGCCTCGTTCAAGGTCCACGGCTGGAACTTGTCCGAAGGCTCGCCGAAACTCATTCCGCCAACGCATATTCTGGACACTTCTATATCGGTGTTCCCGAGTTTCATGTACTTCATAAAAATCTCTCTGCGATTTTCCGATGGTAATTACAGGCCCTTGCTTTCAAGCCATTTTTCGATGTGCTCGGCAATTTCCTTGTTGTTCAGCTCCTGGAACATGAAGTGTGAATTGCCCTTGATGCCGATTTCGGGCAGGTAGATGACGGTTGCGTCGCCACCGTCCTTGTTGTAGTGTTCGGCAAAGTCGCGGACCTGAGCAAGCACCATTTTCCAGAACCCCGTACTCTTGATGTCTTCGGGACCGTTGTCGATGTAGTCGCCGAAATAGAAAATCATGGGAACCCTTGCTGCGACGAACTTCTTGTAGGTTTCGCTGCCGACTTCGGGCGCGAAGCCGGGTTCAATCGCGATAACTGCGGCCATGTTTTCGGTATCGGTAGCCCAGCCTACGCGACCGCCTTGGGAATGCGTCATGTAAACGGGCTTCTTGCCGGTCATCTTGCGCGTGTCGGCAAGGACTGCACTCATGGATTTGCCGAAAAGTGCCTCGTCGTACTCGCCCGTGCTTGGGGTCATCTGGCGCAGGAACTGGTTAAGAGCCTCGTCGCCTGCGGGGAACTGCGAACCTTCGTAACGATTCGGAGTGCCACGTCCGATGCGGAAATGGGTGTACCACGCCTGATCGCCGGGATTGTATTCCTTGCCCCCGTTGCGGGTATCTTGCGGGTTGGCGACAACATTCACCGTATTGCCAGCAGCACCTCTGCGGGGCTGGTCCACTAGGAATGCTGCGCGACCCTTCTTGAGGAAGATGTCGCTCCATCCTTCGCGCCCATCGGGAGTCGCCTGCCAACCTGTGCGGGTTTGACCGTAGCCATGCAGATACACTATGGGTGACTTGTTTTCGCCTGCGGGAATCTGGAAGAACGTGTTCGCGTGATCTACATGGGCGGTGTTCCCAGCTCGACTAAAATCCATCCAGTTTTCAGTAACGTTGAATTCTCCGGGAATGGGCACGGTAACGCTTCCGCCTGATGCGAATACGCCTTGCCGTTCAATGACCAGGGCTTCTGTTGCGGTGTTGTCGTTGCAGCCCATAACAAAAATTGTAAGGACCGATATAAGTGCCATAGGGGCGATTTTAAAAAGATTCTTCATATTTACCTCTTGTTTGTTCTAAAATTACCTTCAACGTGGCGTTTGCACAATATTTAAAGTGCGGTTCGACTTATGCCTTTTTCGCCCCGAAATTAATTTGGTTATATTTCCAATATGCAAGATCTAGGCCAGTCCGTCATCATCGGCGAGAGCGTTTCTGAAATAGCGTCGGAAAGCCGCTGCGATTACGTGTCCCATGTCCTTTGCGAAAAGGGCGAATGTTCCTTTATTTTTAACAATACGGAATTTACCCTTGCAGCTGGCGAGAGCATGATTGTCACGCTTCCGAGGCTGTTCATGCAGGCACGGCAATCCCGCAATTTCAAGGCTACTGTCATCTTTGTGCACACGGACTTTATCCAGGCTCTCGAAACCATGAGCAACTACGGCATCCAGGGCACATTCAGGCTGTTCCTGAATCCGGTTCTCAAATTGAACGACGAGGAACGGGAGCGCTGCAAGCGAGATTTCGAGAATGTCAAGTGGAGGCTTTCGAACCGGAATCACGAATTTTACACGGAATCGGTCGGCTGCGCCCTGCAACAGCTGTTCCTGGATTTTTTCGATTTCCAGCTTTCGAAACTTGACGAAAAGGAACGCGTGGCACCGCAAAGTAGCGAACTGGTCACAAGGTACCTGGCCATGCTAGAATCCGGCGAATACCGTGACCATCGCGACCTGACCTATTATGCAGACAAGCTCTGCGTTACCTCGAAACACCTCTCCGAGACATGCAAAAAAGTAAGCGGGTTTCCGGCCCGCTACTGGATAAACCGCTTTACCGCCATCGAAATTACGGAACTTCTCAAGAACAAGAGCCTTTCCATCTCCGAGATTGCATACAAGCTTAATTTTTCTTCGCCGGTGCACTTCAACAACTTTGTAAAGAGCGTATTCGGCGTTCCGCCCCAGCAGTTAAGGGAATAGTCGAGGCTAGATTCAAACAAGGCCTACTCCGTAGGGAGTTTGTTGTATTCGTCTAAAGGCAGACGGTCGAACCATTGCACACCAGGCTTGTCCGGGTTTGCGTTTGCGGCGAGGTGCGCAAATTTTGTTTTGGCCGTTGCCCCGTGCCAATGCTTGACTCCCGGCGGGCAGAGGGCTACATCGCCCGGGTGCAGGATTTCCAACGGCTGCCCCTCGATTTGATGGTAGCCGATACCGTCGGTCACTATAAGGACCTGGCCGCCCGCATGAGAATGCCAGTTGTTGTAAGTTCCTGCGTCAAAGACAACGTTGTGAATGCCCGGTGCTCCGGCTTCGTTCTTGGCATTCAGCACATCGCCGAGATAGACGTTACCCGAAAAATTTTCCGACGGGAATAGCGTCCCGTTTCCGAACATAAATGCGTCCTTTTCGGTCAAAGTGCGTCCTGCATAATCTTCCGTTTCGAGGTTCGCGTACCATTCGTCCGTCTCCGGTTCTGCTTCATGAGCGTTGCGGGCTTCGCCAGCCTCGGGTTTCCATCCGGCATCGTAAATCACAATTTGGCTGAACCAGCTGTCGGGCGCGGCCCCGTGCCAATGCTTGACTCCGGCAGGAATATGCACCACATCACCCTTGCGAATAATCTGAGCCTTTTTTCCTTCTTCCTGATAGATCCCCTTTCCTCCTGTTACCAGGATTTCCATGCCGCCGTGAATATGCCAACTGCTACGTGCTCCAGGTGCAAAAGTAATGTGGTTTGTGACCGGAAAATTGAAAATAGAATCTTTCTGGATAAGGTTCTTGAAGAATACCTTGCCCGTAAAGCGTTCACTTACATCGTCACCCAGCGGGAACGTGATTTCGGAAGGAACGGCAACGGCCTCATTCTTGGGAATGTTCAAGCTTTTCACCCATTCGCGGACAACGGTTTCGGAATCCTTGACCTTGCTTCCGCGCACAGAAAGGGCGGTTTTCTTGTCGAATGCGGCGCCCTTCGCCTGCATCAGCTTTTCGAGCGTAGGGAGGCTCCCTGCACCATCGGACGACCCTTCGTGAGAGAAGAACGCATAGACGTTTTTGCCTTGCAGGTTCGCCTGCTTCAGGAATGTCATCACGGGCATCGGCACGTCGTACCACCAGACCGGAAAGCCGACAAACACGGTCTTGTAACGTTCCATTTCTTTGTCGCTCAGGGAGAGGTTTATCTCGGGATAGATGCTTTCATCCTTTTCTTTTTTTGCCACATCGGCGGTCTCGTTGTAGCCTACGGGGTATTCTTCCTTGCGCAAGATGCGGGCGTAATCGGCTCCGACTTCGTCGGCAATCCAGTGTGCCATGCTCCGCAGATGCCCAGACCATGTAAAATACACGACCAGCACATCGCCTTTTTTCGAGAAATCCGCATCGGCGTTCTGGTCGGTCCTGTTGCGTTCGGCACAGCCCACCAAGGAGAGCAGGGCAAGCGCGAACGTTAAGACAAGAGTGTAAATTCTAGCGAGTTTTTTCATGGAGTGTTCCTTTTATCGTTTTGTCTATAAATTAAGCAAAACTCCGCATGGACGCAATAGCAAAATTACGGCTAGAATTAACGATTTTACGGTTCGGAAATTTTTATAATTACCGGTTTGCGACGGGAACACCGACTAGAGCACTAGAAGAGAGCCGCCACCACCTCGCCGATATCGCTGTCGATGCTTATCGAGCGGGTTCCGATATCGTCGGGAACGTAGGCCTGTCCGTAGTTGATGCAGGCGTAGGTGGCGTTCGAATTCAGGGCGGTCATTTGCCAGAACGGGTACTTGATGATTCCGGGGGTGTTCATGCCTACGCCCAGTTCCAGGAACAGCACGTTTCCGCCGCGCATGGCGTTACATCTGTCGAGAAATTCGCGGTAACGTTTTGCAGCACGGTGCCAGCCGTCGTCTTCTACGAAGGTGGAATCGGAACGCAGGTTCATGGACATGGGGCGGCCGCAAATGGGGCACCTGGGCAACAGTTCCGCAGGGACGGTCATGGCGCCGAACAATCCCGTTTCTTCCGAAAATTTCTGGGCGTCGAACATGGCACGAATCTGCTTTTCGTTGTCGTAGGTGCAGGGGTGGCACGGCTTGCTGCATTGGAAAAGCCCGTAATCGCCCTGGGTGTAAAAAAGCCGATCCTTGTCAAAGCCCGCCTTTTGAAAACAGTGGTCCACGTTGGTGGTAAGGACAAAGTAATCCTTATCCCGTAGGATTTTCAGGAGGTTTTCGTAGACGGGTTTCGGGGCGGCCATATAACGGTTTATCATGACATAGCGGCTCCAGAAAGCCCACTTTTCTTCGGGTGTGCCGTAAGGAAAAAAGCCGCCGGAATACATGTCCGAAAAGCCGTACTTTACAGAAAAGTCGGCGAAGTACTTGACAAAGCGTTCCCCGGAATAGGTAAATCCCGCCGATGTCGAAAGTCCAGCGCCCGCGCCCACGACGACGGCATCCGCCCTTGCCAGCGCCTTTTTCAGTCTCGATACTTCGGCAGAAAAATCATCCGTTGGACTTTTCGAAAATCCGCGCATAGATAGCCTCGTCCTTTTCGCTGAAAACGTTAAAGACAACCTTCATGGGGCTTTGTGTACGGCGCTTCCATTCCAGCACCGTATCCACCGCGATTTGGGCGGCACGTTCCGGCGGAAAACGGAATACGCCTGTAGAAATGCAGCAGAAGGCGACGGATTCCACGCCGTTCCGGGCCGCAACTTCGAGACAGTTCCTGTAGCACGATTCCAGCAACTCGCAGTCCCGTTCCGTAAGGCCGTAGCCCACGATTGGCCCCACCGTGTGCAGCACGTATTTGCAGGGCAGGTTGTAGGCCGGCGTGATTTTTGCCTGTCCTGTGGGTTCGGGGTGCCCTTGCCGTTTCATCAGGGCGTCGCAAGCGCTACGAAGACGAACTCCCGCGAAAGTGTGGATGCAGTTGTCGATACAGCTGTGGCAAGGCTGCCAGCAACCCGTCATGCCGCTGTTGGCCGCATTCACGATTGCATCTACCCTGAGGGTGGTGATGTCGCCGCGCCACAAAAACAGGGAATCGCCAAACAAGTCCGGCGCACCCGCGCTGAAGCGCCTGCCGATACTTTCAATGTCCGCGATGTCCGTTATTCCGCGGTCACGGATGGATTCCTGCAGGTATTCGTCCTGAATCCTGTAGAATTCATCGCTTGCGGGGGCGGCCTCCCGCACGTTCATCAAGGAACGCAACAGGATTT
>CACWPM010000054.1 GCA_902762795.1 Fibrobacter succinogenes | reverse complement strand
CATAGCCATCCCTTGCCGGAGTCGCTAGCGAAACAGAATCTTCTATGGTGTACGATTCAGGATCAACTGCGTTTACAACACTATCAATCACGTAAGTTATCGTGTAACTGTTCGCAATCCATTTTGCATAGAAGGTCGTATCGCCGGTGGAGCCCTGCGTAATTGACGTTACAGCATTGCCTTCAAATTCTGCGTTGTCGAACCAACCACCGAAGGTGAAACCTTCTACAGGAGCCGGATTGTTTAAATTATATGTCGCATCATCAGAGGTATAATTATCCTTATTACGAGCGTTAGCGGAACCATTCAAGATATAAGTAATGTTATAAATTTTGTTCAATTTGGCATATAATGTCATATCACCAACAGAACCTTTTTTAATTTGTTCAACTTTAGTCTTATAATCCGTAGCCGAGTACCACCCCGCCATTCTATATCCCTCTGGAGGAGTAAGATTTCTGAATTTTACGCTAAAAGTTGCAGTCTCAACAGTATAATCAGCCCTATTTTCAGGATCGTTAATACAACCATCACACACATAGGTAATCGTATATACGATTGGAGAACTCCATGCAGGATAAAGCGTCAAAGCAACATTATCTTCAAAGTTTGCTCCAAATGCATACGCCTTTTCTCCATCCGCACTTAAAGCCCATCCAATCTGATAATACCCAGGACGGTTGAAGTGACCGGAATCTTCAAGGACAATGGGCGTTCCATATTCCTTGAACTGGTCCGAAATGGCACCATAGGAATTGTTGTCCGCCAAATACATAATCCTGTAAGTTTTCTTGGTCCACTTGGCATAGAAGGTCTTGTCACCGGTCGTTCCATGAATCACTTGGGATGCAGGGTTGGTAAAATTAGAATCATAGAACCAGCCCTCAAACACATAGCCATCAGCATCAGCCGGAGCAGCCAAGGCAAATGTCGGTGTTTCGATGGTATAGGAAACAGGATTATCACCCGCACTCGACACCCCATTCATTTCGTAAGTAATCGCGAATGTATCGGGCATCCAATTCGCATACAAGATAATGCTCTCGTGAATTTGCGCTGCAAACTGATACTTATCCACACCTTCTGCGTCCATAAACCATCCGTCAAATTTATAACCATCATCTGCAATCGGATCTGTCGGAGCAGCAACCGTATCGCCGGCACCTACGCGAACATAATCCACAGTTGTCCGACCATGTTGATTGGCGTTGTAGGTCACCGTATAGGTTTCCACATCAGTCCATACTGCATACAAGACTAGTTCGTCAGATGCGGTCACAGTATCCAAGGAAACCGAATCGCTTTCAGGAGCCCCTTCAGTTAGCGCCCAACCGGTAAAGTACGACCACGTTTCGCATTCATTCTCCGACGCATACGCTTTGCAACGAGAACTCGGCAAGGCACCAAGCCCCTCGACAGTAATCACCTCACCGCTAGCAACTTGTTTTGTCTTTACGCTTTCACCGGATTCCGGGAACACGCCAGGAGCAACATTGAAGGTTACCGTATAAACCGAAGCCCAAACAGCATAGAATTTTGTAGAACCAGACACAGTTCCCAAATTTTCAAGAGGCTTTGCAGCATTCGCAGTCGAAGCCCATCCTTCAAAAGAGAAACCATCTCGCGACGGTTTGCCGACTTCATTATCGCTAATCGTCATTCCACCTGCAAGGAAAATATTCTTGGTTACGGCATTATCAGCGAAAGTTCCTTCATTTGCATTAAAGATGATTTTGTAACCATCCGCACCGTAGCCATTCAGCGAAAGCACCGTTTTACCCACAGACCAAGGTTCTTCTTTACATGTGCTATCTTCGTTCATGCCATTCAGAGCACAAGCAACACTATCTGCATTGGTGAAATCGACCTTTTGGGTCGTATCGTTTGCCGTGCACTTTGCCCCACAATTTTTTCCGATACCAACTACTTCATTTCCGCTATAAATAAGATTTCCTTCAAAATAACTATCCGTAGCAGTTGCCGTTCCGGAGTATACGTTACCCAGAATACCTCCAACAGAACCATTCGTTCCTGTATTTACAAGCCCCGGACCTGCATACACGCAAGAAGAAACTATAACTTCGGTCTTGGAGATGCCGATAATGCCACCGACATCCGCCTTGCTTCCACTTGTATGAATTTCAATAAGACTCAAGCAATTGGAAATTGTGCCAACTTTTGCATTACCGACAATGCCTCCGACACCTTGACCGTTACCCGTTGTCCTAATGGTTCCAGATGCCGCCACGCAATTTTCAACAACATTATTCTCTTTGCTTAGTGTAGTATTGCCTATCTTGTCTGCCATCCAACCGACAAAAGCGCCCACGGAAATTTGACTATCTTCCCTTCCTAAAATAGCACCAGCATTTGTTGAAGCCTGGATATCAATATTTTCAAGAATCAAGTTCTTGACAGTTCCATTACCAAGAGTTCCCACAAAGCCAAGGTTTTGAGCATAATTTTTGTCTATTTGAGCCAGTTCCGTTCCGTTGATGTACATGTTCTTGATTACATGGCCATTACCGTCAAAGATTTCACTGTATTTTTGACTACCATTTCCTGCAGCAATCGGAGTCCAAAGATTGCCCCCCAAATCCAAGTCTGCAGTCAATTTCGCATTTCCAGAGTTGTAATTCTTAGCATACCAAGCAAGTTTCGCTTCAGTATCGATGATATAGTAAGAACCCTCTTTTGCAGGCTCCGTTGTCGAAGATCCATCCCATGCAGCCACCCCCTGCCCAACGCAAAGCATGAGGCAAACCAAAAACAAGGTTATTTTTTCATTCAGAAAATTTTTCATAAAATGTTCCACCTTAGAAATTTTCGCCAAATAAAAATATACTCGTTTTAAATAATTTATAACATAAATATAACAAGCAATAAACTTATTGTGATTTTCGACATCGTAAAAAGACCACTTATTTCAAAAAAAAGCCAAAATCACCCGCCGTACAGGCTCAACCTTGTTCAAAAGGAGCGTGCAAACGCGGTTTTCCCCCTTTGAAACGGCTTTTTAGCATCGTCAACTTGGATGAAAAGCAGTCTTTGTCAGTCCCACCCATATTGTTCATTTCACCAAGTTTCTAAGTAGTTGACAAAAATTTTGGGGATGAATCCACGCGCAAGTCTATTTTACGTTGTCTAACGCAAAACGGAATCAACGAAATCGCCCAGCGCCAGGATTTCAGTTCAACGAAAAAAACATTGACGGGATCAAAAGGCAACATCACCAATCTCTGAAGGTGATGGCAAACGCATCGTACAAGAACATTATGTTTATTCGATGCGAATCTTCCAAAATCGCCGCCATACAAAGCGTGCTTTAAAAGTTTTTTCCCGCGCCAGCAATCCGGTTCACAAAGCATTTGTTTCCGTTCGAGTCCAAAAACAGTTTTCAACACCCACATCACAGCACCGCACATACGTTTCATATAAAATTTTTTCACAATAGCAAAGGCATCCTTGCGATCTTTTTCAGACGAATGGCGCAAAAGCATCAAGTAATCGGCAAACTGCCGAAGTCCAATCCCGCTAGTATAAAAATGTTGTTGTAAATGAGAAAGTTGCATGACCAACGCAAACTTGATAGAAGGCGCATAAAAACCTTCGGGAAGCTTTTGCACATTGCATATTTCTTCATTCAAAAAATCTTGAAGTCTATCATTGCAAACAGGATTTCCGAACGCCGGCTTAAAATGGACCTCCACATCAATTTCATCTTTCGTTTTGGGCAAATGGATATGGTGTTCATCCAAATTGTATTCCGGTATTCTCTTGAGCAATTTCATCTGCACAAGAAGGTCATAGACACGGTCACGTCCACCACCGACCCAAATATCGATATCGCCAGGTTGTCTCGCTAACGGATCAGGATAAAGAGCAGCATTCGCCTGCCCCTTCAAAACAACATTTTGCCGCCTAGCTCCATCGAAAAGCATTGTAAGACGAGCCGTTTCCCTATTCATCAGTTGATTTCTACAACGAATAGCCTGCGCATCTGCCACCCACCGCAACAACAAAGATTTCGCAGGCCGGTGCTGTTCAGGAAGCTTCTTGATTCCGGCAAAAGCTATACCTAAAACGCATTGACATTTCGCCAACACGTACACAGACTTCCATTCATCATCGGAAGGAGCCTTCACAAACTGTCGCTTTTGCCCCGAAGCATCCAGCGCCATTTGCAAAAGCTCGAACAAAAGCGAATTTATTTTATCCAAACAGCACTTCACAATTAGAGCAAAGATTATTAATAATCATCTTCAATTTCAGTAATGAGACTTTGCGGGGAAGCGCACAAAAATAGTTGACAATCAAATTCTTCCACGCTCATCCGAGGAGGTTCATAATTTTTCCTACCGCTATTTAACTTTGTACTTTCGATAAATTCTTTTCTTGCATTTTTCATTCAAGCCCCCTTACTTAATAATAACATGCTTACCGTTATGATAATAGTTTCCACGAACCGTAGGTGTGGAATTCAAACGGCGTCCATTCACATCAAACCAGCCATTCATGCGGAGTTCACCCGTAACAGTATTGAGCACCCCAGTTTCTACGACATTGTCATTTTCATCGACAATATCTACATGGATTTCACCAGAAACGGCTACGTTATAATTAATTTTAGAGCCGGCCTGTTTCTTGGACAAAGCCTTAGTTTCATGACTGATCAAGTAGGCTCGTAAAGAAACAATACTGGCTCCCGTCCCGACCTTCACAAATTCACCCACGCGAACACCCTTACGAGCTTGGCCGGCAAATCCGTAAATATGGGAAAATTCAGGATCGTCTTTAAACGCCTTATAAGCATACGCCCCCTTAAATTCCCAATTGTCGTATGTTAAAGTTTCACTCGGTTGTGTAGACGTATTTAACGTTACAGCACCGTTAAATGTCAAATCTGTCGCTGTCGGCAATACCAAATAAGGAGTATTTGCGCTAATATTTTTCGTATAAATTCGTCCAATTTTAACAGTCCAGACATTTTTCTTAACTTCGACACGCTTGAACCGATAAATCATTCCGCCCTCGAATTTAGAGGTATCAACCGAGAACGGCAACATAATCGTAGACATGGTCCCGATAACAAACTTTCTGTTAAAAATGACAGAATCCACAACGATATCCGCGGGAATATCTACAGCTTCGCTTCCTGTATATTCGCCGTTGATTTCCGCAATTTTCTTACCTGGATTGCCCGGATAGCCATAAACAACTACGGCACCATAGTAACTGACAGAGACTTCGCCTTCCACCCAATGTGGGTACAAGACAAGATCATTATTTTCCGAATAAGCAGCACCCAATCCATAAACCTTATCGCCCCCTTCTTGTGTAGACCATCCATCTTGAGAATAGCCTTTACGGGTAAAATCCCCTGCATTTTTCAGCATAACCGTTTCATTGCGTTTCATTTTCTGGCTAGCAACCGTACCGGACACGCCTTCTCCCGCCACATACGAAATCGTAAAACTCGTAGGCAGCCACTTGGCATATAGAGTTTTATCGCCAAAAGACCCTTTCGGGATTTCAGTAACGGCCTTGCCGGTAAATTCTGCATTATCAAACCATCCATCAAACAAATATTCACTCAACGCATCCGGTTTCTTTAAAGCCACCTGATCGTCAATCGTATATTCTAACGGATTTTCAGGATTGTTAACGCAGCCATTACATTCATAAGTAATCTTATACTTAATAGGCTCACTCCACGCCGGATAAAGGACAACAGGCGCATTAGCGGTATAATTTTCGCCGAAGCTATAATCTTTTTTCCCTTCGGGAGCAGTCGTCCAGCCTAGCTGATCATACCCAGGACGGAAGAAAAATCCAGACGTTTCAAGTGCCAAGGGGGTTCCATGTTCCTTATACTTATCCGAAACAGAGCCATAAGAATTATTATCCGCTAGATAAGTTACCTTGTATGTTTTCTTGGTCCATTTTGCATATAGATCCTTATCGCCCGTAGTCCCTAAAATAATCTGAGTCGCTTTTTGTGTAAATTCAGCATCATAGAACCAGCCTTCAAACAAATGACCTTCTTTTTCAACGGGATCTTTCAAGACTATTGTCGGAGTTTCTATGGTATAAGTTCCAGGATTATCGCCACTATTCGAAGCCCCGTCCAAATGATAGTTTATCTTAAAATTCACCAGTTGCCATTTTGCATACAAAATTAAGCTTTTTTCTATTTCCGTATTAAAATCGAATTTATTTTGGCATAGTTCTTCCGTAAACCAATCAACAAACAAATATCCTTCATCAGCAATCGGATTTTCCGGTTTCGAAACAGTTTCGCCACCATCGACACGAGCATGGCTTACCATGGTTTTCCCATGATGATTGGCATCGTAAGTCACCATATAGGTGGTCACGGTCGTCCAAACGGCATACAGGACCAATCCGTCCGAAGCAGTAACCGTATCCAAAAGAACCGTGTCGGCTTCAGTTGCGTTTTTCTTCATCGCCCAACCTGTGAAATAGTGCTTTGAAGTACATTCACTTTCGGGCAGGTCCTGGTCGCAATAAAAAGCAGGCATATCCCCAAGACCATCCACGGTGATAACATCCCCTTTAGCCACCTGTTTTGTCTTTTCGTACTTATAATTTCCTGAAGAACCGTCGAAAGTTATCGCATAAAGCGGATTCCAAACGGCATAAACAGTATCGACTCCAGAAACTTTGCCAAGATCATCCACCGGAGTTCCATCTTGCGTAAAGGACCATCCGATAAAGACATTGTTTTCACGGGACGGTCTGAGAACTTCGTCAGCAACTATAGCCAGACCAGTTCGAATAAACTTATTTTTTTCAACCGTTCCGTCTGCAAAGGCGCCCCCGTTTGCATCAAAGACAATCTTGTAACCATCGGGACCATAACCATTCAACGAAAGCGCCGTTTCGCCGACAGACCACGGTTCCATTTTACAGGAGCTGTCTTCATTTTTTCCATTCAACGAACAAACCACATTATCCGTATTGCTGAAATCGACATCGCTCGTCAAATCGATTACAGCGCAATCGCTGCAAAAACTTCCTATGCCTTCGAAACCATCTCCTTCATAAAAGTCCCGTTCAGCAGTAAACGATCCAGACAGCACAGATCCCGCAATTCCACCGACGGATCCATCCGTACCCATATTTTTCAATCCTGGCCCCGCATACACACAGGAAGACACGGAAACATCCGTTTTAGAGATTCCAATAATACCTCCGACCTCCGCCTTATTCCCGCTAGTTTGAATATCGACGAGACTCAAGCAATTGACGATTGTTCCATTTTTTGCATTACCGACAATACCACCGACACCTTGTCCACTACCAGTCGTCTTGATCGTACCGGAGACCATGCTATTTCGAACAACATTATTAGGATTATCCGCCATCCATCCGACAAAAGTGCCCACTGAAATCTGCTGGTCCTTGTTCAAAAGGACATCGCCAGCATTAGTCGATGCTTGGATATCGACATTTTCAAGAGTCAATTTTTTAATGGTTCCACCACCGAGCACACCGACAAAACCTAGGTTCTGGGCATAACTATTGTCAATTTTCGCAAGTTCGCTTCCGTTGATATAGAGATTTTTTATGACATGGTTATTTCCGTCAAAAATTTTTCTGTATTTTGCGGAACCTGTTCCAGCAGCAATCGGAGTCCAAAGCTTGCCGCCCATATCCAAATCAGCAGTCAGCTTAGCATCTCCTTCATCGTAATGCTTTGCATACCACGCCAATTTCGCTTCGGAATCAATGATGAAATAGCCGCCTTCTCGCGTGGGCATCGTTTCTGAAATTCCATCCCATGCAGCAAAAGCCTGTCCCATACAAAGCACGAGGCTGACAATCGCAAAGATTTTCGTCATAGAACTATTCCCCTTCATAGAGTTCCTCTCGTCTGTTGCTAATATATTTTTCCGAACTCACTCGCAAATAAAATGTAATAATTCCATAATAAATTTTACATAATATATGATAAAAAACATAACAAAGCTTCTTTTTAAGGACAAAAAATTTCATAGTTATGCGAGTTACAACATTTTTGCTACATTTTCGCAAAAATTTGGCGCTTATTACCGCCGCATCAAAAGGATAAACAATGCCGAAACTTCGTTCGCTCAAGACTATGGAAGGCCGCGAGATGGCCGGTGCACGTGCCCTTTGGCACGCAACAGGAACCAAGGTGGAAGACTTTGGTAAACCAGTGATTTGCGTCGTGAACAGCTACACTCAGTTTGTTCCGGGACACGTTCACCTCAAGGACTTGGGACAAGTTGTCGCCCGCGCGATCGAAGCTGCCGGTGGTGTCGCTAAGGAAATGAACACCATCGCCGTGGATGACGGTATCGCCATGGGTCACGACGGCATGCTTTACAGCTTGCCCAGCCGCGACCTCATTGCAGACTCTACCGAATACATGGCAAACGCCCACCGCGCCGACGCCCTCGTTTGCATTTCCAACTGCGACAAGGTGACTCCGGGTATGCTCATGGCAGCCATGCGCCTCAACATTCCGGCAATCTTCGTTTCTGGAGGCCCGATGGAAGCTGGCCACGTCACGACGAAGGACGGCAAGGACCGCGCCCTCGACTTGATCGACGCCATGATCGATTCCGCTGACAACACCATCAGCGACGAAGAAGTGGCCGCCATCGAAGCGAACGCTTGCCCGACTTGCGGTTCCTGCTCCGGCATGTTCACCGCAAACTCCATGAACTCCCTTACCGAAGCTTTGGGCCTTAGCCTCCCGGGCAACGGCACCATCGTCGCGACCCACGCCGAACGTAAGAAACTCTTCGAAGCTGCCGGTAAGCGCATCGTGGAACTCTGCCACCAGTATTACGATTTGAACGACGAAAGCATCCTCCCGAGGAACATCGCCACGAAGGACGCTTTCGAAAACGCCATGCGCCTCGACATCGCCATGGGCGGTTCCTCCAACACAGTTCTCCACTTGCTCGCCGTCGCTCAGGAAGCGGGCGTCGACTTCACCATGAAGGACATCGACCGTCTCTCCCGCAACACGCCGTGCATCTGCAAGGTCGCCCCGACCGTTCACAACATCCACGTTGAAAACGTGAACCGCGCCGGTGGCATCATGGGAATCCTCGGTGAACTCGACCGCATGGGCCTCATCCACAAGAATGCAAAGACCGTTCACGCCAAGACCATGGGCGAAGCTCTCGAAGTGAACGACCTCAAGCGCAACCCGAGCGAAGAAGCCAAGCAGCGCTACCTCGCAGGCCCGGGCCGCAAGTACAATATCGAAGCCTTCTCTCAGAACTTCATGTACCCGGACCACGACCTCGACCGTACCAACGGCGCTATCCGCGATGGCGAACACGCCTACACCAAGGACGGCGGCCTCGCTGTTCTGTACGGTAACCTCGCAATCGACGGCTGCATCGTGAAGACCGCAGGTGTCGATGAATCCATCTGGAAGTTCACCGGCCCGGCCATCGTGTTCGAAAGCCAGGAAGAAGCCGTCGAAGGCATCCTCGGCAACAAGGTGAAGGCAGGCGACGTTGTCGTCATCCGCTACGAAGGCCCGAAGGGTGGCCCCGGCATGCAGGAAATGCTCTACCCGACCTCTTACCTCAAGAGCCGTCACCTCGGCAAGTCTTGCGCCCTCCTCACCGACGGTCGTTTCTCCGGCGGTACGAGCGGTCTTTCCATCGGCCACGCTTCTCCGGAAGCCGCCAACAAGGGTAACATCGGCCTCGTGCACACGGGCGACGTTATCGAAATTGATATTCCGAACCGCACCATCAACGTGCAGCTCACCGACGCCGAACTCGACGCCCGCCGCAAGGAAATGGAATCTCGCGGTAATAAAGCATGGCGTCCTGAACACAGAGACAGACAGGTTTCCAAAGCACTTCAAGCATATGCAGCAATGGCATCAAGTGCTGATAAAGGTGCTGTCAGAGACCTGTCTCTGATTGGCATTAAGTAAGCCATGCGTTAATGTTCTTTCAGTGAGCTTCCATCGCCGATATTAATCGGCGATGGAAGCGAGAGGCGGCGAGGTATCGCAATGTATATTGCAATCGAGCCGCCGGTCGTCACAGTCATGCCCGCCGGAGCCTGTGCTGAGCGCAGTCGAAGCAAGCGGGCATCACCTTCTTATAAACTCGTTTCTATACAAAGAACGGTGCCTCGTTGGCACCGTTCTTTTTGAACATCCATACAAAAATTTGCACTCAGATTTTAGACAACCGTCAAAATATCTGAAAATCCCGTCACCTCAAAAATTTCCTTAATTTCATCACAAACATTTTTTATAATCATCTTGCCCTGCTTGTTCATAATCTTCTGAGCAGCAAGCAACACGCGCAACCCCGCCGAAGAGATATAAGTCAGCTTGGCAAAATTAAATTCCAAATTCGTAACCCCGTCCAGCTTGCCCTGAATCTCAGATTCAAGCAAAGGTGCAGTCATCGTATCCAAACGCCCCTCCAAAGCAAGCGACATGTTGGATGCATCCACTTTTTTTTCGATTTTCATTCTAGCCTCGTTTTTGGATTTTTCAAATTTCAAAACAAATCAAGTCAACTTTTTAACAACGGTCAAGACATTTTTGTGTCCATCTCGTTTGTATTCAACTCCATCCATAATTTTTTTCACAAGAAAAACCCCTAGCCCACCAATTTTCCGATCTTCTGCCGACAAAGTCACGTCCGGATCAGACTTCGACAAAGGGTTATATTCAACCCCCTCATCGATAAAGGTAAGCTTTGCCGTCAGCACATCCGCATTCACATTCAGGATCAGCTTCAAATTCGTCGATCCCGAATATCGAACAACATTGCTAAACAATTCATCAATCGCAACGCCAATTTGCATCAAAGCCTTGTGCGATGGATGATACGGTTCAAGTGAATTTTCAACGAACTCCGTAAGAGTCCGGACATTTTCAAATTTCGAATCTACGACGATTTCTTTAACCCAATCCTGCATAGTACCAGCCAATAGTTTCGTAAATCATACAATAATTATACATTTATCTAGCAAAAATAGGTCGCACTTTTTGAAACAATCCCATAAAAAGCGTTGAATAACAAACAATTCTATATTTGAACGGTATGATCAACACAACTCTCTGCTATATCGAACAGAACGGAAAATATCTACTCCTCCACCGCGTCAAGAAAAAAAATGACATCAACAAGGACAAGTGGATCGGCATCGGCGGTAAGTTCGAGGAATGGGAATCCCCTGAGGACTGCATCCACCGCGAAGCTCTTGAAGAAACGGGACTCACGCTGATACACCCCAAATACCGCGGCATTGTCACGTTCATCAGCGATGGAATGAACGAAACCGAATTCATGCATCTTTTTACGGCAACCGAATTTTCAGGCACTCTTAAGGATTGCGACGAGGGCGAACTGGAATGGGTGGACAAACAGACCGTGAAGAACCTCCCCCACTGGGATGGAGACCTCATATTCCTAGCGCTTCTGGAGCGTGGCGAACCATTTTTTTCGTTAAAACTGACCTACAAAGGGAGTACTCTTACCGAGGCTTTACTTAACGAAAAACCTGTCACTTTACGCGATTTTTTTGCTTAATGTGAGAATCACAACTTTTTTTTTAAAAATTTCAAAAAGGGCTTAACAAATCGAAAAAAATTAAGCATATTTATAGTACTCCAAACCAACCCCAGACTCGGCAAGGCGCGTATCAACACGACATTGCCGAGTCGCTTTTTTTTTAGTAGTTGTTAGTCATTGGTCATTAGTTATTGATCAATGGCACGCCGCCCGCCATGCGAGCATTCTCTCATCAAAAAGATTACCATTTAGCAAGGGCGTTCGACACGATCAAGTCCTGAAGTTTTTCGACAGCACGAGTCTGGCCATGGCGGTCCTCGGTCTCGTTAGCTTGGACGTCATAGACACCATCTGCCGAAAGAGATTTGCTTTCGTAGATAATTCTTTCTTTTACGTTATCATAAAATTTTACTTCAACGCGAATGGTAACGCGATATGTTTCCACATCGCTATTGCTGTTATAGTTTTCCGGTTTATTCGAATAACTTAATAATGTTATTTCAAAGTCGGCATTGGCCTCGCCGTTCACCAAACGCACACCGCCAGCGTTCCGTTTGAACATATCGACGACAGCGGTATGGATATTATTCGCAAGTACGGGATCCAGCGTTTTGTCTTCAACCTCATGAATATTGACGGTCTTGATGTGACTCGGAAGCGTGGACGCCGTGAAACTGTAGCAACCAGAAAGAATGCCAGCAAACATAACCACGGCAAAAGTACTAACTAAACAAAAAAAATTTTTACGGAAATACATATCAGCAATTTAGTAAAAACAGCAAGCAAAATATCGTCCATAGTCATTAGTCCATAGCCATTCATTCTTTATAACAGCAACTTTGATACCCAATTTTAAACCAACGACTAGCGACATGCAACCCCAAAAAAGTCCACAGCGAAGGAATCGCCATGGACTTTGTGTATTTATGCTTTTTGTGAATTTAAACTATTTTACGGTGAAGACCTGATTGAAGCTACCGTCTTTTACGACATACAAGCCCTTCTCAAGCTTCATCGAATTCAGCCCTGCCTGGATATCGCCGGCATTGGCCCCTTTCAATTTACATACAAAAGAACCATTCATGTTATAGACACTGTACGTTCTTTCGCTTGTAAACAAACGAGTTGTATTAACAATGCCGTCTGAAGGAGGCTCAATCTTATCAATCTTGGTCAGAACCACATTGTCAATATAGACTTTGCCCGTGGCATCGCCAACATTGAAAGAAATACGACCATTCTTGTCCGTAGCTGCATTCATGGTAAACGTGAGTTCAAAGTTCTTTTTATCGGTACCGAGTTCAAACGTTTTTGCCGAATCCAGGTAGCGAGTACGGGAACTTCCATCCTTACCAACATCAACTTCAAGAGTTCTTGCAGTAGAGGCGTAAGCATCAAAAGTCACCTTGTAACTCTGATCCTTATCAAAATGGAAGCCGTTCTGAGTCATCTGAACATCACTGGCTTTGGATCCCTTCTTGGTCACTTCGATTTCAGCCTTTCCATCACTAAATTTCAAAGAGCCATCGCCACTATTCTTGCTGAAGGTCCAACCAGCAAGTTCGAGAGAATCCGAGAAAGAACCGTTAAACACGGAATCTCTATCCGTCGGGACTTCAATCTTGGGCGCGCTACCGATACGGCCATCTACAGTCCATTCCTTCACAAAATTCCAGATATCAGAGACATCTGCCTTGGAAGGACTATGACCACGGCCAGGGAGCTTCAAGTGCTTGATATAAACGCCTTCATCGCAGGGACCCCAAGTGTACATCGTGGCACCCGAGTTTTCGGCATTAGGATAATTCTTCTGCTCTTCCGCCTGTGAAGGGCAATGGAACTGGTTACGATAATTCTTGAGGAAGCCTTCCACCTGGCTATAATTCAGAACGTCATCGTTGGTTCCATGAGGATGGATGATAGGCACAGGGCGTTGAGCCTTGGAAGCCCCCATCACGTTCGTACCGGAAGTGGGCGCAAAAGCCGCAATCTTATCGGCAATTTTGCTCATAGCGTGGTATGTGAACATACCGCCCATAGAAAATCCTGAAAGATACACGCGTTTGGTATCAATGTCATAATCTTTGGCCATCTGGTCAATAATTTGCACGACCCACTTGGTATCCTTGTCACCACTGATATCCCAGGTGTTCATCCCCGTTCCGCCCCTAGGATAGACAACGACAAAGCCTGCCGTATCAGCGACGGCTTCCCAATGGGTATTGGACTGTTGGTAATTAGGATCTTGGTCCATGCCATGCAACGAAAGCAAGAGTGGGCTCTTAGCCTTAAGACCAGACGGTGCATAGACATGTATATCTCTGCCAGAAACAGACACTTTTTTATAGTCGTTTAGCGACTTTCCACCGCCGCCACCGCCCCATTGAGCAAATGATAGAGTGGCGGCGAAGCAAACTAGTAAAGGAAATTTCATTTTTGTACTCCTCTGTATTCCTTTTTTGGTTTACTCTTTTAATCCCACCGAACCTAACCCATAAATAACTTATACCAAACACATCGAAGAACTTCAACGGCGAGTAAAAAAACGATGTAAGGGACAACAACAAAAATTTATCCAGAAGAAAATCAAGGTTATGTCCCCCATCAAACAATTGCATTTTTCGACAGTTTTCGCCAAAGTCAAACCACTAGCCGCTTATAACTATTTCTATATTTGTCGCTGTAAAATTTTCTCAACCGAGGCAATCCAATGCTTGATATTAAAAAGATCCGTGAAAATCCGGAATATTATATTGCTGAAACCGAAAAGAAATATACGACCGTAAGCCTTCGTGACGTGCTCGCCGTCGATAACGAACGCCGCCCGCTCCTCACCGAAGTCGAACGCCTCAAGAGTGAACGCAACGCCCAGTCCAAGAAGATTGGCGAACTCAAGAAGAAAGGCGAAAACGCCAACGAAGCCCAGGCCGCCACACGCGAACTTGGCAACAAGATTGACGAACTCGACAAGAAGCTCAAGGAACTTGACTACAAGCAGACCGAAATGCTCATGCACGTTCCGAACATCGCCCCGCGTTCTCCTGAAGGCAAGGACAGTTCGGACAACGTTGTCGAAAAAGACGGCCCGATTCCTGCCGACTACTACACCAAGAACGATGACTTCGCCCGCGTCGACCACAAGACCCTCGGCGAACGCCTTGGCATTTTTGACTTTGAACGCGGCGCCAAGATTTCCGGTTCCGGCTTCCCGGTCTACCGCGGTCTCGGCTCTCGCCTCGAACGCGCCCTCATCCAGTTCTTCCTTGACGAACACCAGAAGGCCGGCTTCGAAGAATTCACGCCGCCGTACCTCGTGACCCGCAACACCATGCGCGGCACGGGCCAGCTCCCGAAGTTCGAAGAAGACATGTACCGCTGCGACAAGGACGACGACCTGTTCCTCATCCCGACTGCAGAAGTGCCTCTGACCAACCTCTATGCC
>CACWPM010000053.1 GCA_902762795.1 Fibrobacter succinogenes | reverse complement strand
CCGTAAGTATTTCGACGAACATCCGGAACACTTCGACCCGCGCCAGTACCTCAAGCCGGCTCGCGAAAACATGCAGAAGATGTACGAACACAAGATCGTTGACGTTCTTGGTTCCAACAACAAGCTGTAATGTTTGATTTGTTATCCTGGAGGTCGCGCAGCGACCGATAGGATCCAAAGCAAAAGCTTCAAGACCGCACGGGTAAAACCGCGCGGTTTTAATTTTTTGAAGTCACTAGAATTACAATCAATCCAATAATAGATACCGATGCAGCAGCAATTCCAACCTTCGTCAAAGTTGAAGCGGCCTCTGATTTTGCATTTTCTTCTGCAACACATTCATCGTATTCAGTCTTTTGAGCGTAAACAGCAGCACAATTTGTCGAAGCGCATCCAAACAAGTTGCCACAAAGAATAGCGAGTAAAAAAAAGGATTCCAAAAACTTGACCATGGGATGCAATATAAAAACTTTTGTATATTAAAAGCAAATTAAATAGGAGGATAAATGGAACAACTCAAAAAAAGCGATTTTATCGCCTTGTTTTTAGCGATTGTATTCGCAATAAGTACCACAGTTTCAGCCAACACATGCACAGACGCCGTTTTCAAAGAATATTCATTTTTCTACATGATTGAAAATAGCGGTCTCCAATTAGATTCCGTCGACTCACCAAATTTTTTCCATCAGACATACACTTACTCCAATGGCAAAGTCAGTAGCAGCCAGATTTTCGAGAAGGAACGCAGTACGACCTCCACATTGAATTACTATTGGAACAAGGATGAAAGCGCCTTGACAAAACAGGGCATCGAATATATCATGAGGGATTCCACCTCAGGAGATACCACATTTATTTTCGAGAATTATTATGTCCTAGGAGTCATGGGACATCAAAAGACCTTAAAGGTAACGAGTCAATCCGCAAGCATCCTGACAAAAGATCTGGATTTCAATCAAGAAATTTTCGAGGAAATCATCAACAATGGCGACACCGTCATCGTCAACAATTACTCCGGAAAGGACAATTCGGCATCGCTGTCCAATACAAAATTGTATGTAAGCAGCACGGAAAGCGACAAATGTCTTGAACTGAACAAAAATGGAACAATCGCCAACACGATCACTTACGAACCCATGAACGACGGCTATTCGTTGTCATTTTATTCCGATGGATTCTCAACAATATTATACTTTTCAAAGCACGAAGAGACGACGACGGCCATCCGCAAAACAGTAAAGCCCGTCAAAATTGCACCCAAGGCCCGCTACTTCGACCTGCTTGGCAGATACAAGTTCACAAAATAATTTTTCATTCCGAACTCTAAATTTCTAATTTCAAACCAAAGGCTAATGACGAACAACTAATAACCTACTACTATGACCAAGCTTCAAAAATACAACCGAATCGCATTCGCTATCATTTCCGTCCCGGTATTCCTTTTGGCTTGCCTAGCTGTATTCTTCATGATTTGCGAGCTACTCCCCAAAAGTTATCCGGAATACGATGAAAACAAGGGCGTCATTTCTAAAGCCGAAGCCGAAAAGAGCGCGAGCAAAAATGAATACAGCCAGTACATTTCGTACAACAGCATGTTCGTGCTCAATCCCGAACAGCAAGAATTCGTTGTACCCGTTGTCGCAAGAACTATGGAAAAGCCGGAGCGCTGGACGGAACGTTTTAGATTTTCGGAAGAAGTTGTTCAAGAAGTTGTCTTTGACGAAGCAGAACCGGCGACATTAACCACAACAATGAGTGATGACAGTTCTAGCAAAAGAAAACCAGTCAAACCGATTAGACCCAAAAGAACGATAGATACGACAACGCTCAAGCGGTTTTATACCGAGCAGTTCGTGAATCTCGTTTACGAAAACGGTGTCAACAAAATTCACAGGAGCGTTATAAAAGAACGCTTTACAGGATGGAATTTGAACTACATCCGCAACGGGAAAAAACGCTATTTGGCATTCTTTGGAACTAAGGTCGATAGCAACGGTGATGGTTATTTGAATAGTGACGACCAAGGCAATTTCTACTTGTACGACATAGATTTGGACACGGCTAAAATTGTCAATATTCCCGATATGGAAATCGAAAATTATTTCTTGATGAAAAACAATCCTATATTGATCTTCGAAGTCAAGGATAAAAACCGCCCCAAGTCACACAAGAACGAAGTTTTCATATACCGCTACAACCTCAATACAGGCGTGTTCGAAGACATCATTCCCGATGAAGAAAAGAAACTACACTTGAAACTGATTATGAAATAGGAGTTGCAACTAATGGCTAACGATGAAGATTGCTTCAGGGCTTCGCAATTTTGATATACTTGGTCGAGGAAAGCCTCTTTCCACTTCCCACATCCAACCGCCCACATCCAACCGCCCACTTCCTACTGTCTACTATGATTTGTCCTCATTGCGGCGCCGAACTGAAAAAGGGCGCAACCTTCTGCCCCCACTGCGGGAGCGACAAGAACACCGGCTGGAAAGAAGGCGCTGAATACAGCGACCTCGACCTCCCCGATTACGACGAAATCATCGAAAATGAATTTGGCGATGATCCGAACAGTCCTTACGCCAAAAAGAAAAAAACAAGCCCGCTCACGATTGTCGCAGTGGTGATTGTGGCCCTAGCCTTCATTGCTACGATGATTCTTTGATAGTCTCTTCCAAACTCTTCAAGCTCGCTTCCGCTTCCGTAAAGTCGTAATCGTCAATTTGACTATGCAACTTTTGAAGAATTTGTTCTTGATTCTGCGTAAACATGATTTTATCCAGCGAATCGAGAATACGCTTGCAAGCAGTCAAAGAACAAGATTCCAGTGCAGGCTTAAGTTCAGCAATGGCCTGAGTCAACTTACTTGCGGCTTCAGGATCGACATGTTTAATAACCACAGACGAATTCGATTGCTCCGATGCGATATTTTGCATGACTATTTTCAAGTCATCAATCAAATCTTCTAGCGCCCCCACAAATGCATGGTATTCGCTGTAATTCTGCTCTTTCTTGAGAAGCGAATTTTCGAGCATGACACCAAGAGTTTGCACGTGATACGAACCAATCGTTCCGCAAAGTCCCTTGATGGTATGAACGATACGAGCCGTTTCCTCGTAGTCCGCATTTTCAAAAAGTTTCTTGAGTTTTGCAGTTTCATCGCCATAATCACGGACAAAGCCCTGTATAATCTTGAAATACAAATTCTTGTTGTCGTTCGCATGATAAAGCCCCGCCGAAGCATCAAAATTACGAACTTTCTGGAACAACGAAACAATGCTGCCGTCATTATTCAAAGTATTCGATTCGATTTCCGAAGACTGCGAAATCGGCATTTTATCAGCCACTTGCAAATACTTGGCAAGTTCGTTATAAAGCAACATCGGATCGATCGGTTTTGCAATATATGAATTCATCCCGACATGAATGCAATCATCCTTGTCCTTCTGGAAGGCCCTTGCACTCATGGCTATAATCGGCACATTCTTGAAATACTCATCGGAGCGACTGCGGATAGCCTTGGTCGCATCAAGACCGTTCATGACAGGCATCTGGATATCCATCAGCACCAAATCAAACGCATCTTTCTTTAGCAAGTCCAACGCTATTTTACCATCAGCAGCAACCATCGTTGTAAGCCCAACGCTATTCAAAAGCGATACGGCCAGCTCCTGGTTCATCTCGTTATCTTCGACAAGGAGTATTTTGGCTTCCTTGAAGAATATCTTGTTCTTCTCCGTCTTGACCGCTTTTTGGTATGTCAGCTTTTCCGCAACGGCTTCCTGCATGGCGCTAAGTAAAGAACTTATCTGTAACGGTTTTGCCACACAGCTATTGAAACCTATTTCTTCGGCACGTCGATAATTCTTTTCATCAAAATGGATGGGATGCATGAGAATCTTCGGAATTTTTTTCATGCCGAGAGGAAGACCTTGAACAAAATCAAAACCATTGACAAGCGGCATCTGATAATCGACTATAAAGAGATCGTACGGAGTCTCCCCAGCCTCTTCATGCGCCTGAATCAAGTCTAGCGCTTCGTCAACGGACGCGGCCTCTTCGACAACGCAACGCAATTTTGTCAGATAATGTCTCAAAACATCACGAAGCCTGCTACAATCGTCAATGAGCAAAATATTCTTGTTGCGGAACGTCGTTACCGATTTCCATTTGGGGACCGTCGCCTGCGAAGCAATGGCAAGTGTTATCGTAAAGAAAAATCTGGAACCCTTGCCATATTCGCTTTCGACCTCAAGTTCACCACCCATAAGTTCCACAAGCGACTTGGAAATGACCAGTCCAAGGCCGGTGCCGCCATACTTGCGCGTGATAGAACCATCGGCCTGCGTAAATGCATTAAAGAGATGGTGCAACTGTTCGTTCGTCATGCCAATGCCCGTGTCGATGACGCTAAACGAAAGTTTTACATTGTTTCCTATAATTTGTTCTTGCTTTATCCGAAGCGTAATGCTTCCGCTTTCCGTAAACTTGGTTGCATTATTGATGAGGTTTGTAAAAATCTGGGAAAGGCGAAGAGGGTCGCCCATCAAGATTTCAGGAATTTCCGGATCGACATCGACAATCAATTCTATCGGACGGCCCGCAATACGCACTTCGGCAAGCGCGGCCACTTCGCCAATGATATCTTGCAGCACAAGCTGCGTGATTTCAAGGTCCTGCTTGTTCGCTTCTATCTTCGAGAAATCAAGAATGTTGTTTATAATTCCGAGCAGCGATGTAGCCGCATGGCTAATGCGTTCGATAAAGCCTTGTTGACGTTCATCCAGCTGCGTTTCCTGGATTAAATGAGCCATACCGATAATGGCGTTCATCGGCGTGCGAATTTCGTGACTCATGTTCGCAAGGAATTCACTCTTGGCCTGGGTCGCATGTTCCGCGATTTCGCGTGCAGCCACAACTTCCGAAATATCGATCATCGAAAGCATGTAACCGACAACAGAATCCTGGACTTTGAGCGTACAAGCTTCGCCACGGAACCATGTTTCCGTATGCGTATTGAGCGTTTGGAGCATAAACGTATCTTTCCAAACACCTTGATTGTCATACGCATCTTGCAGGGCGTCCACGACATTTTCTGGCATTCCGCATTTGGGCATGTTTTCAAGCGGCTGTCCAATCACATCTTTCCAGTCTACAACAAGGTAATCCGTAAGTTGCTTGGACATGTACTTGATTTTTCTATTCTTGTCAAAAATAACGAGAATGGAATTGCCCGCCGAAAGCATAATGGTATCAAGAATCGTATCTTTCTGGATACCACTCGTTTCATCGGATATCAGGAATAAATAACGGATTGAGCCATCGTCTTCCACGAGGAACTGGAAAATGACCTTCCACCAAGCGTCTTCACCAGTACAACTCCTGACCGGAATGATAATTTGCCGCTCGCTGGCGTGCATTTCGCCACCTTTCGAAACCTTATAGACAAATTTCTTAAACTGCTCGGAGCGAATGAATTTCCAAAGGATTTCACCACGAATATCGTTGCCATTGTTGAAAAATTCAGCAATGAAGGCGCTTGCATGAAGGATGTCGAACGTATCGTTTGTCAGTATCAACCTAAAGTTGTCGCTCCCCAAAAGCGTTTCGAACATAGTACTGGAGCTAACGCTTTCGTTCAAATCTTTTTGAATAAAGAATTTGAAAAGGAAATGGACAATCAAGGAATTGAGCGACATGAGCGCCAAAACGACTAGCGCCACAACAAAAATAATGGCATTCAGGTTTTCTTGAACTTTTGCGACAACCTTATTTTTTTGAACGACATGAACAACATTAAAAGGAGCATTCTTCAACGGAGTCACCATAAAAATCAATTTACGGTTACCCGTATCCATCTTTTCAAAACGGGTCACGCCACCGGAGACCAAATTTTCCTGTTTGACATCCTCTTGCACAAGGTGCAAAAGTTCAGCCACCGTGTCCACCACAATTTTATGAAGGCTCGTTTCGTAAGGGAAATAAGTAAACAGGCTATCATTCTCTGAACTCACAAGCATCGTGATGCCACCTTCGCTCTTTGCAAATTCGGACATCAGCTGACGGACTTTATGCAAATCTATATCTTCGGCAACAGCGCCTATAAAATCGCGGTTCTTGCCCCATAACGGATAAGAATATGTGAGCACACGCTTTTTGGCCATTCCGTTTATTTCAGGCCCCGTAATGGCAAGCCCCTTTTGTCGCGAAGCTTCAAGGTACCATGTTTTTGTCCTAAATTCCTTTTTGCCTTCATCTAGTTTGAAATCCCTTGCCGAAATAAACTTACCACTCTTATTGCCATAATAGGCATCGACAACAAAAGGCGAGGATTGCAAATGTTTTTTCAGGGCCTTCTTAATATCGGTTTCTTTTGTATGCTGCAAAATTAGCGGAAGCGGCTTGAACTGCTTTTCGAACTTCGAAAAGAACAGCTCTAAATCCACCACCGTTTTATCGAGAAACTTGGATTCCGAGGAACTGTACGATGTAGAAATTAATGTCGACTTTAGATAATTGGAAAAAACAATCACCAACACGATGGTAAACACGAGCATCGGTATGGTGTAAACGAGCGAAATACGCCAGCTGAGATGACGTTTCTTTTCATTTAACGGACTATGCGTCAAGCCTTCTTATCCTCGGATGAGGTGTCTTTGAACCGTTCATAAATTTCAGGAAGTTTATCAGCAATGGCAAGGAACGCATCGACGACATCCGGATCGAACTGACTACCACGACCCTTGATAATTTCGCCTACGGCAACCTTGTGCGGGTACGGATCCTTGTATGGGCGTTTAGAGACAAGAGCATCGTAGACATCTGCAACAGCCATAATTCGTGCGCCAATCGGAATGTCATCCGCTTTCTTGTGGTTCGGGTAACCTTGCCCGTTCCAGTACTCATGATGTCCAAGCGCCATTTCCGCTGCTATCCGCACCATCGGGCTATCATGCAGTTCCTTGGTCGCTTCGCGAAGAACGTCATAGCCCATCTGCGGGTGTTGCATCATGACCTCGCGCTCGTCCGACGTAAGAGCCCCCGGCTTACGCAAAATGCGGTCATGAATGCCCACCTTGCCGATATCGTGCAAAGGCGCAGCCGTTGCCAAATTTTCGACATATTCGGCAGTAATCGTCTGCGTAAACTTGGGATTTTTCTGGAGACGTTCTGCAACCAACTGCACGATAATCTGAGTGCGCTTGATATGCTCGCCCGTTTCAGGATCGCGGTATTCCGCAAGCGAACCAAGACTTGTAAGCATCACCTTGAGCGTCCTGCGCAGGTCCGCCGTTTTTTCATTGACCAGTTCATGAAGATGATCGCGCTGGAGTTTCAACTGGAGCTGGTTCTTTATGCGAAGCGTCACCAGAGCAGGGTTAAACGGCTTCGTGATGTAATCAACCGCACCAAGATCAAGACCGATTTGTTCACTCTTGCTGTCCGCCTTTGCTGTCAAGAATATAACCGGAATCCCCTGCAAAATATTCTTTTCGCGCATGATCCTCAAGGTTTCATAACCATCCATTTCGGGCATCATCACATCGAGCAATATCAGGTCCGGCTTCACCTTTTCCGTGAGCTCTATAGCCTTTTTTCCATTAAGCGCCACACAGACATCGTAATCCTTTGACAAAATACCTTCCAAAACGTCAATATTCGTCTTGGTATCATCAACAACTAAAATTTTCAAACGAGACCGTTCCATATTCATAATATACGTTTAATAATCTATATATTCCAAATCGGTTTAATATACCCAAGAACATAAAATAGACTTATTTTTTTCTGTGGATTATTTTTCAAAAACATAAACCCCTTTACATTGTGACTTTTGTCACGGCTGAAGCTATATTTAGACAGGTTGTTGGTCCATAGATTTTAATTACTAGTTATCGGTCATTAGTTATTGGCCATTGGTTATTGTAGCTAAAAGCCGATTGCAAGCAAGGAGTCCTTATGAAGATTTTTTTTCCGCTGGTAGCCCTGTTTGCGCTCAACGCGCAGGCGCAGGAGATTGTAGATATAGCCCCATTCTGGGCGGCACTTGACGATCTTGAACCGGCGGGCATCAATGACCTCTACAACGACCTAAATCTTCCCGACACGATGAAGAAATACGGTCCGTTCCCTGTCACTTGGCAAAGTTCAGATACGCTTTTCTTGGGGCATGATGGACGCATCAACGGACGATTTGTGGGAGAAAACCACGAAGTAACGCTCACGGCAACGCTTTACGATAACGAAAGCGGAAACAAGCGCGCAGAAAAAAGATCATTCAAGGTTTCTATCCATGGTTTTGAGCCTTACTCCAACTACCTCTTTGCGTATTTTCCCGCAAACAACAACGAAAATATCTATTACGCGTTGAGCAACGACGGGTATAACTTTACCGTGATGAATAACGGCAAGCGCGTCGTAGCCGCGGACACCGTGAGCATCAAGAAGGGGCTCCGCGACCCGCATGTTTTACGTGCGCCCGACGGCTGGTTCTACATGGTGAATACCGACATGAAGAGTGCCGAAGGCTGGGCTAGCAACCGCGGTATGGTACTGATGAAGTCCCGCGACCTCATCAACTGGAAACACAGTACAGTGCATTTCCCGGACAAGTACAAGGGCAAGAACTTCGCAAACGTGACCCGCGTTTGGGCTCCCGAAACCATTTGGGACGAAAACTACGTGAACAAGGACGGGAGCAAGGGCAGGCCGCTCGTTTATTACTCGCTCTTGACCAATGACGGGACCATTCCTTACGACAAAGTATTTTTCAATTACGCCAACGAAGACTTTACCGACCTCGAAGGCGACCCGGTCCATTTCTTTGACCGCGGCAAATCCACTATCGACATGGACATCGTCTACAATCCTGTAGACAAACTCTACCATGCATTTTACAAGAACGAAGGCGATGGAGGAATTTGCAAAGTTCAAGCCCAAACGCTGACATCGGAAAATGGCACAAAAGCCCCGACCTGGTACAAGCGGAGCGGAGCATTGCAACAGACGACCGAAGCGGTCGAAGGGGCAGGCGTATTCAAACTCATCAACCAGAACTCATGGGTCTTGATGTATGACTGCTATAACAACGGTCATTATCAATTCACAAGCAGCACCGACCTCGAAACGTTCAAGTTCGTCCAGAACACAGAAATGAAAGGTGCGTTTACGCCGCGGCACGGCACGGTCCTCCCGATTACCGCACAAGAAACGGCGGCTCTCATGAAAGCCTTCCCCACCAAGGATTTCGAACCGCGAGTAATCGACATTCCCGATTCCGTAGGCGTCTGCGATGGAAAAAAAGTTGTCGGTCCATGCAGCGGCACAAAGATTATCCCTTACGTGAAAGTCGGCGATGGAGAATGGAACGAGACTACCGACCTGAAGGTCAAAAAAGGTGCTACGCTCACGATGGGTCCGCACCCTTGGGACGGTAAGATTTGGCAATGGCAAGGTCCAGACGGATTCAAGTCCACCGCTCGCGAAAATACGCTCAAGAACTTGGACGGCACCAAAAGCGGCTATTATACTGTAACTTATACAAATGAAACAGGCTGCAAAAGCACCGCAAAAATCAAGATTGTCGTAGACGATCCGGAACACCCGTACAAGGATCAAGACTCATTAAAGACCGTTATCAGCTATCAAAGAATGCGCGAGATGAACAAGGGCACGCGCATGAACAACACCCCAATTTATTTCGACCTGCTCGGCAACAGACTCAAAAGTAAGCCGCGAAACGGAATGTATGTGGTGAAATAGTTATTGGTTGACTAAAGGCTATTGACGATTCTGCCAAGTTTTATAAATGCATTCACGGGGTCGGCGTAATTCCAGATACCACCGAGCACGGAGATTCCATGCACGGGAAGTTTTTTGATTACATCTAAATTCTCGTGGTCGATGCCCCCGAAAACGATTATTTGTGGAATTTTTGGAACAGCATTCGCCCCGATCGCTGTTAATTTGGTAGCAACAGTATCAAAATCAAGCGTTTCGACGGGTTCATAAACGGACTGCGGCTGAAAAACAGGACCCACAAGCGCACCCGCCACCCATTCCGGGAGCGCATCGAGTTGTTCTAGCTTCCGGCAAAAAGCGATGCAATTTACGCGTTTCCAACTTTCAGGAACATCGCCCATTAAACTTTGCGCTTCACTCACGCAACCGCGCACGTCCAGCTGTTCAGCCAAATCCGGGGTCCCGCGAACCCAGATACGGTCTCTCAAGTCCATCGGGAGGCCAAGTAACCAGCGTTCGTAATCGTTAAATGTCGCACGTGAAGCGTTGCCACGTCCACGCTTGTCCAGAATCAAACGGGTTAAACCGCGACGAAACATTTCTTCGATATCGTCATGTTCTGCTGCAAAATTATCGGGACTAGTAACGAGCCAAAGACGCATGGTTGGGTCGGGAGTTATTAGTTGAATGTTTTTAGCCTATCGAGAATTTAGTAAAAAAATCATAATTCTGAAACATGAATCGTTCTGACAATCGATTCATGAATAGAATTATATCAGATGACAAAACACTTGAAGTTACGAAATTGCTATTAAAACATATAAACTTGTTTTTTGAAACACTTTTTTGTAAGATACCATTGTTTTTTGTTTTTTTATATTTATACACGGATTGACGATTTGGTGAACAAACCGCCACGGTTAATACGAGGCACTCGATGGACTTGCAAATACTCCCTCAGCCAAAAGATGTTACGTGCGGACAGACAAGCCTACACGTAGTTTACTCGTATCCGGGCTATGACATTTCACATTCGAACTTTAACCGCGGCCACCACGAAAATTCGAATGAAAAGATGCAGTTCCTGGTTAGAAACCCGAATTGCACAAATCCGATGAAACTCGGTATTCATAACAAAGTAACTAAATTCAATCCAGTCCACAGCATTTCGCTGGATGTCATGACTTATGACGGAAACATTCCTGTATTGGAGAAAAAATAATGAAAAGTCCGGCACTGATGATTACCTGCGAACACGCGAGCAACGCCCTGCCGGATTTTATCCTGCGCGCATCTCGTGAAAACGCTATTCCCGACGATGTACTCGCATCTCACCGCGGTTACGATATCGGAGCTTTCGACATATTTTCGAATCTCGTGAAACGTTTAAAACCGGACTTTCACTGCTCTAGCCGGTTTTCACGCCTTGTTATCGATATGAATCGCAGTTCGACAAGCAAGTCGTTCTTTTCGGAATACACCGTTCATTTGCCAAGTCAAGTTAAAGCCCACATGCAGGAACTTTGGCAAAAGTACCGTGATAAAATTGAAAAATTTGTCTCTAGCAAGATTCCCGCAAGGATTCGCAAAAGCGAAACCGGAAAAAATCTCAAAGTTATCCATTTAGGCATCCACAGCTTTACCCCGGTCTTGAACGGAATCGAGCGCGATGCCGATGTAGGAATACTCTATGACCCGAGCCGCCCTGCCGAAGCACAGATCGCGGACATACTGATCAAGAGCATCCACGAACGGGAACCCTCGCTTAGAATCCGTAAAAACTATCCGTATCTCGGCAAGTCCGATGGACTCACCACAACGCTCCGCCAAAAGTTCGGAGCTTCGTATGCCGGATTAGAAATCGAGATTAACCAAAAGCTGTTGAGCAAGTAACGCCCAGGATCCCCTCACTTCATTCGAGGATGACTCTGCGTAACCTCAATTTTTTGTCTTTTTTCAAAAAACTTACAGTTTTTCCCACCAATCTTATTTAATTTTAAGCGTGGATTTTTGCCCTTATGCGTGTGCCACACGCCAGAGGTGTATATTATCAGATTTTTTCGAAAAAACCTAAAAAATGGAGATAGTCCATGGCAAAAAAGATGATTGCGGTTGATGGTAACGAAGCAACCGCTAACGTAGCCCACAAGTTGAGCGAAGTTATTGCAATTTACCCCATTACGCCGTCCAGCCCGATGGCCGAACATTCCGACAACTGGAGCGCCAAGGGTCAGAAGAATATTTGGGGTCAAGTTCCTCGCGTATTTGAAATGCAGTCCGAAGGTGGTGCCGCAGGTACCGTCCACGGAGCTTTGCAGACTGGTGCCCTGACCACTACGTTCACGGCTTCCCAGGGTCTTCTCTTGATGATCCCGAACATGTACAAGATTGCAGGCGAACTGACCCCCGCAGTCTTCCATGTGACCGCCCGCGCTCTTGCTATGCAGGGTCTTTCTATTTTCGGTGACCACTCCGACGTTATGGCTTGCCGTCAGACCGGTTTTGCCATGCTCGCTTCTTCTTGCGTTCAGGAATGCCAGGACCTCGCTCTCGTGGCCCACGCTTCTACGCTCGAAAGCCGCGTCCCGTTCATGCACTTCTTTGACGGCTTCCGCACTTCTCACGAAGTCATGAAGATTGAAGCTCTCGAAGAAAACGTCATCCGCGACGTTATCGACGACAAGTACGTCAAGGCTTGCCGCGCACGCGCCATGACACCGGACCGTCCGACCATGCGCGGTACCGCACAGAACCCGGACGTCTACTTCCAGGGTCGTGAAACCGTGAACCCGTTCTACCTGAAGGTTCCGGAAATTGTCCAGAAGTACATGGACAAGGTTGCTAGCTACACTGGCCGTCAGTACCACATCGTGGACTACGTCGGTGCTGCCGATGCAGAACGCGTCATCATCTCCATGGGCTCTTCTACCTGCACCATCGGTGATACCGTCAAGTACTTGAACGGGAAGGGTGAAAAGGTCGGCCTCGTCAACATCCGCCTCTACCGTCCGTTCCCGATGGAAGCTGTCGTTGCAGCTCTCCCGAAGACCGTCAAGAAGATTGCAGTCCTCGACCGCGTGAAGGAACCGGGTTCCGCAGGCGAACCGCTCTTCCAGGACGCACTCACTGCAGTTTCCGAAGCAGTCATGGCTGGCAAGATGGCTATGCCGAAGATGATCGGTGGCCGCTACGGTCTTTCTTCCAAGGAATTCACGCCGGCTATGGTCAAGGCCATCTTCGACGAACTTTCCAAGGCTGAACCGAAGGCTCGCTTCACCGTCGGTATCAACGATGACGTCTGCCACACGAGCCTCACCATCGACCCGAACTTCAAGCTCGAAAGCGACTTCTTCCAGGCTATGTTCTTCGGTCTCGGCTCTGACGGTACTGTCGGTGCAAACAAGAACTCCATCAAGATTATCGGTAACGAAACTGACAACTACGCTCAGGGCTACTTCGTCTATGACTCCAAGAAGTCCGGCTCCATGACGACCTCTCACCTCCGCTTTGGTAAGAGCATTATCGACGCCCCGTACCTCATTGGCGAAAACGAAGCTGACTTTGTCGCTTGCCACCATACTCCGCACCTCGAATCTGTCGACATGCTCAAGTATGCCAAGGACGGCGCAACGTTCCTCGTGAACACCCCGCACTCCGCTGACACCGTTTGGGATACCTTCCCGCGTCCGGTTCAGGAAGCCATCATCAAGAAGCACCTCAAGGTGTTCGTCATCGACGCTTACGCTGTCGCAGCAAAGACCGGCATGGGCCGTCGCATCAACACTGTGATGCAGACCTGCTTCTTCTCCAAGCTCGGTAACGTTCTCGATGCAGAAACCGCTATCAAGTACATCAAGAAGTACGCCGAAAAGACCTACGCCAAGAAGGGCATGGAAGTCGTCCAGAAGAACTGGGACGCTATCGATGCTTCTCTTGCCAACCTCTTCGAAGTCAAGGTTCCGGCAGCTGTCACCAGCACGAAGGAATTCCGCGCTCCGATCCACGGCGACGCTCCGAAGTTCGTGAATGAAGTCACTGCCGAAATCATCAAGGGCAACGGCGAACAGCTCCCGGTCTCCAAGATGCCTTGCGACGGTGTGTTCCCGACCGGTACCACCAAGTATGAAAAGCGCGACCTCGCCCTCAACATCCCGTCCTGGAATCCGGACGCTTGCGTACAGTGTGGCAAGTGCGCTATGGTCTGCCCGCACGCAGCTATCCGTCTGAAGGTTGTCGATGAATCCGCCGTGAAGAACGCTCCGGAAGGCTTCAAGTACACTCCGGCCAAGGGCTTCAAGCTCGAAGGTTCCGACAAGCCGGTATTTGCAATTTCCGTCTCCAGCTACGACTGTACGGGTTGCGGCGTTTGTACTCAGGCTTGCATTGGCAAGGACAAGACCGACGCTACCAAGAAGGCTATCAACATGGTTCCGCAGGAACCGATCAAGGAACAGGAAGGCAAGTGCTTCGACTTCTTCGTTGACCTCCCGGAATTTGACCGCACCAAGGTTAACAAGAACCTCGTCAAGCAGGCCATGCTCCTCGAACCGTTGTTCGAATTCTCTGGCTCTTGCGCAGGCTGCGGCGAAACTGCTTACGTCCGTCTCGTTTCTCAGCTCTTCGGTGACCGCATGGTTGTCGCAAACGCAACGGGTTGCTCTTCCATTTACGGCGGTAACCTCCCGACCACACCGTGGGCCAAGAACAAGGAAGGCCGCGGTCCGGCTTGGGCTAACTCCCTCTTCGAAGACAACGCTGAATTCGGTCTCGGCATGCGCCTCGCAATCACGAAGCATGCAACCCAGGCTGTAAGCCTCCTCGACGAAGTTGCAGACAAGCTCCCGGCAGAACTCGTTGAAGCTCTCAAGACTCAGAAGCAGGACGACGAAGCTGGCATTCAGGCCCAGCGCGCAAACGTTGCCAAGCTCAAGGAAGCTCTTAAGGACGCAAGCGACGACAAGGCTGTAAGTCTCCGCGATGAATTCGCCGACTACCTCGTCAAGAAGTCCGTGTGGATCATGGGCGGTGACGGTTGGGCATACGATATCGGTTACGGTGGTCTTGACCACGTGATGGCCACGGGTGAAAACGTGAACATCCTCGTTCTCGATACCGAAGTGTACTCCAACACGGGTGGACAGGCTTCCAAGTCCACGAACCGTGGCGCCGTTGCCCTCTTCGCTGCCGCTGGTAAGCGCGCTGGCAAGAAGGACCTCGGCCTTATCGCCATGAGCTACAAGAACGTTTACGTTGGTCGTATCGCTATCGGCGCAAACGATGCTCAGGCCCTCAAGGTGCTCCAGGAAGCAGAAGCTCACAATGGTCCGTCCTTGATCATTGCTTACTGCCCG
>CACWPM010000052.1 GCA_902762795.1 Fibrobacter succinogenes | reverse complement strand
CGCAGTCATGCCCGCCGCGGCTTACGCACGGCTATTTTTGTATATTCCGTACAAATGTCTAGGCTTTTCGCATACATCCTGTTCCTATTCCTTTTCCTATTTGCGGCTTGCGACAGCGCCAAAAAGGACTTCATGACTCCGAAACAGAAAAGTCCTGTTATGGATGTCAACACCGAAGAGTACTCGCTGAACGGGAAGGTTCTCGGGCGTACAGCGGCTGATTTTGCATCTAATAAAGATCCTTGGTGGCTTGTCGAACGTCTTAATCATGAGCAGTTAGAGACTATACAATGGTTTGAGGACGGTATTGGCAAATTACATGTCGATGAAAATCTACCTTACGGTGATTTCTTTAAGATCGTGACTACGATGGGTTTTAGATTTGCTCCGACTGTTCATTATACAATTGGGGACAATTTTAAGGATGTGTACAATGTGAAATTACCTACAGGTTCTAGTCCTTGTATTTGTACTTCTTTTATTGTTCATAAATTGACTAGATTGAGGTATAAGCATGGGCGTCATCGCTCTAAGTTATCTCTTAATGAAATATTGAGTGCGGATAATGATCAGAGAAAATATGAGATTGATTGTGTCAAGGATTATAAAGCTTTGGATTTGATGTTGACGTTTTATGGTTCAAAAGACGACAAGACTTATGTTCTAAGTTTGAATGAAGACGCTTTGAAAGAAAATGGTTCATTTCATGGATTCAACTTCTATAGCTTTAATAACGAAGCTGATTTGTGGAAATTCATAGCGGATATCCGTTCTAAAGAAAAAATCCTCCATAAGAACGATCAAAATAAGCCTGTAAAATGCGCTTGGGATTTAGTGGGAAATCAGATGACGCTATATTTTCCAAAAGAGGCGTTAATGAAAGATATAGCGCCCCTAATCAAAGGTTTAAATGCATACGGATATAATGGGGATAGGATTACATTTTCGGTAGCGCGTTAGCGAAAAAAAAGCTATTCTTTGTTCCATGAATCCTAGAATATCCTTTGTCCTGCAAATGTCGCCATCGACTTCTTTTGAAAATCTGGAAGCGATTGCGCGTAACTTGCTCGAAGGTTTGAATGTCTTGTTGGATTCTGAACAGGTGAAGTGTTCCATCTTTTTGGATGGTCCGATGATCGAGGCGCTCTATAATGTGGCAAAGCCCTTGATGTTTGGTAAAATCCAGAATGCCATTCGCAATGGAGCTCTTGAATTTTTGGGCGGTGGCTATTACGATCCGATGCTTCCTCTGTTCCCTGAAGATTTGCAGATGATGCAGTTGGAACTGCATCGCGATTACTTGAAGAAGGTGCTCGGAGCTGAACCGCAGGGGTATTTCAATTCCTCGCTTGTGTGGGAGCCCGGCATGGCGGATGTTTTGGAACGTTCAAGTTTTGACTATGCTCTTGTGACGGAAGCTGCCGTGCAGGATGCGCTTGGACGATCGACTCCTGTCTCCGGATGGTTTACGCTTGAAGACCGTGGTGCTCTTATCCGCATTGTTCCTGTGTCCGAGGTGCTTTCGAAGGCGATTGCTGAAGACAACCTTTCATGGCGTAGCATTGCGGAAGCGTATTGCCGTGATGGCAAGTCGGCGATTGCTCTTCTGGATATTCCTTCGGAACCGTCGGAAATAGTCGATTTTTTTGGGCGATTTGTTGACTTTGTCGAGACGAATGAAGTTCAGACTAGAACTGTCGGTTTTGCGGTGGATCAGTTGGAAACTTGCGGATCGATCAGCTTCCTTGTATCGGCTGGGCGCAGGTTGGGATTGCCTTCGACTGCCCGCACTTGCCGTGAGCTTTTGATTCGTCGCCCTGAAATTAATTTGCACCACAAGACGTTCTTGAATTTATATAGACGAGGGCGCTGCGTGCTTTCGGGCAAGAAGTGGCTTGAATTCTGCCGTTCGCTCTTGCCGGTGATGTCCCCGCTTTATTTCAGGGATATGTTCAATCGTTCGGGGATGCGTTCCATGATGGTTCGCAAACGCTCGAATCGCTTACTACTTGCTGCATCGCAGCTATTGGACGACCTTACCGGTTTTTCGGGATTGCGAGTTGACGTTTGTGATTTTTTGTTGCGTGGCAAGAAAATTCTCTTTTGCGAAAATCCGGAATCCTCTTATTTGTTGGATTACCGCTTTGGCGGTGCGCTCCGGGCCTTGAATTACAAGGGCGCAAAAATTAATCTTGTGAACTCGTGGCGCGATGACGGTGAACCGTCCTTTGCGTTTCTGGATTGCCTCCTGCCGAATGTGGACTTCACGCCGGTCAAGCTGGAACAGATGCTTTACGATCGCAAGCACTTGCTCGCGGACCCCTACGATTACCGCATTCTCCGTACAGATTCGGGCACGGAAATTATGCTTGACGAAGAGCAGGGCTTTGCAAATGAAGGTCGCAAGGCTTTGTTCCGGATAAAGAAACTATTTACGTTCCTAGGGGATGCCGCCAAGTTTACGGTCTCGTATGCGATTGACAATCTCGCATATGTGAATACCAAAGGATATTTCGGCACGATTCTCGAACTAGGGCTTCTGTCGCGTGGCGATGTCAACAAGGTCCTGATTGACGGGAAGAATGTCAAGTGGAATATGGTCGAACCGCTTTTGTATCCGGATGGCAAGTCGCTTGAAATTCGCGATGAAAAAGACAGTTGCGTGTTCCGCATGGCTTTTGACCGAACGACTTCGATTTTTGTTGGAGCTATATTTGGCGCGACTTCGTCAGCGGCTCCGCAGGCATTCCAGGGCATCCGGGTATTCCCGTTTTGGAATGCTCCGTTCAATGTGCTTGACCGTAAGACGTTCAAGATTTCCGTGTCGGTCACCAAGAGGTAATTCATGCGTGCCGACTTGATTGACATCCAAGTTGAAGATCGTGGCGAAGAAGTCGAGATATCGTTATACGGCGTTCTTGGCGAGTATCAGCTTTCGGCCGTTCGTGAAAAACTGGAAATGCTGGTTCGCGGGCCGGGCGTGTTCTTTTTTGTGAATTTGCAGAACGCTCGTTTTACGACGGACGATTATCGCGGCCTCTTTCTTGAAATCTTGAATTTGGTGAAGCAGCAGAAAGCGACGTTAATCTTGATTTTTGATAGTGAAGAGTTGCATGCTTATTTCGAACGCTATCGCAACATCTTTGAAATATACAGGAGTCGAGAGGAGTACCGCAAGTCGGGGCTTTCGAAACAAGTGCACTTGGTGGGACTACATTACGAAAAAAGGTCCATTAGCCTTTCTCCAGGATTTGCTGTTTTCGTCGCGCTATTCCTGATTGGTTGGGCTGTTACGTTGTTTGTGATTGTGGTCGGACAAGGGCGAGAAATCTCTGATAAGCAGGCGCAAATAACTGTTCTAGAAAGCCAGAAGGCGCGCTACATTCGCGAAATCGATCGCCTGGAATCCGCTATCGGACCGATGCGAAAACTGGGTGTTGTTCAAGATACTACTTTGCTGAGTTCTTTCGGCGCTATTCAGGATTGGGTTTCCTATCTGGAATATTTGGAGAAAAACCGGCGTGAAAAGTAGCGTTCGACTGTCTTCGATGAGTGTTAGTGTCCTCTTGATCATTGGCTTTGCAGTCTTGTTTTCTTTTGCGAGCGAATGGTATTCCAACAGGCTTAAACTTGAAAAATTGACTTACCGGGAACGTATCCTCCACAATGATTTGCAGCATTTGGAAGTCGTTGGAAAATGGACTCTCGATTACGTCAAAATCGAGAAGGCGCTCATGTACATGCTTGGCGACCGAATTTCCGAGGTGAGTTTTCGTATTCTGGCGGAACACTTGTGGCAGATTTCGCAGTCGTATTCGCTGGATCCTCTGATAATCCTTGCTGTCGTGGCGCAGGAAAGCCGCGGTAATCCGCTTGCTCGCGGTCGCTTCCATACGGGGCGCTTTTCGGGAGCGCTCGGGTTGATGCAGATAAAGTTGGAAACCGCAAAATCCATGGGAAGCCGCTTTGGCCTTGTCATCGAAAGCGAAGCGGACTTGTTGCGCCCGGAAGTGAACGTGGCCGTCGGGACTGCGTACTTGATTCGCCTTATCGGAAAATATGGCAATTGGAGAGAAGCTCTTGTGGCGTATAACCTTGGACATTCCGCTGTCGACAAGCTTTTGGAAAAGAATGCTCCGCTCCCTACATTTTATTATGAAGGAGTTGTGTCGAAATACAAGGATTTAGTCGCGCACTGCTCGTTCTAGTGTTTTTCTTTTTCTAAATTCTAACTGTGATTAGAAACTTGTTTTTTATTCTTGCTATGACGGGGATCGCCTTTGCGGGCGAGGTCCGTTACGATTGCTTGCATTTTGTTGAACAGGGTCTTGCGAATGATCCGCAGATGGCGGAAACTAAATTTGGCTTGGAAAGCAAAAACGATAAAATTCGTTCACTCAAGGCCGAAGTTATTTTGCCGACATTCAATGTGTCCATGATGGTAGGGCCTGCGCCTGGTTTGAAGGAAACTGTGGATAATTGGGGCGATACCGTAGACACCTATGATTTTTCTCGAATGGGACCGTTTTGGGCTGTCGAGGCCAAGTTTATCCAACCTCTCAACTTGGGCCAGTATCAAACAGGAAAAAAGGCTTTGGAAGCGGACCTGCAGCAGAAGACTTTTGAAATTGAAAATTCTGTTCGCAAAAAAGAAGTAGAACTCCAAAGCTATTATTACAATTATCTCCTTGCTCTTGAAATGAAGCGCCTTGCCGCAGATGCCAAAAAGCAAGTGGACAAGGCGTACGACCAGCTCGAAGAAGCCTTGGACGAAGATGAACCGACGGTTTCGCAGAATGACCTTTTGAACTTGAAGGCCAAAATGCACACGGTCAAGGAAGGCGTTATCGAGGCCGATCTAGGCATGAAGCGTGTGATGCTCGCTATCCGTTTTGCGCTAGGCTTGCCAGAAGGCGACACGTTTGTGTCCGAAGATACAGTGCTTGCCATGAGACCGGAACCTTTGCCGACTGAAGACCAGGTTCGTGAATTGACGGTCAAGTACAATCCCGAGTTGAAACAGTTGGAAGCGGGGTTGCGCGCCCGTAGATTCCAGATGGATCTAGCAGAAGCGAAGCTTGCTCCGGAGTTCTTTGTCATGGGAGAATTCCAATACGTGAAAAGCTGGGCGGGAAACCGTAATGTGTTGCAGAAAAGCGCTTTTGCCCAAGATGCCGTCAACAAGATTTCGGGGCTTATCGGTGTCGGTTTAAGGTATCGATTGAACTTCTGGAAGAGCTGGGAAGATTTCCGCAAGGCGAGAACGGATTATCGCGGTTTACAGCTTAAAGAAAATTATGCAGCGGACGGCCTGATTGCAAAAGCGGTGGAACAATATTACCAGGTCATAGCCGCTAAAGAAAAACTCGATGCATTGCGTGAAAGTCTTCGCGCCTCGGAAGCGCTTTTGAAGGGCGCCGCCATGAAATATGATTTGGACAAGTCCCAAACGGGCGATCTTGTTTCGGCCTATACGCAGAATGTAACTATGCAAAAAGATTATTATTTCGCAGTTTGCCGATATAATGTCGAATTTGCCGGATTAATTGCAAAGATGGGTTTGTCTCTTCAAGAGTATAATTCGTATTTTAATAAAAAATGAGGAGTATTAAGATGTTTAAAAAAATATTGGTTGTCATTGCTTGCGCTTCGATTTTGTCTTTTGCTGCCGATGATCCGGTATCTGTCGTGAAGAGCAAGGACGTTGAACTGCAGAACATCATCAAAAAGTCTAAGCGTACCGCCAAGGAAACGGAGCGCGTTAAGAACTTGCTGAACGATTCCTTTGACTTTGCCCTTTTGGCCAAGAAGTCTTTGGCGGCTAGCGACTGGAAGGCTCAGGATGAAGCTTCTCAGCAAAAGTTTGTCGCGGAATTCCAACGCATGGTCCGCAATTCCAGTGCTAACCGCTTGGAACTTTACCGTGCCGATTCGACGATTTACGAACCGGCCAAGATGAAGGGGACTGATGATGCTCGCGTGGTGGCCCACTTGTGGAACAAGGGCAAGGAATCTGTACTCGAATACAAGATGACGCTTGTGAACGGCAAGTGGAAGGCTTGGGACTTGGTCATCGATGACCTTTCGACTGCTCGCAACTACAAGGAACAGTTTAGCAAGATCCTCAAAGACAAGAGCTTTGCCGAGTTGATTGAAATCATTAGCAAAAAGGCCGACGAAGCCGAAAAGTAATGGGCTTTTTTTCTTGGTTCTTTTGTTCTATTCTCGTTGTAGCGCTTGTGCTACTGCTTTTCCCGTTTTCTGTTCGCATAGAATTTGAAGCTGGGGAACGCGGTGCGCGGGCGTTTTTCTTTTTCTTCAAGAAAAAGGTTTACGAGTACAAGAAAAGCTGGGGGAAGGAAGTAGACGAGAGACGAGAGACAAGAGACGAGAGTGAAGTCGGAAGTAGAAAGTCGGAAGTAGGCAGTGAAGAACGAGAGTCGCAGTCATCCTCGACCGTCAGGGTGGGGAACCATAATGTCTCGGATTGCACTTGCGAAAAAGATCCAGTGAAGTCTAGCACGGGTAGCGAGAGTGCGCCGCCGACAGAAGCTGTCGCGAAAAAGCCCGCAGAAACTCCGAAGACAGAGAAAATGGAAGCCCCGGCAGGGGAGACGCTAGGAATTGATAATACACAAGATGCGTCATTGCGAGTTGAAGGCGCGGCAATCTCTAACAACCTGAGCGAAGCGAAAGAAAAAGCGCTAGAGTCAACTGGTGCCGAAAGTGTAAAACAGAATGTACCGGCAGAATCATCCTCGAAACGGAGCGATGAGGATCCTGTGAAATCTTCGTCAGTCGTTGATGTCAAGGAATCCAAGAATCTCGATGAAGAAAAACCCGAGACGCTAGCCAGCGATTCAAAAGAGAAACCGAAAAAAGAAAAACGCAAACTTTCGGACCGCGAATTTTGGACAATCCTCTTAACTCCGGACTTGGATGCAAGGGCTTTTAGGTATGTTCTGAAAATTTTGGGTGCTGTGTTTTCACTGTTCCGGATTCGCTTTTATGACTGCTTTGTCGAAGGGATTCGCTCGGATTACCAGACCATGGGCTATATCGCTGCGGTGAACGGAATTTTGAAGGCTTACCCGTACGTGGGCGATTGGGACTTGAGAATGGACTGGAAGAGCGAGAAGGAACTCCGTGCTGCGGGCTCGGTTCGCTTGAGCATTTCGTTGCTTCGCGTTTTCTGCTTTGTTTTGGAAACTCTTGTATTGGCAGGAATTTTAGCGTTTAGCTTTTGGCGCCGTCGCGCACGTGTGATTAAGACAAATGAACTCCCTGAACTCGGATTTGTTCGCAGGAAGATTCTTGATTTTATTTTGGAGGACTGATGGCTGTTTTGACTTTGGAACGTCTGCTTGCCTCGATGGGCTTTGGTAGTCGCAAGGATGCGCGCGCGTTAGTGCGCATGGGCCTTGTGGAACTGGACGGCAAGGTTCTCGATGATCCGTTCATGGAATTCAAGATGCGTCCGGATTTTATTACGGTGAATGGCGAAGAAACCCCGACGGTCGAGAAGTTGTACGTGATGCTTTACAAGCCGACGGATGTGGAATGCAGTCACAACGCTCGTGACCACAAGCCGGTGTATGATTTGTTGCCGGATCGCTTTACTGCGATGGGGATTCAGTCTGTTGGGCGTTTAGATGCAGATTCTTCTGGACTCTTGCTGCTCTCGAATCAGGGAGACTTTATTCACAAAGTCGAAAGCCCGAAAAAGGGACTTTGGAAAAAGTACCGCGTGACGCTTGCCCGCCCGTTTACAGAGGCGCAGAAGGCGGAGCTGTTGGCGGGCGTGATGCTCAAGGACGAACGGCGCCCGGTTCTGGCTCGCGAGATTGAAGTGGACGGTGATGCTGTGGACATCTCGATTGGCGAAGGACTGTACCATCAGGTTCGCCGCATGTTTGCGGCGGTCGGCAATCACGTCGAGACGCTTGAACGTATCGCGATTGGACCGGTAGTTCTGGATCGTACGCTTGGCGAAGGTGGCTGGCGATTCCTTACCGAAGAAGAAGTCGCTGCGCTGTCGTAATAAAGGTGATGCCCCGTCAAACGCAAGGAATGAAAAATAATGGGTCCCCTCCCTAACGGTCGAGGATGACAGGGCATGACTGCGAAAAAACATAAGTCGGCGTGGAAGCCGACTTTTTCAATTCAGGTTCTTTGCGTTGCTTGAGTTAATGGGTTTTATATTCGTTTAGATGGAATCGTAGTCGTTGCCGACGTGGACGATTTCATTTTCAACTTCGAGTTCCGGTTGTACGGAGACTTCGCCGAGGATGCCTTCGAGTGAATTGATTTTGTCCTTGATTTCGTTGCTGAACTTGAATGTCGGGACCAAACGTTCATCGATGAGGACCGTTTCGCCAGTGCGGGGATTGCGAGCTGGACGAGCCTTGCGGGATTTGCAGGCGAACGTGCCGAAACCGCGGATTTCAATAGTGTTGCCTTCGATGAGCTTCTCGCCGAGAAGGTCGAGGAACTGTTCGACAACAATTTTTATATCATTGCGCACAAATCCTGTGGATTTGGCGATTTCTTGGATAAGAGATTGTTTAGTTATATTAGCCACGTATTAAATATAAGTTTATCATAGACTTAGAGTGATGGTCAAAGCGAAATTAAATATTTTTTTCGGGTTCACATTGCGGAATATTTGTGAATAGTTGTGACTTAAATGTTGAAGATTGATAATTTGCCTAAAAAAGTCCGTTTTAATCTCCGAAACAAGGAGATATTCCCCAATACAATCTTAAGTCCGATGGACGGAGTGACCGATGCGCCGTTCAGGCGACTCTGCCGGGTGCTTTCGGGCGACCGCATGGGACTTTTGGTTTCGGAGTTCGTTCCGACAGATGGCGATGCTGTTTTTAATCCGGATGGGCATAAGCAACTCAAGTTTTTCCCGGAAGAACGCCCGTTCGGTGTGCAAATTTTCGGACGTTTTCCCGATCGCATGGCGTATGCCGCAGGCAAAATCGCTGAACGCTACCACCCTGAATTTATCGAAGTCAATGCGGGATGTCCGGCGCCGAAGGTGGCGGGCAAGGGGAGCGGCTCCGGGCTTTTGCGGGACTTGCCGCGTTTGCAGGAAATTTTGCACGATGTGAAGGCTGTTCTGGATGCAAAGACGCCGGAGATTCCACTCACGCTCAAGTGCCGCATCGGCTGGGATGATGAAAGCATCAACGTGATGGAAACGCTGAAAATTGCCGAGGGCGAGGGCGTTGAAATGCTTACGGTTCACGGTCGCACGCGTTTGCAGGGCTATAACGGCCTCGCCAACTGGGATTGGATCGGGAAGGTGGCCGCAGCGGCGAAGATTCCCGTAATCGGGAATGGCGATGTGAATAGCGTCGAATGCGCACGCGAACGCATCAATACTTACGGTGTTTCGGGCGTGAGCATTGGGCGCGGTGCGATGCATAACCCGTGGATTTTTGGACAAATTGCCGATGCGTGGGAAGGCCGCGAAAAGCATATGATTACTGCGCAGGAAGCGCTTGATGTGTTCCCGCTTTATTACAAATTCAAGATTGAGGATGGCGCGACCGAGATGAACGCAATGGGCCGCATGAAACAGCTCGCCGCAAGACTTTGTAAGGGTTTTGTTGCGTCGTCGGATGCGGATGTCGCGATGTCGGTGCGGCAGGCTTTGCTGACGTGCCAATCGGCAGCGGAGATGCTCGAATGCGTGCAGAAACTCAAGGAAGGATTTGCACGCGAAATGATTTTTGAGCCGGAACGCCTCGTAAATCTCAACGGTGCCAAGGAAACCGAACTCAAATTCGGTGACCAATTCAAGGGTCGTTAGTATTATCAATAAATGCGTGAAAAAATAACTGTATAAGAAATTATAGTTAATCGTTGAGAGAATAAAGCGTCGGCCAAGGTATTGTCTTCGCAGTAGCGTGCAAAACGAGAGTCGCGGGCGACTGGTTGACGCTTACAGCGTCAGTTCTTCGGCTCACAAATAGAAAACATAATGTTTTCTGCTTGCTTCGCCTTGTAGACTATTGCAGGCGCACATGACCGAGTGAAGCCGCTGACGCCGTAGGCGTCAACTCCGAGCTGGGGCCCCGCCCGCAAGACGTACTTTAATGATTAAAAAATTGATGAAGTGCTGATTCATTCAGCATAAAAACAAGTACTCAAAAAAAATCTCAAAATTTTGCGTTTACATCTTGACTTTGAGTCAAAATTTGAGTACATTTAGGACATGGAAAAAACAATCGACATATTTCAGTTTACACACTTCCGCAAGTACTTGGACGAGTATCAGGCGGCGCGCGTGCAGACGGACCCTGAATTTACCAGGGCAGGAGTGTGTGCGTTGCTCGGTCTCCCCAAGACTCGTAGTTACTACAATGATATCGTCAAAGGGAAAAAGCTCTCCGGGCGCATGATTCCCAAGTTTGTGGAAGTCCTTGGACTCAACAAGAAAGAAGCCAAGTACTTTGAGACGATGGTGAATTTTGACCAGGCGAAAACGACGACGGAACGCAACGCGTTTTTTGATGAACTCATCAAGCAGCACCCGGATCCGCACCACATCTTGAATGAAGACGCGTACGAGTATTACAACCATTGGTACAATAGCGTGTTGTTTACGGCGTTGGATGTGATGGATATTTCCGATGACCTTGAGCCGATTCAAAAACGGATTTTCCCGAAGGTCTCCGTAGGAACGTTGAAGCGTTCCTTGGAATTGCTTGCACGCATTGGCTTTGTGCGCAAGAATGAGGATGGCTTTTGGAAAAGCTGCCGCGAGTCAGTGAGTAGCGGAGCCTACAGCAATAACGATCTTGTTCGTCAGTACCAGTTGCAGTGTTTTGAACTTTCGAAGCAGGCGCTGCTCGCGAATGACGATAACCCGTCGGACATGGGAACGTTCACGTTCAGCGTATCTGATGACGCCTTTAAAGAGATAGCCCTGGAAATTCAGAACTTGAAAGCCAAGGTGCGTAAGATTATTACGCAAGATAAAAAAGAAGCGACTGGGGTGCACCAGTTGAATATTCACTTGTTTACAAATTTGAAAAAATAAATCGAGGAGGAATGGCTATGGTTATCAATAAAATTACAAAGTTGGGCGTTGCCGTGGTTGTACTTGGTCTTGGATTGTTTGCCGCTTGCAGTGAAGACAATGTGGCATCATCGTACAGCGAAACGCAGACAGGGAAGCCGATTGCCGAATGGGCGGAGTCTTATATCCCTGGGCGGATAAAGGACGATTCGCATATTGGGCTTTGTAAAGCGTATGTTGAGAGTGCTGTTGAAACGAGCAAAGCTGTTGGTGATGACGAAGTTGTTGTGGATACAGGTGAAGTAAAGATTGTTGGTGGGTCGAAATGCGTATCTGTACTCGGATTTACTATGAAAACGAGAGTTCAGGTTGTGGATGGCAAGGGAAATCCTGTAGAGGGGGCTAGAGTCTCTAGAGATTATTGTTCCGATGGGGATAGCCGTTGTCAATATATTGCTGGTAAGGATGGCTATGCTTATATGGGTGATCAAATCTACCTTACAGTAGGAGGGGATAAATCCGATTATTCAATAACGTATGAATCTTTCTCGATCCGAGTGTTTTCTCCAGATTCCAGTTTAGGACTTTATGGCAGAGTTGATTTTTCGGAAGCGACTATTGTGGAAGTTGATGGTGATACCCTTGTGGAATTGAAAAAAATAGTTGTAGAACCCTTATATACGGTCAAGGTGTATTTGGATTCTCTTCGCTCGGAAAGTGACACAGTGACTCTAAAGAGAGAGGATCTATGTGATGATACGTGGACCAAGAAAATGTGGCAAGTTCTTGGTGGAGCTTATATTGATGTGTACCGGACTGATGTTGGAAGGAATTCGTTATATACCTATCCGAGTTATTGGATAGATGAAGAAAGTTGTAAAAATGGGTATGTAATGCTGTATGGTTTGCCGGAAGGAAACTACAAAATTTTAATAAGAGGGGATGATTATGAACTCCCTCCGCTGGAAGTAAAACCATAAACCGAACTTAATACCTTGAAGAAGGAAAAGTTTTAGCTACTCAAGTTTAATGAGGAAAAAAATTATGATTACAAGTAAAATTACAAAGTTAGGCCTTGCTGTGGCTGTGCTTGGTCTCGGAATCCTTGCCGCTTGCAGTGAAGATAATGTGGCTTCATCGTACAGTGAAACGAATACAGGGAAGCCTGTTGAACATCTGGGTCCTCTTGCCGAATTGGATACATCGTTAGTTCGCAAGTATGTCAACGAAGGTGGTTTGGGCTGCGGTTCGCTGGCCAAGAGTGCTGCCGAAGAGGATAGTGCTGCTGATACGAGCGATATCTTTCTTTTTGCTCGAAGTAAGTGTGGTTCCCATAAGGATATTTATCTGTATATAAATGCGAGAGCTCAAGTGGTTGATGTAGATGGAAAACCGGTAGTGGGAGCGACTGTTTATGAAAAAGATTGTTCCTTTGATGATAAAAGTTGTCAGCATGTTACTGACAAGGAAGGCTATATTTATTTGGATAGCGTAAACTTCCTTACTTATTTGGAGAACTTAAACAAAAGTAATCCAAAGTATAGTTATGTCCCCGAATTTCAGTCTATCCAATTGCGGGCGCTTTCTGCAGATTCGAACTATGGTGCCAATGTCTTTTTAAGCTTTGCTAGCGCCCATGTTGTCGGAATTGATGGAAAACTGTACGCCGAATTAAAACAAATTGTCCTTGAACCTGTATATACGGCTAAGTTTTATTTAGATTCACTTTTTGCAGTAATAGATGAAACGACTCCAGAAAGTGAAATTCCATACGATGAGCGCTGGAATAAATCAATAAAGGAAAATATTGGAGGTGATGGGGATGGCATTTGTTTGTGGCTGCAAGATGAACATGCTTTGTCCTCTACGATGGATTATGATGAAAAAGAAGGAGGAATACCTTCGCATTATTACCCTTGTCAAAAGGTAACCGAAGAAGACTATAAAAATGGGTATGTGGTTTTGTTTGGCTTGCCAGAAGGAAAATATACGCTTGATATAAGTCATATTGGCTCCGCTCTCCCTAGTGTGGAGGTGAAAAAGCCTTAGACTGCGTTTAATATTGTGAGGAGGAAAAGTTTCAGTGGCTGGTGACGGTCGCTGAAATTTTCGTTTTTTGTAATACTTGCTTTTTTTAGCTGTTTTTAATGGAGTATGGCGAAAATAGATGTCCTTTTTATCTTGCGACAGGGCTGCAAATTTTCTAAATTGCCCCGCGGAATTTTACAAAGGACATTGAGAATGAACTACAATCCTCTCGCTCAATCTTTGAACGCTGAACTTTCCGCAAACGGTTGCTGCGTTCTTGATATGCTCTCTGAACAGGGCAAGGCCATTTTCTTCCCGCGTAAGGGTATTCTCGGCCAGGGTGCCGAAGCCAAGGGCTCCGACATCAATGCGACAATCGGTACAGCTCTCGAAGATGACGGCTCTCCGCTCGTTTTGGATTGCGTTCTCAAGTCTCTGAACCTCCCGAAACAGTCCTTCCTCTATGCACCGAGCTTCGGTAATCCGGACCTCCGCAAGGAATGGAAGGCTCAGGTTATCAAGAAGAACCCGACGCTTGCCTCCAAGAACTTCAGCAACCCGGTCGTGACCTGCGCTTTGACGCACGCCATCAGCTGCGCTGGCTACCTTTTCCTCGACGCTGGCGACGAAGTGATTATCCCGGACCTTTACTGGGACAACTACGAGCTCGTGTTCGAAAACGCCCGTGGCGCAAAGATCAAGACGTTCAACACCTTCAAGAACGGTGGTTTTGACACGGAAGCCTTGAAGGCCGCTCTCGCCGAAAGCAAGTCTAGCAAGAAAGTCGTTCTCCTCAACTTCCCGAACAACCCGACGGGCTACACCGCTACTGAAGTGGAAGCTGTCGAAATCGCCAAGATTCTTACGGAATGCGCCGCTGCCGGCAACAAGGTCGTAGCTCTCCTCGATGACGCTTACTTTGGACTCGTCTATGAAGAAGGCGTGACGAAGGAATCCCTCTTTGTGAAGCTCGTGGATGCTCACGAAAACCTCCTCGCTGTGAAGCTCGACGGTCCGACCAAGGAAGACTACGTTTGGGGCTTCCGCGTTGGCTTTATGAGTTTTGGTTTCAAGGGCGCTACCGAAGCCCAGCTCAAGGCTCTCGAAGACAAGGCCGCCGGTACGGTCCGTGGAAACATCTCTAACGGCCCGTCTATCAGCCAGAAGATTTTGCTCGCCGCTTACCAGAGCGCCGAATACGCCCAGCAGAAGGCCGAAAAGTACGCCACCTTGAAGAAGCGTTACGACATCATCAAGGAAGTCTTGGCTGCTCACCCGGAATACAAGGAAGCCTTTGACCCGATGCCGTGCAACAGCGGTTACTTTATGTGCATCAAGCCGAAGGGCGTCGATGCCGAAGAACTCCGCCAGAAACTCATCAAGGATTACAGCACCGGCACTATTATGCTCTCGGGCCTTATCCGCATTGCATTCAGCGCCGTTCCGACCGAAAAGCTCGGCAAGCTCTTTGAAAATATCTATAATTGCATCATGAAGATGAAGTAGGCATGGGCAATGAGCTATGAGGTCGTGCCTTCGGCACTTTGGGCTAAAGTAAGGCACCCATAGGGTGCGATTATAAAACTCAAAGCAACGGAGTTGCGCCTCAAAGCGAGCATTGCGAGCGACCTCACAACCCCATACCTCATACCCCCTTGGAGATTCCATGTCCAATAACGCGACCTTAAACTACAACGGAAAAAGCTTTGAACTCCCCGTCGTTGATGGCACTGAAGGCGAGCACGGTCTCGATATCAGCGCGCTTCGCAAGAGTTCTGGCCTTGTCACGCTGGATTACGGTTACTTGAACACCGGTAGCACGAAAAGCTCAATCACGTTCGTTGATGGCGAACATGGTGTGCTGCGTTATCGTGGATACTCCATTGAAGATTTGGCCGAAAAGGCGACTTTCCCGGAAACCGCTTGGCTCCTGATTTACGGTGAACTCCCGAATCAGGAACAGTTGAGCCATTTCCGCACGCTCTTGACCGAAAATGCCTTGTTGCACGAGAACTTGCTGCACTTCTTCCGTGAAATGCCGCCGGGAGCCCACCCGATGGGTATTCTCTCCTCTGTGGTGAACGCAGTTGGCCTTTTCACGCCGCGTTTTTACGACGACGAAAACATCGCAAGTGCATTTGAACTTACGACCGCTGGCCTCATTTCGAAGATTCGCACGATTGCCGCGTTTGCCTACAAGGCAAGTATCGGTGAACCGTTCGTGTACCCGGAAGCGGAACGCAGCTACTGCAGCAACTTCCTCAACATGATGTTCAGCAGTAAGGCTCGCCCGTATCACCCGGATCCGATCATGGAAAAGGCGCTCAACACGCTCCTCATTGTCCATGCGGACCACGAACAGAACTGCTCCACTTCGACCGTTCGCATGGTGGGCAGCTCTCAGGCTAACCTTTACGCAAGCATTTGCGCCGGCATTTGCGCCTTGTGGGGCCCGCTCCATGGCGGTGCAAACCAGGCTGTGCTCGAAACGCTCCTCCGCATTCAGCAGAGCGGCATGACGATTGAACAGGTGATGGATAAGGCCAAGGACAAGAACGAT
>CACWPM010000051.1 GCA_902762795.1 Fibrobacter succinogenes | reverse complement strand
CCAAGCAAGGGCATGCCGCCAACGCTATCACGGTAGGCGCTATGGATCCCCTTAATGGAAGTCCCACGAGTTATTCATCGAATGTCTCCTATTTTTGCATGAACGAAAGTGGAAGTTGTGATGAATCTTCTTCTTCTCCCCGTTACTATCATTATATAAAACCGGAAATTTATAATTATTCCCATTTCTATATGAATGACCGGAAGCTCACGTATCAAAATACGAATTATGATATTGTCTTTAATCCTTACTATGACGGTACCCAGATGGCTGCGGCCTATACGGCGGGAATGGTTGCGGATCTTATGGCAAGCAATGCGTTTTACCGTTGGCATCCTGAAGTTGTCAAGGCTTTGTTGATGACTTCCAGTGTTGTCAGTGGCAGAAACGTACCGACTTACAGGACTATGATGCCCCAGATCGGATCTTCGAGTGGCGTTGTTCATGAATCCCGTTATTGGATCGGCGACATCAATAAGTTGATGGGATCGGGAAGCACGAAGGCGATTTCTTTTGGTGTTAAAAAACCTAGCGGTGCGACTAAGTTTGCTGCTGCAATTACATGGTTGAATCGCGGTAGCGATATCGGTGTACACACAGACTATCCTCATCCTCAGCGCTTCGGCCTTCTTGCATATCCTAGCCGTACAGGAAATTTTGACAATGAATTCCATAATCCAAAAACGGCAACGGTATCGATGCAGAATTATCAGCTCATGTCGGGTGAGTTGTATCAGGATTATGAATATTTTACCATCCAGTTTATGTATAACGATACATCCAGTGACGACTATAAGGGGCAGATTGTCCTGGGCTTTGATGTCGCTTTTTATTAATGCTTGAGAGTTTTATGCACAGCGGAAAGGTCGGATTTGTTCCGGCCTTTTTTGTATTTGTAAAAAAAAGTTGTTTAGTGTAATAATTTACTTTATATTGGTGATGTGTGTGGATAAAGTTGTTATATTTTATATGAGTTTTTTAGGAGTGAAAATGAAAAAGAACATTGCTTTAATAGTTGCTTTAGGCTGCGCTTATGCCGGAGCTTCATCCACGGTGAATTATGACCTTCTGGGTCGCAAGGGGAGCAAGATGAACTCCCCGATGGTCTACAAGAATGTAGACTATGCCAAGATCCAAAAGAACGAACAGCAGAAAGTCGGTTCTTCGTTGGAAAATCGCGCCCTGGCAAAGACTGGATATGGCCTTAAAGATAATACCATTGCTTTGGAAGGTGTTTACAATAACCATGGAAATGTCGTCGGCTGGATGGTCGGCTTGACGTATTATGCGGTTTACGTGCATCCTGAGAATGGCGGTCTTCGTTCCCATAATTCTGATGTTTTTTTTGGGAACGGAGGTGTTTATCCAGATTATCTTATGGATAGTTTTATTTCGTTGGATTATGGACATGTTCAAGCCAATGATCTCAATCTTAACGCCCACACTTGCGAAAGTTACGAAGGTTCGACAAGTTATACCCAAACGGAATGCCCTTGGATAACGCGTACTAATCCAAATGAGTACAATTTTGAAACGCCGATGGTCACTGTTAATAATACGGCAGCGTCGCCTTATGAGTATAACACGCAGATTCATTATGTCCCCAAAGGTACGGTTCGGGATGACGCTAATTATTCCCATAGATCCTATATCGTGGACTGGTATTATGAAAATCGTCCCTATACACAACTCCCTTATCCGACTGTAAACGATTGGAATTATGTTGGCGTTTATATGAATACGGATGCTCTTCCGGTGAGCGCGAACAGCTTTGACAATACAGTCTATTATAGACGCTATTCTCCTGTAGGGAGCTTTAGTACAAAGCCAAAGCAAGAGATGATTGCGACAAGAGCTTACGATGTCTTGAAATCATCATCGAAATATTCTGAAGTTTATGTGGGAAATGCTAATCCCGAGGATCCGGCTACTCGAAATCCTCAAATCTATATGGGACTCCATATCCGTAAAGGTACGAATGACAATAGTTCCGAGACAAGTCAGTACTCGAATGCGGCAAAAGAATTAGATAACTATATATACGAGAACCGTACGACTGAAATTGTTGCGGCTGGTAATTTTGGTACTCATCTGTCTTCGAACAATCCGGGAACGGGTAATTTGGCCGCAGAAGCCCATGCGGTAAATGCCATTACGGTTGGTGCCGTTGATGCGTATACTAAAAGGATAACCAACTACTCATCGTATAAAAATCCTTCTTATGGTAGCGGCAAGCCAGAAATTTACAATTTCTCCCATTTCTACGCGACGGATTTAGGCCGTAAATATACGAGAAAGTCTAATGGGACGGTCTATAATTATAATCCGTATTATGACGGTACTGAAATTGCTGCTGCATATACGGCAGGCATGGTTTCGGATCTTTTGGCGACCAATCCGTTCTATAGGTGGCATCCGGAAGCAGTGAAGGCTGCTTTGATCACGTCCAGCCACATTGACGTTAACACCCCGTATCCGCATGGGACACCGTCGATGGATAAAATGCCGTCTTATAAGTGCCTGGTGACAATTAATCAGAATAAGGCGTGGGGTGTGGGAACAGCTAATGCGGGTTATGATTTGAATTTCTGTAACCATGAGTCCCGTTATTGGGTGGGTAATCGAGACAAGTTTTTTACACGTTCAGTACAAGGAAAGACGGAACTTCGCTTTAGCGTGAGGCACTCTGCGGAAAAACCAAATGTTGTTGCGGCGATTGCCTGGTTGAGCAGCGGTAACGATATCGCTAAATTAGGCAAGATTCCGCAGGACTTTGATTTTTATGTGTATGAAAATAATACTTCAGATGTGGATAATATTTCTATTGGTCGTTCGATTGGCCGCTCGAAAAAAGGTGGAACTTCGTATGAAAAGGTTGCCTTCAGGTCCACATCTCCGTATCTTATATTCCGCATTGTTTTTGAAAGCGAAATTTCCAAATCTGAAAATAAGGGCCAGGTGGTCTTGGGATTTGATGTCGCTTCTTATTAATCAATATGAAAAAGTGCGTGTAAGCTAAAATTGTATATAGCTTAATGCGGACGTGCCCCGCCGGAAAATCCGGTGGGGTACGTTTTTATTAAATTTTACTTTTTTTTGTGATATCTATCTGCTGTTATGTTGATAACTTAAATCTTTACTATTTTTCATCTGTATGTATAATTTAAACAAAGTATATAAAATTTTTACATACGTCTTTTATAAAGGAGCTAAAATGAAAAAGAACATCGCTTTGATAGTGGCTTTGGGCTGCGCTTATGTTGGGGCTGCATCCACGGTGAATTATGACCTTTTGGGCCGCAAGGGGAGCAAGATGAACTCCCCGATGGTCTACAAGAATGTAGACTATTCCAAGGCCAAAAAGAACGAACAGCAGAAAGTCGGTTCTTCGCTGGAAAATCGCTCTTTGGCGAAAGTGGGCGTTGGATTAAAAGAAGATATTGTTGCATTGGAAGGTATCTATACGAACCATCCGTCAAAAACTCCATTCGTTTTGTCGGAACATCATTCTTCTTGGGATCAGCCTAATCGTACATTTGTTCATTTGTACAGTCACGGTTACATGAACGAGTCCAATAGATGGTTTTTTGATGTAGGGAATGACGCTGGAGGTCCGCAGAGACCAAATTATAATGCCGGTGTTACAAGTGAACCCAATTATGTTGGGAATGTGCACGGTGCTACTGGATATAGGGTGGATGAATATACGCATGATTTTGCTAATGCTCATTGGGGTACGTCCCCTTACGGCGATTATCAGCAAATTAATTACTTGTCATTCTCGTTAATCGATATTTTGTTGGCTAGAAGGTCCTATATATCTTCATGGTATAATGATATCTCTTCTCCAAGTCCAAATCCTGCTATATATTCTGGCCAATGGGGCTACACGGGTATTTATTTGACTGGAAATGCTCGCCCGGTGAAAATAGACTCGGAAAAGGATGTCATCTGTAAGGTTAATCCACAAGATCGGTTTAGTACGGCTCCTGAAGATGAAATGCGTGCTTCAAGGATATATAGCGTTGTTGATGCTACATCTCTTTTTTCTAACATCTACGTGACAAAACAGTCTCCTGAAGATCCAACAGCAGCGCAGTTGTATGTAGGTCTCCATAGCGATAAAGGAACTAGCACCAGTACATATTCCGCTGAGGCCAAGGCCCTAGATAACTATATCTACAAGTATCGTACAGTTGAAATTGTCGCTGCGGGTAATAATGGAGCTTCATCTGGTGATTTGGAGGCGAAAGCACATTCCGCCAATGCCATTACTGTGGGTGCTTATGATTTGAATAGTAATGATGGAATTACACGCTATACTTCATGGAAGCCTTCCGCTTGTGGAGCCCAGAAACCTGAAATTTACAATTTCTCGCATTTCTATATGAATGATAACAGAAGAACTTATACGAAGCAAAATACGACTTATACGTATCAGCCGTTTTATGATGGTACTGAAACGGCCGCTGCATATACCGCAGGTGAAGTTTCGGACCTTCTTGCTGTCAATCCGTTCTATCGTAGGCATCCGGAAGTCGTGAAGGCTTTGTTGATAGCCTCTGGTGATTACCCGATGAATATACAGAACAATTCGCATGATCCGGTAACGACTCGTATACCGACTTATCTTAGCGTTATTTCTGATTGGAAACATACTAATCAGATTCATGAATCCCGTTATTGGATCGGTCAATTTGATAAAATAGCAACTCATGCTGAAGGCAATAAGTATCAAATTCGCTTCAGTGTCAAAACATCCGGATTTGGCTCAAATTCTTATTCCGCGGCAATCGCTTGGCTGAGCAGCGGTAATGATATTTCGAAATATGGCAAGATTCCGCAGGATTTCGATCTCGCTGTTTATCCAAGTAATGATGGAGATCTTGATAATATTTATGTTGATCATCGATTAGATGCTTCTGTTTCGTATTTGAATCCGTTCGAAAAAGTTACCTTCACGACAAATGCGAATTATGTAGTGTTTGTCATTACCTTGTTGACGGAATGGTCGAAGTCTGAAAATAAGGGCCAAATTGTCATGGGCTTCGATATGACCAGGGAAGACCCTATGAATTAAAGCTTTTCTTGATCAAAAAAAGTCGGGTAATTTGAAAAGAACCCCGAAAGTTGGACTCAGCTTTCGGGGTTCTTTTTATAATTTCGTTTTTTTTGAGGTTGTTTGTGTGAATAAATGTTTGGTTAATTGTTACTTGTAAAAGTTATTTAATTAATAAAAAAAAGAAAATTAATTTACTATATTAGAAAAGGTTTTTTAAAAGGAGAACAATAATGAAAAAGAATATTGCCTTAATGGTCGCTTTAGGTTGCATAGGCGCAAGCGCCGCCTCTGTAAATTATGACCTTCTGGGTCGCAAGGGGAGCAAGATGAACTCCCCGATGGTCTACAAGAATGTGGATTATTCCAAGGTCAAAAAGAACGAACAGCAGAAAGTCGGTTCTTCTCTGGAAAATCGTTCCCTGGCAAGATTGGGTACGGGACTTACCGGTGATGCTGTTGCTGTGCAAGGAATCTACAATAACCATGGCAGCATTGTTGGCGAGGGTGGCCTAAAGTATTATGCGGTCGATGTGCTTTTGAACAACGGACAGCATAAAAAAGCCGCTTCGGATGTCTTTTTTAGTAAAGGCGGCATTTATCCAGATTTTCTTATGAATAGATTTATTTCATTGAATTTTGGACATGTTCAAGCCGATGATTTCAATCTTGATGAACACACTTGCGACAGTTACGAAAACTCGACAAGTTATACCCAAACGGAATGCCCTTGGATAACGCGTACTAATCCAAATGAGTACAAATTTGAAACGCCGATGGTCACTGTTAATAATACGGCCGCATCGCCTTATGAGTATAACACGCAGATTCATTATGTCCCCAAAGGTACGGTTCGGGATGACGCTAATTATTCCCATAGATCGTATATCACGGAGTGGTATTATGAAAATCGTCCCTATACACAGCTCCCTTATCCGACTGTAAACGATTGGAATTATGTTGGCGTTTATATGAATTCGGATGCTCTTCCTGTGAGCGCGCATAGCTTTGACAATACAGTTTATTATAGACGCTATTCTCCTGTAGGGAACTTTAGTACAAAGCCAAAGCAAGAAATGATTGCGACGAGAGCTTACGATGTCTTGAAAAGTTCTTCGAAATATTCTACAGTTTATGTAGGATCCAATCGTCCTTCGAGTCCGGCTTCCCAAAGTCCTCAAATTTACATGGGTCTCCATATTAAGAAGAGTACAAATGATAATAGTTCCGAGACTAACCAGTATACGAATGCTGCAAAAGAACTCGACAACTATATCTATAACTATCGTACTACAGAAATTGTCGCGGCCGGTAATTTTGGTACCCACCAGTCTTCGAGCAATCCAGGAACGGGTTATTTAGCCGAGGATGCTCTTGCTGCAAATGCCATTACGGTTGGTGCTGTTGACGCTTATACTAAAAAGATAACCAATTACTCGTCGTATTATTCGACTGCTTACTATGGTGCTGGTAAACCTGAAATTTACAATTTCTCTCATTTCTACGTGACGGATTTAGGTCGTAAATATACGAAAAAGTCTAATGGAAAGGTCTATAATTATAATCCGTATTATGACGGTACTGAAACCGCTGCGGCGTATACGGCTGGCATGGTTTCGGATCTTTTGGCGACTAATCCGTTCTATAGGTGGCATCCGGAAGTGGTGAAGGCCGCCGTGATAACATCAAGCCATATTGATATAAATACCCCGTATCCGTCAACGTATATGACGAAAATGCCGTCTTACAAGTGCCTGGTGACAATCAATCAGGATAAGAGTAGAAGTGGCATGGGTACGGCAAATGCCGGTTATGCTTTGAATTTCTGTAATCATGAATCCCGTTATTGGATCGGTCCTGTTGCAAACTTCTTTACGCGTGAAAATCCGGATGACAACAATAGGAAAGAGCTCCGCTTTAGCGTGAAGCGTTCTGCTGAAAAGCATAATGTTGTTGCTGCGATTGCCTGGTTGAGTAGCGGTAACGATATTGCTCAGTTCAATCGTATTCCGCAAGATATTGACCTCTATGCGTATGAAAATAATACTGCGAATGTGGATAATATTAATATCGCTAATTGGATTGATTATTCGGCTAGTGTGAAATCTTACGAGAAGGTCTCATTCACGACGAACGCTGAATATATCACGTTCCGCATTGTATTCTGGGGCGAAGAAGCTACTGCTGAAAATAATGGCCAGGTAGTCTTGGGCTTTGACATGGCGTCGTATTAATCAATATGATAAAGTGTGTATAAGCTAAAATTGCTTAAGATTTAATTCAAAAATGCCCCGCCAGATTTCTGGCGGGGTGTTTTGTGTGTAATTTTTTTGAAATTTGGGTGTTGTTGCTTTGACAACTTAAAATTTTTTTTTTTTTTTGTCTGTAGATGGAGTTGAAATAAAGTATACTAAATTTTACATATATATTTTTTATATAAAGGAGATAAAATGAAAAAGAAAATAGCTCTGATGGTCGCTTTGGGTTGCATTGGCGCCAGTGCCGCCTCTGTAAATTACGACCTTTTGGGACGCAAGGGAAGCAAGATGAACTCCCCGATGGTCTACAAGAATATAGACTATTCCAAGGCCAAAAAGAACGAACAGCAGAAAGTCGGTTCTTCGCTGGAAAATCGCACTTTGGCGAAAGTGGGCGTTGGATTTAGACAAGATGTTGTCGGTTTGGAAGGCATTTATACGAACGCTCCTTCGAGGACTCCGTACACTTTGACGGAACATCATACCCAATGGGATCATCCTAATCGTATATTTTATCATTTGTATGGTCGTGGTTATATGAATGAGTCCAATAGATGGTTCTTTGATGTTGGTACTCATGCTGGTTGGGCTCAGACTATAAATTATACGGCGGGAACGACGGTTGCTCCGAATTTTGTTGCGGGTAGCCCGATGGATCTTGGTGGATTTAGGGTGGAAGAATATACTCATGATTTTGCCAATTCTCATCAGATGACTTCGCCTTATGACAATACCCGGCAAATCAATTATATGTCTTTCCCGTTTATCGATGCCCTGATTGCTAAAAGGTCTTATCTTGCATGGTTTAACAATTATTCCTCCAATACGGCATATTCTTCTGGTGAATGGGGATATACGGGTGTTTATATTGCTGAAAATGCTCGCCCGGTTAAAATAGATCCTGATAAGGATGTTGAATGCCAGTTTGATTTTGCAGCTTCTTTCAGTACGGCTCCTGAAGATGAAATGCGAGCTTCAAGGACGTATAGTATTGTAAAAGCGGGTTCGCTTTTTTCTAATGTATACGTGACGCGTCAATCTCCCGCAGATCCGACTGCGACGAGTCCGCAGATGTTCGTCGGTCTTCATAATGATAAAGGTACGAGCACGAGCAATTATTCCGAGGCTGCCAGGGTTTTGGATAACTACATATACCAGTACCGTACAGTAGAAATTGTCGCCGCGGGTAATTCAGGAGCTACCAACGGTAATTTGGAAGCGAAGGCGCATGCCGTCAATGCTATTACTGTGGGGGCAATTGATTTCCTTGATGGTAATGCTATTACAAATTATACGTCTTGGAACTATTCTTATAGTCATCCTAGAAAACCGGAAATTTATAATTTCTCCGATTTTTATATGAATGACAAGAGGAGAACTTATACAAAGCAGAATACGACTTATACATTCCAACCGTTCTATGACGGAACAGAAGCTGCTGCTGCGTATACGACTGGCATGGTTTCGGACCTTTTGTCGGTCAATCCGTTCTATCGTAGGCATCCTGAAGTTGTTAAGGCTGTGTTGCTTGCTTCTGGTGATATTTCTATAGATTTGCAGAATTATTCGCATTATCCAGCAACCAATCGTGTGCCAACGTACTATAGTGTAATATCTGATAGAAATCATACGAACCAGATTCATCAATCACGCTATTGGGTCGGTGATTTCAATAAGATTAAAACCTATAACGATAGTTATGTACAACAGCATGGGAATGATTATAGGAATCAGATTCGCTTTAGCGTCAAAACGTCCGATTTTGGTACGAATTCGTTCTCGGCGGCAATCGCTTGGCTGAGCAGTGGTGATGATGTTGTAAAGTGTGGTAAGATTCCGCAGGATTTCGACCTTAAGGTTTATGCAAGTAATGACGGTAATGTCGATAATATTGATTATGATCATCCGTTGGATGTCTCTCAGGATAGTTTTAATTCCTATGAAAGGATGTCTTTCATGACGAATGCAAATTATTTAGTGTTTGTCGTTCTTTTATGGGGTGAAAATCAGGACTCCGATAATAAAGGACAGATTGTCATGGGATTTGACGTGACTAGTAGTCCTTCGAATTAATGGATTTATATCTAAAATAAAAGCAGTCGGAGAAATCCGGCTGCTTTTCTTGTATGTAATTTTCTTTGTTCTAATTTTTGAATTCTACACTATTGATGGATTCGAGAAGTTTTGACTGGACGTTGGTGTCAATTGCAAAACTACGCATAATGACAAGGAGTATGTTTCCCTTGTCTGTTAATTTTGATGCTCCGCAAACTTCTTCTGGCGTGCCATCGTCACGTTTTGCGGTAACGCATTTGTATGCATAGCTCTTTTCAGAATTGTATATGATGGTTGAGGTGGCTTCGTCTGTTTTTGTTCCGAAGTAACTATCGAAAGCGGCGAACGGTGTTAATGTCTTCAGTGAATCGCTTATATCGGCTGGAAAAAATTCGGGATTGTTGTGTGATGCCTTGCTGTATGAAAAAAGCATGAAGGTCATTTCAAAATCATCTGTATGTAATGTTACTGCCGCTGTGGATAACGTTGTGTCTTGAACGGCGTCTTTGTAATAGAATTTGCCATTTGCGTTGAATGGTGTGTCTATTTCGAGTTTCTCTGGCATTTCTGTCGCTATAAAAGCCTTTGCCGTTGTTGCCCGGAAGTAGATGAGCATTTTTCCGAGAACGATAGGTTTCATGCTTGTTCCCATAAGAACGGCGCAACCGGATAGAAAAATCGCGGCTGTGGTCAAAATGAACGATAAAGATTTTTTCATAAAATGAGCCTTTGGTGAAATTGATAATGTGGTAGTAAAATTATTAAATAATATGCACAACGTTTTACCGAAGAATGGGGACTTGCGTCTGTTAAATAACTTTATCCTTGACAATGCGCCATTTGCCGGGCTTCAATTCTCCGAGAGGAATATTCCCGATTTGCACGCGGATGAGGCGAAGCGTGGGGAAGCCGACGGCGGCTGTCATGTGGCGGACTTGGCGGTTTTTGCCTTCGATGAGTGTTAAACGAATCCAACTTGTGGGAATGTTTGCGCGGAAACGCACCGGTGGGTTTCGGGGCCAGAGCCAGTTGGGTTTTTCGACGATTTCTGCCTTGCAGGGCTTGGTGTGGTATCCTTTTATGTCAACGCCTTTGGATAGCTTTCGGACAGCTGCTTCGGTAATCTGTCCGTCAACTTGCGCCAAGTAAGTGCGCGGGTGCTCGTATTTCGGATCGAGCAGTTTTTTAATGAGTTTCCCGTTGTCTGTAAGGAGCAGCGCACCTTCGCTGTCGTGGTCGAGACGTCCTGCGGCATACACGCCAGGCGGAAATCCAAAGCTGTCGAGGGCGGGGTGCCCGGCTTCTTGTGTGAACTGGCTTAGAACACCGAACGGCTTGTTAAAAATAATAATGGTGGACATGTACTCAAATGATAAAAAAATTTATATTAAAACCATGATTGATATTTATGCTTTGGCGAAAAATCCGTTGGTATTTCAAAAGCCGAGAACTATTACTTCGGCTTATATAGATGTGTCTGGAAAGATGGGGCTTGCGCAAACGGTGCTCATGGTCCAGGACAATATTACAGAAAATTTCGGTTCCATCAAGATGGATAACTTTGTCGTGAAAGAAAAGGGCGGCTTTTGGGTCCTTTGCAAGGCCAAGTTCAAGTTCATTAGGCGACCGTACTGGAGAGACAAGGTTGTAACGACCTCTTTTCCGGCAGATAACCAGCTTATCCGTCTTAATGAAAATACGGCGATTACGACGGTTGATGGCGAACCGATTATTTTGGCAAAGCAGGAAGCTTGCTGCTTGAGCCTCGATCGTCATCGTCCGATGCGTCTATCATCGCTAAATTTTCCGAAGGAGGGATTTCCGGACGCGCTTTTTACAGATGATTTTGATCGCTTTAACGTGAAGCCCGAAGAATATGGATATGTTTACGAACAAAAGGTGCTACCGCAGCATATCGATGTGGCGCATCACATGAACAACATCGAGTATGTGAAACTAGCTCTGAATGTTTTTAGTGCTTCGGACTTGGAACTTTGCAACCCGTCGGAACTGGAAATTCATTATTTGGGAGAATCTACGGAAGGTCAGACGTTGAAAATTTTCCGTGCGGATCACAATGGCGCTACGTACATGCGGATTCTTGATGAAACGGATCGCGCTGTCTTCGAGATGAAGTTGAGAATGATGTAACCGTCTTATGCGATAGGATGTCTCGTGCTATACGTCATTCTGATGACCATAGCAAGGAAGATACTGTTTTTTAAGACTGATGCGACTGGTCGGCGTCAAGATAATGACTTGATAATTTGTTTGTTATAGTGTTTGGAAAAACTCCGGGCGGTGAAAGTCCGGTTTTTCTGTTTCTATGTGGAATGCACTCAGGTAATGCGGCGTATTTGCTTTGTCTGCGCACTTGTAGAGATTTCCGCGGAGGGGACCTTCGAATGCTTTTATTCCAAAAATCTCGGCCGGAATTTCAATTTCCATACTCCAATAGACGGAATCGTCCATGATGCTGGGCGTTGATCCTGTTCGTTTTATTTTTGCAATTTCGTCTAGCGCGAGCGTTTGTCTGTTTTCTCGTCCGGTTCCGCGGGCGGCAAGTATATAGCCTCGGCTTGTCGTTTCGAAATTAAAGTATTCGTCCGGACGGGTTGGGTTTTGCAAAAAGATTTCAACGCAGGAATCTTCCCAACTGTGTCCATTGTCTTCTTGAACAGCGGCGCGGTAGCAGTCCACAGGTTCTTCGACAGTGAATTTAACTGTAATGCTATCTGGCGTTTGTGAAATTTCGGCTGTGACCATCGGATGGATGATTCCTTGGTTGGCCGCCCATTGTGTATTCGGTTTTAAGAGCATGAGTATAAGGTAGTAAATAGTTGTTAGTCATTGGTTGCTGTTGCTTTGGCTGTTAATTGATTTTAGATACAACGTCATGATGAAATGATGTCGGCTTCATGGAAGAATGATGATGACGTCATGGCGGACCCGGTCCGCCATCTTTATAATTATAAACTATTAACTAATGACCAATAACCAACGACCATATTTTGAATACCTTGCTTGGTGCGAACAAAGTATTAAAATTTTGTTGCTTTATGTGGATTGAAAAAGTGATTAATCACTGCTTTAATCGATTAATCACTTTTATTGATTTTTGAAAACCTCAAAATTTGCTCAAAAATGGCATTTCACCATGTTGGCACATCTTTTGCATTGTGTGCTGTAATTCCGCAACGGTGCGAATGCATTGATGGCGGTGAACATTAAAAATAGGAGGCCGACATGGCTGAAAAAATAGAAAAGAAAACATCTGGTATTCCTGCAATGTCTCCGGCATTTGATTGCCTTGCTGTGACGAATGTTCAGGTTTATCCGTTCAAGGAAGGTGCTAATCTTGGGCATATGAAGGGCATTGCGACAATTGTATTGAATGATCAAATTCAAATACGTGGGCTTCGCGTGATGGACGGTGAAAACGGAATGTTTGTGGGTTACCCGATTGATACGTTCTATAAGGGAGAAGACTATCGCACGGTATGCCTGCCGATTACGCGCCAGTTGCGAGAACATATTGAAAACTGCGTGCTTGAAAAGTATCAGGCGGCTGTCGCCTAAGGAAGGTTTACTTTGTTTCAAAGAATCCGTTCTTATTGTTTGTTTGGAATAAAGGCTGTTCCTGTGAGTGTCGAAGTCGATGCCGCTCAGGGACTGCCTGGATTTACGCTTGTTGGACTTCCGGACAATGCGGTAAGGGAATCTCGTGAACGCGTCGTTTCGGCGGTGCGTTCTATCGGGAAAGTGGTGACGGGATACCGTATGACGGTAAACTTGTCTCCGGCGGATTTGCGAAAGGAGGGGAGCGCATTAGATCTTCCACTGGCGATAGGCATGCTTGTATCAACGGAGGAAATCTCGGTGGATAAGTTGGAACGCTATGTCTTTGTCGGTGAACTTTCATTGGATGGTTTGTTGAAGCCTGTCCGTGGTGTGTTGTCCATCGCAATGAATTTGGTCTCGGAGCATGATTGCGTTTTGGTTATTCCGCGAGGAAATGTGCAAGAAGCCTCGCTGGTGGAAGGTCTTCGTTTTATTTGTGCGGATTCTCTGGGCGAATGTGTCGAAATTCTTGAACGTAATTCCAGTCAGGATGTGAAAATCGCAAAAGGGATTACGTCATGTCGTACAAATGATTTTGATGGAATTCCTGATTTTAAGAATGTCGTGGGTATGGATGGTGTAAAACGGGCTCTTGAAATTGCCGCTGCCGGAGCGCATAATTTTTTGCTGGTGGGATCTCCCGGTGCTGGCAAGACTCTTTGTGCAAAATGCTTGTCGGGAATTCTCCCAGAGATGACGGAACAGGAAATTTTAGAGACAACGCGTATTCATTCGTGTGCAAGGCGTTCCGGGGATTCTGATGAGTTTAAACCTGTTCTCGCTCGTCCGTTCCGATCGCCGCACCACTCGGCATCGATGGTTTCGCTTGTGGGGGGCGGAACCCGGCTTTTGCCGGGTGAGGCGAGCTTGGCGCATAACGGTGTTTTGTTCTTGGACGAACTGCCTGAATTTAACCGTAGTGTCTTGGAGGCGTTGCGTGAGCCTATGGAAGAAGGGCAAATATCGGTGAGCCGTGCGAGTGGTACAGTCGTTTGGCCTGCGCGATTTATGATGGGCGCTGCGATGAATCCGTGTCCGTGTGGTTATTCGATGGACCCAAAGCGTGAATGCTCTTGTCTGCCCGAAGCTCGTAAACGTTATCGTGAAAAAATCTCGGGACCGCTATTGGACCGGATTGATATTCAGGTGAGCGTACCGCCTGTCGATGCCGCTATGTTTGCCTTGAAGGGGCGGGGAGAGGCGTCTGCGGATATTCGTAGACGAGTGTGTGCTGCTCGAGCTATCCAGCGGGAGCGTTTTCATAATTTGCCTTTTAAATCCAATGCCGAGATGTCATCTGAATATGCGCGAAATTTTGCAGCGATGACGCCTGATGTAGAACGATTTGCGGTGAATGCGGCTGCAAAAATGGATTTGAGTGCGCGCGGATATTTTAGGTTGTTAAAAGTCGCGCGTACTATAGCGGATCTCCGCGGTGCGGATGTCGTCGATGTGATGGATTTGGCCGAAGCCTTGCGATATCGGGCTTTTAGAGGGTAGGCGTTAGGTTTTAGGTTGTAGGTTTTAGGATTGTAAAAGGGAATGTAGGGAATAGAGACTAGAGATCAGAAACTAGAGATCAGAGAAAAAAATCAAGCACTTCGTGCATATATAGGTGGCGGCTGTGCCGCGATTATAAAGCCTAACCCCTAATCCCTAAGAACCTTGATACTCGCTTCTGCGCCTAAGCAACCGGGAATGGCCTTGGGTTTTGAAACCGAAACTTCGACGGCGTTTGCTTTGGGATAATGTTCTAGAACGTATTCCGCCGTTTTTACGACAAGGGTTTCGACTAGCTTGAAACAAGAAAGGCGGATGAACCCTTTGAGTTCTTCCGCCAGCTTTGCATAGTCGATAGATTCGTTTAAATCTTCTGTATTTGCGGCTCGAGCGAAGTCCAACCAAAGAGTTAGGTTCAAGATAACTGGTTGCTCGTTTTCGCGCTCATAAGGGAGCACTCCAATGATGCAATCGAATTGAACGTCCTTGAGGTGGATCCGCCCTTGTTCCATTACCATGTGAAGAGAACGATTGCTGTAGTCAAGGAAAGAGCCGATGCAACGAACCAAAGGTTACGACCCATGGCGTAGGAATCTCTCGTGTCCTTGTCGATTTTCATTCTTTCTTGGAGATTTTTGTAGGTCCAACCAGTTTGAGACGAGAATGCGGATGCATCGGCGCTCTTAAACCATTCTACGCATTTTTGAGAATTGGTGACTTTTTCGCAAGCGTTATTGATCTTTTTATCCACTGTGTTAGAAACCTTTTCAAGGTTCTTGTAAGCCTTGTTTGCTTCGCTGGACTTCGAGTGCTGGTAGATGCCCATTACTGCGCTACCTGCGGCAACGGCGGAGAGTGTGACAGCACTCCAGAAGCGGACTTCGTCAGCAATTCCGAAACGGTCCTTGACGTCTTGTGCTGCCGCGGATGCGGAATAATCACGGGCGTCGGCTTGTGCATTGCTGCTGTTCAAGTCTCCGGCAACATCGACGTTCTTGTTGTTCTTTGCAGCAATGATGTCTTCGTCACAAGAAACATCGAATTCATCACATTCTTGTTTGGGTGCTGCACTTGTTGATGCCGGAGCTTCGTTCTTGAGGTCAATTTGTGCACCGTTGACGAAGACGACTGCTGATGTTGCGCCCGGAATGTAGACGAACTTTCCGTCAAAGTAGACTTTTTCGACATCGTCGCCCGGTTTCATGCCACGACGTTCGTAAAGCTTGGATTTAATGACGTTTTGGTAGGAAACTGTGGCGGGAATGCTCAATGGGGTTAATGAAGAGATGTCACCGACTTTACCGATGTAGAGCTGGTAGGCGTTAAGTCCGGATTCTTGAGCGAATTTCTGGCGGAGAACAATGTTTCCTGAAGGGACAGCGGCTGCTTCGTCAACAGAGGTCGTGCTTAATGGCTGATCACCGTTAGCTGCAAAGATTTGGTTGTCAGACATGACGGCTTCTTTTGCCGTAAAATCACTGATATCATAGGCTCCAGCGAATGCTGCAGCTGCGGAAAGGCATAGGGCCAATAAAAAAGAACGCTTCATCGTTTCTACTCCGAGTGTACCAATTTTTTTGGAAAATATATAAAAAAAACGCTAATAATGATTATATATTTTTTTTTCTTGATAAGAATCGTGTATGTGTGGAATAAATTATATATGTGACAAAAAAATCATGAAATTACGTTGTTTAACGAGGATTTTTGTAAAGTTGGGTTTACATTGTGGGCGAATAGCCTTTTTTTGACTGTTGTAGCCGGGGCGTTACGGGGCTGGCGCTTGAGGCCCCGTTCGAAGGGGTAGCGAGTAACTGCGAGCGAGGGAAACTGCTATCCTAGGCGAGTGTTGCGCCAGGCTGCTCACAGACTGGCTTTACCGAGCCCAATAATTGGGGATTGAGCGCAGCGAAAGACCACCCTTCCCCCTACAACTTCTACTCTGGATTCCCTCCTTCGCTACACTCGGTCGAGGATGACCGCTGATAACCTGCCACTAAACACTAATCACAGCCTACTGTCTACAATACGCTATTTCCAATGAAAAATTTTTTCGTCTTTGGACTTTCGTTTCTCCCCACAGAGGATAACTCAACTAAGACAATAAATTGCCGAGTTTCGTATAGCTCAAGTCCCAACCAATCGGCTTGGACATGCCCAACTTCGTAGGTCGCGTCGTTCGCCTTGAATGGTAGTCGTCTCTCGCTTTGTACACTTTTGCCGCTGCTCTCGCCTTTTACTATATGGCGTCCCTTCGGAACGCATATAGGACGGCTCGGCAATGTCAAAACAACAAGTTGTTTTGCCGCTGCTCTCGCCTTTTACTATATTTTCCGCGTAAAATTTTAACCCTAAAAAAGAAGGTGCTATAATGGCAAAGCTTTCTATCGAAGATCTCGAACTCGCCGGCAAGCGCGTGTTCATCCGTGTCGACTTCAACGTTCCGCAGGACAAGGTGACTGGCGAAATCACCAACACCAAGCGTATC
>CACWPM010000050.1 GCA_902762795.1 Fibrobacter succinogenes | reverse complement strand
GGTGCCAATTCGTGCAACGCGACGTGACGCGTGGCTAGTATTCTAGGGCAGGGCCCGCATATGAAGAACCACCGGCTACGCCGGTGGGTCACTTTTTTGAAATAATGCTAAATTTTTAATATGAAAAAATTATTCGCTAGAATTGCTATGAACTGCGCCGTCCTTCCCGCTTTGCTTGCCGGAATGTCTATGGCTGCAGTAAACTTGCCTGTACATAAAGAAGTCTTGGATAACGGGCTTACGGTGCTCCTTTATCCTAATTATCAAGCTCCTACGGTGAGCTTTCGCCTGTTTTACGTGACGGGCTCCGTTCATGAAGTTCCCGGGAAGTCCGGACTTGCACATATCTTGGAACATGAATTGTTCAAGGGCACGAAAAAGGTCGGCATTTTGGATAGTGTTGCAGACGTCAAGTTCATGGCGACTCAAGACTCTTTGCAAGCCTTGATCCGTCCGGCAAAACTTGCCGGCGATACGGCGCTTGTCAAAAAACTCATGGCCGAGCACGATTCCGTGCTGAATGAACATCGCAAGATTTTTATCAAGGACGAACTGTGGGGCGTCTATCAAGCTGCCGGCGGAACAGGCCTCAATGCCTTTACGAGCGACCTGCTGACCGCTTATACGGTAACGCTCCCCAAGAATAAAGTAGAACTCTTTATGTGGTTCGAAGCCGATCGCATGCAAAATGCCGTGCTGCGCGAATTTTATTCTGAACGTTCTGTTGTTCGTGAAGAACGCCGCATGCGCTATGATGACCGCCCGACAGGACGCTTCTATGAAACTCTCAATTCCATGATCTACGAAGCGTTCCCTTACCGCGTGCCGACCATTGGTTGGCCGAGCGATATCGAGAACTTGACCCGTGAACAGGCCGAAGAACATTACCGCAAGTATTACAAACCGCGCAATGCAATCCTTGTGATGGCTGGCGATTTGGATACACTTGAAACGATGGCGCTTGTCAAGAAGTACTTTGCTCCGATCCCTGCTGGCGAAGCCTTCCCGCCGCTCACCGTGCGCGACCCCGAACAAGCTGGCGAAAAGCGCTTGACCGTTAAACGCAAGGACGCTCCTAACCTTTACACGCTCGTCTTCAAGACTCCCGCCGTGGGCGATAGCACGCTCTATGCGCTCGACATAGCCGAAGGCGTATTGAACGGCCGTTCCGGCCGACTCTACAAGCGACTCGTTGAAGAAGAAAAACTTGCCGTCGGCGTGAGCGCAAGCAACAGCCCGAACAAGTACATCTCCGAGTTCTCGGTCCGCGTGAACCTTCGCCCCGATGCCAACCGCGAAAAGGTCGAAAAAATCGTTTGGGAAGAACTTGAAAAGTTGAAATCGCAGCAAGTCAGTGAACGCGAATTCCAAAAGGTCAAGAACAGTGCTTACGCAGGACTCGTCCGTAGCTTGACCGACATGGAAAACGTCGCGACAATGCTTGGCTGGTACGAAGTCTATGGCGACTACCGCATTTTCTTGAACTGGGCCGATAATTTGAACAAGGTAAATGTTGCCGACGTGCAAAACGTTGCCAAGAAAACATTTGTCCGTGAAAAGTCCATTGCCGGATTCCTCGTGAAAGAATAAAAAGAGAAGCGAAGGAAAACCTTTATAAAACGAGCGACGCAGAAGCGCCGCTTTTTTATAAGGCTTCGATTTCTTCTTTGCTGAACTCGAAGCCCGCGCTTCCGGATTCTTCTGGCTATACGCCTTAGAAAATTTCTACTCTTGTAGATTTGTGAATTGCTTTCAGATGTTTGATAGATAAACTCGCAATCACACACCTTCAATCATTTCAATCTGTTTGCCGAGTTCGCTTGCTTGCAATGAATCTTCATTGTAAATTGCGTTAATTCGTTTGCAACTGAGCTCGAGCAGATTGCGGGCTGTGATGGAGTCGCTTTGCTTACGGAGTTCACGGAGGGCTTTATCGATTCTCTGAACGTCCTTTTGGTCGGGGTAGCCTTTCATGAAGGTATAGAAAAGCTGAATTTGCGTGTTGTACTCGTTGTCGGATTCGCAGGCGAGCAAAAACGGAATCACGCGCACGTTGAGAAGTTTCGAGAGGTCGCCCATGAACGTGTTGAGCGTGAGACCTTTCGGGAAGAGTTCTTCCGTGTCTTTTTGAATGTCTTCGGTATCAACGAAATCTCCTTCTTCGAATTGCGAAAGAATTTCGTTGAGCATGTCCATTTCGCTGCGCTTAGCTTGTTCGCGATACTTTGCCTGATAATAAATTGGCAGTGTCGTAAGGCAGTAATGCGCTTGATTTGCACCGATAAATTCACCGATGTAGTAGATATCCGCGTCTTCCTTGAGGATGTCTTCTTCGTTGTTGAAGTTTCCGATGCGGGCCGGTATTGGGATGACTTCCATGTTCGAAAGTTCATGGAGTCGTTCACGCATGGCATCGACATCTAAATTCTCGGGGAGTTCTACGCCATTTTCTTCCATCGTCTTGAGAAAGCTGTTGAACTTTGCATCGACGGCGCGATTCACTTCTCGTTTGCTTGGTGTGTGTGCGAATTGACGAAAGTCGCCCTCCAGTGTCAAAAGTCCATTTTTAATCATGTCGTCAAATGGAGTCTCGCTAGGTTCGGCGTCCGGAGAGGGCAATATACGTGCGTAGGCAATCATCCTGCCGCACAACTGATCGTCGTTTCCTTTTTTTTGTTCAATTCCAAGCATACCTTAAAATTAACAAATTCTAGTGGACATGGACTATTTTTTGTATGTTATAACCTTGCGTTGTGGTCTTTATGATGTAAATTCCTGGGGCAAGGTCTGCTGTATTGGCTTTTCCGTTGGTATATCGTACGAGTTTGCCGTTGGTATCGTAGACGCGTGTTTCGGCGGCTTCTGCGTTCGTGCGGAAAACTTTGGGGATTACGATGGTTGACGTGTCCTGCTTTTCGACGTTCTTTTCGGTGAGCTTGATTTGGTCGAGGTTCGGTCCGTCGTTTCCGTTGACGATGGCGAAGGTGATGTAGCTAGCCCCTTTGGGGAGTGTGATGGTTGTTTCTTTTGTCTGGTAAGTGGTCCAGTTGTCGGTGGTTTCGAACGAAATAATGTTTGCGCTTTTGCATCCATCAATTCCGGCGGTGCATTGGCCGGGGGCGGCGAAGGCGAGGCTGCGTGCTTTGCCGCTGCCGTTCGCGAATGTCATTGCCATGGTGTATTCGCCGGGGTATTCTACATAGACGGGAACTTTAACGGTCGATTTTCCGGTTCCGAAGTTGATGTAGCCTTTTCCTGCAAAGCCTGCGTTGGTGCTTTCGTTAATGGCGTTATCGATGATGCCGTCTTCGGCCTGGAACGTGGTTGTGCCCTTGGCTTCGAAGATGGCGCCAAGTTCGATGTCCTTGGTCATCGTGGTTTTCCAGGTGCTTGCTGTGCCGGCGTCGTTTGCGCTTTTGCCTGTCCAGCCGGCGAATTTCCAACCGGAAGCGGGTTCTGCGATAAGGCTGACTGCTGTTCCTTCGGCGATTTTTTCACGGTTCGGGGAGGCTACGATTGCACCGCCGATGGATGAATTGATAGTCAAGTTGTAGTAGGTGACGTTTGCTTCGAGAATAGTGATTTCGTTGGAGGTGGCGCCGAGTCCGCCCATGGAATTTGCGGCGCGGACGGTGACTTTGGATCCTGCGGCAATGCTGCCTACGTCAATGGAATTGGACGTAGTGTTGCTGTGGTACTTGCCATTCACGAAGATAGCCCAGCAAATGGCGTTATCGTCGTTGTTCCAGGTGATGTTCGCGCCTTCCTGCGAAATTTTCGGGGCGGGTACTTGCACTGTAAGTTTGTTCGGTTCCCAGTTGTCGCTACCGCCAAGGACGTTCTTGAGTGTATATTTTGCGGCGTCGCTTGCGTTCCATACGGTCTTGAGTGTAGTTGCCGAAGACGGATCCTTGCCGCCGTCAAAGCGTGTCTTGCGCTGGCTCGTGTTGATGTCGCCTCCGCTTCCGTTCTTGCTGTTGTATTCGCCGAAAACGGCGGGTGCGGAGTTCATGTCGGGACCCCAGCCTTCAGCCCTGGGTTCTGCACGCATGATGGTGTTCAGGAATATGGTCTTGGCGTGTCCCCAGGAACGTCCAAGGTAGAATGTCTTGTTGAAGCTGGAATTGCTGACTTCGATGATGGCGTTGTTGAAAACGTAACCCCAAGTGTCGGGATTTTGCGATGCGGTAATGTAGCCGCCGTTGCGTGTCATCACGAGTTTTGTGCCTTCGAAGAATACGTCACCGCCACCACAGATAAAGTCTACGGTGCCGTCAATTTCACCGCCTTCCCAATACGTGCGGCCTTTCTTGGTGTAGTAAGTGTCCTGACCGCTCAATAGACGTACGTTCTTGTAGATAAACTTGTCGCCAGCATTTTGTTGTAAAGCGACTTGGCGTGCAGCGTTGCCAGAGTTATAGGTGCCTCTGTTTTGCAGGGTTATGTCCTGCATGTACATGTTTTTGTTGTTCGGGAAGTATATCGTTGCCGTGGTGCTGATGCCTTCGGTATCGGTCGTGTTCCAAATGATTGTTTTGTCTGCCGATTGCCCGATGATGGAGATGTTCGAACCGCTGAAAGTCGTTTTGCCGTGTTCGTCGCCGGTGAGTTTTGTGATGTTGTATTCACCATCCGGGACGAAGAGGATAAAGCGTTTGGATTCGCTTGCGCCCGAAGAGGATGCTTTTGCGATAGCCGCCTTGAAGTCTCCATCGATGCCCAGCACAAAGTCAAAGCCGTGTTTTGTGATGGCAGAGGCGCTTGTCGCGCACGCTAGGGATGAACAAATGAAAATTCTGTAAAACCTGCTATTCAACATAAAACCTCAATTTGTATGCATGGATTGCTTCGCTTTCAGCTCGCAAAGACGTTTTTGTTTGTCGGGTCCACAGAAATTATTCCTATTATACCAAACCAAAATCTCTTCATTCTAACCCTTTTGAAGATTTTACCCACATTTATACTCTAATCTATATTATAGAGGGCTTTTTTTGCTAGGAGTAACTTTTAAAACATTGATTTTTTGACAATGAAGCAGGTGTTTGGGGTGGTGCCCTGCTTTGAATGCTGGAAAAACTTGCTTGGCTTGAAAAAAAATGACTTTTTTGCGGTGAACGGAGCAAACATGGTCGAAAAAAACGACGTTTGAAGATTTTGGGGAACCTTCTCCTCGTGCTTATAATACACGCTGTATTATATTTTTATAAAAATTTTTGAAAAGTTATAAAAGTTGCTAAAAATCTTTAAAAAATTGATGTTTGTATAATAAAAACTATTGCACATTCGAAAAAATTAGTTTAAATTATAGGTATGAAACCAATAACTGAATATCAAGATTATCGAAAATACATGCAGGACTTTTACGAAGAGCGCAAACGCAGTTCTTTGTTTTCGTGGCGTGAATTTTCCAAGTTGGCGGGGTTCTCTTCGCCAAACTACATCCAGCTCGTGTGCGAAGGAAAAAGTCGCTTGAGCAATAATGGGGTTGAAAAAGTTGCCGATGCTATGGGGCTTGCGGGCGCCGACCGGGACTATTTCTTCGCGATGGAGCGTTTTGGCGATGCCAAGAACGATGCCAAGAAGATGCAGGCATTCAACGAAATGCAGAAAATCGCGAAAGAAAACCGTTTGCGGGTCGTCGATGCCGAGGCGTTCAAGTATTTCGAATCGTGGGTGAATCCGGTCATGCGTGAACTAGCCCCGATTATGCCGGGCGCAAAACCGCTGGAACTGGCTCGCAACTGTTACCCGGTGGTGAGCGCGACCGAGGTTCGCCAGTCCCTGGACTTTATGGTCCATGCGAATTTCTTGAAAAAGGTCGGCGAGGATACCTACGAACAGACTGAAAAGATTGTGACGGGATCTTCCGAGGCGATACCTTTAGCGCTGCGTTCCATGAACCGCCAAATGTCAAAGTTTGCGACTGATGCCATTGACGATATTCCGCCAGAAAAGCGTCATACGGCAGGCGTGACGCTTGGCTTGTCCGACGAAACGTACAAATGGCTCGTGCAAAAGCTTGAAATGCTTAGGCAGCAGGTGGTTGCCGTTGCTGCTAAAGAAAAAGAATACGATAAAGTTTATCGTTTGAATTTACAACTGTTCCCGTTGACTAAAGGGAAGGAGGCTTAAGATGAGAAAACTGAATAAAATAATCCTGGCTGGGTTGGCAACCATTTTGGTATCTTGTTCGAGTGAACAGAGTACTACTGGTGCGACCACTGAGCCGAATTCCTCGCCAGTAGCGGTGCTGACGGATGAACAGAAAACAATTTTGGCAAAGTCGCTACTTTCCTTGGTGGATCCGTCGGTAACAGATTCGTTAAAGGGTATTCTTGATTCTGTAAACGTATCGCTTTCTTCTGAGTTAAACGCGTTTTATAATCGATATCTTAATCCGTATCCATGGAGCGTGAAGAATGAACTGGTATATCGCTATCCGAGCAAGGATAAACGTAAAGTTTGCGATGTCGTGACTTTTTCTCAGGTGAATAATTTTGATCAAAGAGGCGTGTTGCGCGCGATGTCGTATGACGATGATCATGAATGTTCTTACCTCTCTGAAACGGAACCGAAATGTTCCTCGCCAGAGGCTGCGGAAAACTATTTCTACAATTATCCTCATGAAACCGTCTTTTCTACGAGAATCGCTTATGCTGACGGCGTCCCTGTCGTGATAAATACCGTGGGCTCCCATAAGATGATAAATGCTTTCTGGGGGTATGGCGTTTCATGTCCTGAAGTATTGGATCAATTTAAGCGGTCTTGTACTGCATCGAATGGACTCTTTTGGGATTTAGGGGATGGGTGCCACCAGGATGATCTGGAATTAGTTTGTGCGTCCTTTGTCCCTGAAGATGAAACTCCGGAGCAGGTTTTGAGCACATATACAGAAACGTATCAAAGCCAATGCGTTGATGATTCCCTAAAATACGCACCATTTGATGACGAAAATTACAATCGAATCTATCCTTATTGGGATCAGACATATTTGGATAGTTTGAACAGGATTGCCAATGCGGAAAGAGAATGGGCTACTACATTAAAGCGTTCGACAGATGCTTATAGATGGCAGTTCTCGATAATCGATGGCACGGTCAAGGTTGATGCGAATGGTACTGTTTCTTATAAAGAAAGAAGAAATCCTGAACTTTATATGGTGAATACTGTTGCTTATAACACGTTGCCGGATACTCCAATTGCAGACGCATACCGCAACGAGGGCGTTTATATGCTGCCGGATTCGTTACTGACAACGTTCTTCCCTAAGTTGTCTGAATATCCGGGCAGGTTGGATGAGTTTAGGAAGTCTCGTTCTACGAACAATTCAGTTTATTACATCATTGTCATAAAAGACGTTGGTGCTAAGGGGCATATATTGTCTACTTATGATGAGGATGCATTCTATGTGACCGATGTCGTGAAAAGTGGAAATTGCCCGGAAGATACGTCTGTTCACTATTCTATGATTTTGTTGGCGAATTCACCTGATTGGGATGTTCTGAATCGTTCCATTGTGAAGACAACCTATGTGAGCGAAAACTGGAATTGTGACAAGCCGGAAACTCTTACAAAGATCGATCCGTACGGTGAGTGGATTAGTACTCAGATGAAAGATTATGGCGAATATGTAAAACTGTTTGGCTTAGACTAACTGTAATTCCATAATCTAGAATTTAACTTTCATGAGCTATTTTCTATCTTAGGGGTGTATGAATACTAAAATCTACTACACCCTTACGGACGAGTCGCCGTTCTTGGCGACTCAGTCATTGCTCCCGATTGTATCTGCATTTGCAAAGACTGCAGATATCGATGTCGAAACCAAGAACATCTCCTTGCCGGGACGTATTCTCGCTGCCTTTGCGGATACGCTCCCTGAAGGGACGGTGTTTGCAGGCAAGCCGGTGACGGATGACCTCGCGTTCCTTGGCAAGCTCACGCTTGAACCGGATGCGAACATCATCAAGCTTCCGAATATTTCTGCTTCGGTGCCGCAGCTCAAGGCCGCGATTGCCGAACTCCAGAAGAACGGTTACGCTTTGCCGGATTACCCGGATGCTCCAGCCTCGGACGAAGAAAAGGCTATCCGTGCCCGCTACGACAAGGTAAAGGGCTCTGCCGTGAACCCGGTGCTTCGTCAAGGCAACTCCGACCGCCGCGCTCCCAACGCTGTCAAGAACTATGCTCGCAACAATCCGCATAGCAACGGCGTCTGGAACGAGTCCGTTAAAACTCACGTGGCGAGCATGCAGGCAGACGACTTCTACGGCAATGAAAAGTCCATCACGATGGCCGAAGCCGATACGTTCAAGATTGAATTTGTCGATGAAGCCGGCGCTGTGACGGAACTGCGTGCCGCGAAGCCGCTTTTGAAGGGAGAGATCATCGATGCGACCGTGATGCGCATGACAGCTCTTGAAAAGTTCATCGCCGGTGCCATGGCTGAAGCGAAGGATAGGGGGCTTCTCTTCTCCGTGCACTTGAAGGCGACCATGATGAAGGTCTCGGACCCGGTGCTGTTTGGCGCATTTGTTCGTGTGTTCTTCAAGGATGTGTTCGCGAAGTACGCTGACTTGTTCAAGGAACTTGGAATTGATGCGAACAACGGTCTCGGCGATTTGTTCAAGCGTCTGGAGGGGAACGCTAAGGAAGCCGAAGTGCGCGCCGCGATTGACGCCGCTCTTGCCGCTGGTCCGGACCTTGCGATGGTCGATTCTGCCAAGGGTGTTACGAATTTGCACGTGCCAAGCGACGTGATTATCGACGCCTCGATGCCGGCGATGATACGCAACTCCGGCTGCATGTGGAACAAGGATGGCAAGCTGCAAGAAGTTGTCGCTTGCATCCCGGACCGCTGCTACGCTGGAATCTATGACGAGACGATTGAGTTCTGCAAGCGGAATGGCGCTTTCGACCCGAAGACGATGGGGACGGTGCCGAATGTGGGGCTCATGGCTCAAGGCGCTGAAGAATACGGCAGCCATGACAAGACGTTTGTCGCAAAGGGTAAGGGAATCATTCGCGCTGTAAACGGCAAAGGTGAGGTTCTCTTGCAGCAGGAAGTTGAAGCTGGTGATATCTTCCGCATGTGCCAGGCCAAGGATGCTCCGGTGCGCGACTGGGTGAAGCTCGCCGTAACGCGTGCCCGCCTTTCGAACACTCCGGCCATTTTCTGGCTCGACCCGGAACGCGCCCATGACCGCGAAATCCAGAAGAAGGTCGAAGCCTACTTGCCGGAACATGATCTCAACGGTCTCGACATCAAGATTATGAGCCCGCGCAAGGCAATCGTCGAAACGATGAAGCGTGCGAAGGCTGGCCTTGATACGATTGGCGTGACGGGCAACGTGATGCGCGACTACCTCACGGACCTCTTCCCGATTCTGGAAGTCGGAACGTCTGCGAAGATGCTTAGCATTGTGCCGCTCATGGCTGGCGGTGGCCTTTACGAAACGGGTGCGGGTGGATCGGCCCCAAAACAGGTGCAACAATTCCTCGCCGAAAATTATCTCCGCTGGGATTCTCTTGGGGAATACTTTGCACTCGTACCCGCTTTCGAACAGGTCGCGCTGAAGGAAGGCAACAAGAAGGCGAAGGTCTTGGCCGATACGCTCGATGCCGCGAACGGCAAGATTCTCGAATTCAACCGCACGCCGGCTCGCAAGATCGGTGAACTCGACAACCGCGGTTCGCATTTCTACCTCGCTCTCTACTGGGCTCAGGCTCTCGCCGCCCAGAAGGACGATGCGGAACTCGCCAAGAAGTTCGCTCCGGTTGCAGCCTCGCTCACCGCGAAGGAATCGGAAATTGTCGCCGCTCTCGCTGCCGAACAGGGTAAGCCCGCCGATATCGGTGGCTACTACGTCCCGAAAGCGGATCTGCTCAAGAAGTGGATGCGCCCCGTCGAGGCGTTCAACGAGATTATCGATAATCTGTAGAAAAACCGCCCAAGTCCCCGGCAAAGTCATCCCCGACCGTTGGGAGGTGCGGAGCGTTAAAAAAGGAGTGTCGCAGAAGTGCGCACTCCTTTTTTACGCACTTTTTTTGCGAATTTCAGCTACGAAGGGTGGCTTTTTGCGAAAATGTGTTACCAAAAATGAGCAAAACGGTCTTTTGGTAACATAATTTTTGGATAAATTAAACAAAATCGGGCGAAAATGTAGGGTTGTAAGGTGGGAAGTGTTACCAAATACAATAAAAATCCGTATTTGGTAGCATAAAGCCGCTTCGTTTCTGCAAATGTGTGACGGACAAAGTAAAAAACATGCTACCAAAACTGCAAAAAAAATGCAATTTGGTAGCAAAAAATGTCAAAAAACGCGAAAAAAGTTTTATTTAAATCTGTTTTCTAGGTCTGTCCCCGGCTTCCGTTGATAATCCACTGACATAGCGCTGTGATTCCGTCATAGTCGGGGAGGGTCTGTATAAAGTTCTTGGACTTGCTTCGTTCAATGAAATTTCGCCAGACTATCTCGTTTTTGCCATCGAGTCCCAAATGTTCTTCGATGGCGCCGCGTGTCCACACCCAAATGCCCTGCTTGCAGAGCTTTTCGTGAATGTTCCTGATTGGCTCTTGGGCCTCGGGCATGGCGGCCATCATGGCGTATGCTTTTGATGCCGGAATGTTGCTGTGCTTGTTGACGGGGATGCCGTTTACCAAACGCAGGTGCTTTTGGAAGGCGAGTTCGCGGAAAAGGTTGCGGCAAATCGTCACGTCCGGGTCGTCTTCGCTTATAAATCCATCGCGAGTGGCCGTCGTGAATGCGTAATCCAAATCGACGATGGCGCGTACGGGAATGTCCATCGCTGTAAGCACTTGCATACTCTTGCGTGTATTGCTCACGCCTCCTTGGCGTACAAGTGCGCACTTGATAAGCGCAAAAGATTGTCCGGTAATGCGTTCGAATAGAGCGGGGAGCACGCGCCATTCCGTTTTACCTTCGGTGAGCAGCACATAGTCGGCAAACAAAAGTTCATTGCTGTTGGACAAACTAAATAACATTTGTAACTGGCTCGGGGCGTCTTGCACCACTTGGCGTACGGCGTCTTCCATTCGCTTGCGCATAAACGTTCCGCGTTCCCTGTTCTTGCGGATGAGTAACGAAGTGCTCACGTCTTCGCTTGTAACCATTTGTGCAGAGTGCGTTGCGAAAACGACTTGGTAACCTTCATTTGAAAGGTTCTTGAGCGCGACACGGACAAGTTCAACTGCTTGCGGGTGCAAGAATAGCTCCGGCGAATCGATCAGCAAAAGCGTGCGGCTCAAGTGATGATTGTTGTGGTGCTTCTTGATGTCGGCGAGATAGCGGATAAGCGCCATTTGAATAGCTCTTTGTGAACCTGCTCCCATGCGCGAAATGTTGCGCTCGAAACCATCGTCTTCATCGACAACCTTGATTGTTGCGCTCTTGAGGAATGTTTCAAGCGTTGGCACGGGGATGTCCAGCTCCACTTTGACGCTTGGGAACAGCGGGCGGAGCGCCGCATTGACTTCCTTGTCGAATGAGCGGATTTCTTCGGCCTGTTGTTCGCTTCCCGAGGAGATGAGTTCGGTAAAGCGTTCGATGACTTCGCCCAGTTCACCGCCGAATCGGCGTTCTAGCGGCTTGAAAATTTCGTGAAGGAGTTTTGTAAAGGCCTTGTTCCCTTCAAAATCCCAAATAGCGATGGATTCGGGAAACATGCGGTTGAATGCCGCGATAAACTTGTCGTTGACGCGAACCCAGTCCTTGCCTTTCCGTTTGCCGTTCGTCGGGCAGAAGGCCCAAAATTCGATGTTGCCGGGGAGTTCGCCTGGAATGCGTTGTATCTTTTTGACACGGAGCGTTGTTCCGCAGAGAAACGGGATCACTTCTGCTGCTTTTTCGTCTCCGAGGCGGTTCAAGACCTGTTCCGTAATTCCTTCGAAGATTCCTTCGGCTTCTACGGGATGGTTCGGGTCGTCAAAATACGAGATGTCCAACGAAAAATGCGCAAGCAACCAACGGATGCCCATTAGAATATTAGTCTTTCCTGCGTTGTTGTAGCCAATGAGGGCGGTAAAATCACTGAGAGGGAAGGTCTCGCGCTGGATAGAGCGGAGATTCGATATCGTAATTCGGGACAATCTAAGTGCTTGCGGTTGCATAGCTTGAAACTATAAAAAGTTTTTGAAAAAAAGTCTTGTTTTAGCGAATGCAAGCGAAAAAGTGTATTTATGAACCGTTTAAGTTGGAATGAATAAAGGGAAAGAGCTTTAAAAAATAAAAAACACTCTAGCTTTGGTGCTAAAGTGTTTTTTTTGGGGGTTAGGAGGAGAACAAAGAGTTCTTGAACATAAAGGTATTTAATGTTGAGACGAGAATACTGTTTTTGCCGTTTTTCGTGTTGAAAAGTGTTGAGAAACTCACAATGTATGTTTCCTTTTTTCTACAATTGCATTTCAGTATGTAAAAATGAGGTTTTGTTTAGTGTCGAACATTCAAAATGAAAATGTTTCGGAAATTATTGCTAGATTTTCTAGCATGAAGAAATACGCTGCTCCAGTTATTCTTTTTGTCTTGGCCTGTGCCTTAATTGTTTATCTCAAAGTTGATTTCTCCGGTTCGTCTTCTTCGTTTGACGTTAGCCGGTACATGCAGACGCGTTCCAAGATAGATTCGTTGGAAATTGCACTGTGGAATGCTCAGGGCAAGGTCGATGTCCAGGTGAAAATCCGCGATGAACTCGCCAATGCCTGGGAAGATCTTTCGGCGATGCGTTCGAATACGGCTGGTGATACGGAAACCCCTGAAGAAAATGTGGGCGGTTTCTCTGGCGGCGTGTGGCTCTGGATTATTGGCGGTACGCTTGCTGTGCTCCTTTGCCTTGTTATTCTTGTGCTTGTGCTTATTCATCGCAAAAAAGTTGTTGAAACTCGAATGATGGAAGCTCTTGCAAAATCAAAAACGGGAACAATGCCTGCTATTGACGATAGCGATACGATGACTTCTTCGCGTATTCATGCCCCGAAGAAGTCTATTATTGATGAGGCTCAGGAATTTGCGGCCAAGCGTCGTGAAACGATGGAACTCCAGACGAAAGCTGAAGACAAGAATGCTTCGGATGCTACGAAGACAGCTTTTGAAGATGATCGAGGCGTTCCTGAAAATCGCATATTGACCTCCCCGTTCAATGGGAAGACTGTTCTTCGCCCGACGGCGAGAGAACGCATTACATCGGCGATGCAATCGCTTTCTGACGTGTTGCATCATGACCGCACTAAGATTCGCGCTAAAGAACAAGCCTCACCGAGACCCGAAGTTGTAGCTACTGCTGTGGCGCATCCGCTTGAAATGAATCGCTTTGATCACGAATCTTCGGTGAACAGCAAAATTTTGCAGATGTCCCGCAGAGGGTTTCCGGCTTCGGCAATTGCTTCGAAGCTGAAGATTCCTCAGGCGAAAGTCGAGGCTGTTATCAAGGAAGCCGTAGAAGCAGGTAACTAATGCGTTACCGCTTTCGTTGCGAGTATTTGGGCAGCGCTTTTTACGGCTGGCAAGAACAAAATTGTGGCGGCAAGCTTCGCTTTGTGACGGTGCAATCAACGCTCGAAGAGGCGTTGTCGATTGCTTTGCGTGCGCCAATCCGCATAACGGGGTCGGGCCGGACCGATACGGGTGTTCATGCCCGCGGGCAATGTGTCCACTTTGATTTTGACGGTGAACTGGATCCGCTGAAGGTAGTGCGTTCTGTAAACGGACTCACCAAGCGGTTGATTCGCATTCGCGATCTAGAACCGTGCGCACCTGATTTCAATGCGCGTTACGATGCGGTTTTGCGCTATTACCAGTACACGATTTTTACACGCCCGGTGGCGCTGATGCGTGACTTTGGCTGGGAGTGCGGCTCGTTAAATCTTGATATCGAGGCGATGGGGCGCGAGGCTGCATCGTTTCTGGGTGAACATGATTTTATTGATTTTTGCATCCCGCGTAACGATGGAAAATCGACGCTATGCACGTTGAGCGAGTTTCGCCTGGAACGCTTGAACGAGTGGAGCTGCATGTTCCATATCAAAGGGAACCGTTTCTTGCATCGCCAGGTCCGTGCCATGGTCGGGACTCTTTTTGATGTCGGGCGAGGCCGCTATCCTGAGGGGACGGTCCGTCAAATTTTCGAGAAAAAGTTCAAGGGAGAACGCACATGGGCGCCCCCGCAGGGGCTCGTGCTAGAGAACGTGGAATATAGGGATTATTGATGAGGAGTTAGGTAATAGGTTGTAGGTCTTAGGCTATAATCACGCACGTTGTGCGTCTGTAAAATGGCGGCTGTGCCGCGATTATAAATCCTAACCCCTAATCCCTAAAACCTAAGGCCTAAGATCTAATCGCTTCGAGCATTTCTTTCACGGCGCGGTCCATGCCGACAAGTGCGGCGCGGCTCACGATGCTGTGACCGACAATGATTTCATCAATGCCGTCAATTTGAGCAACGGGTTCCACGTTTCTGTAATTGAGTCCGCGTCCGGCGAGAACTTTCAGTCCGTACTTGTGGGCTAGAACTGTCATGTCCTGCAATGCCGAAATCTCGCGATCGACTTCTTCTCGACTGCCGAGCTCGAATGCCGTCGCGTACTTGCCGGTATTGAATTCCACGAAATTTGCACCGACCTTCTTGGCTGCCTTGACTTGTTCCGTTTCGGCGTCTATGAACACGCTAACGAGAATGTCGTTGTTCCTAAGAGTCATGATGTACTTGGTTAGTTCGTTAATCTTTGCAGAAACGTTCAGTCCGTCTTCGGTCGAAAGTTCCGTGCGAACTTCCGGGACGAGGGTTACCATGTCTGGCTGGCGATTGATGGCGAACTGCACCATCGCTTGAGTTGGAGCCATTTCGAGATTTAACTTAGTTGTAACAGTTCCGCGGAGGAGCCTGATGTCTCGGTCCTGGATGTGGCGTTTGTCTTCACGGAGGTGGGCTGTGATTCCATTGCAGCCGGCGAGTTCCGCAATCATGGCGGCGGCGACCGGGTCTGGTTCCTTGCCTTTACGGGCTTCACGGATTGTTGCAATATGGTCCACGTTTACACCGAGTTTGATAGACATAGGCTCTCCTATTTAGAATTAAATAAAGTGGATAAATCAACGAGGGACGTTCCTTGCTTGGCCGCCTTTGTGGCGATGTCCTCAATTTTAGACAAATTTTGTTCTGTCAGCGGGAGTATCATCACTGATGTACCGCTTTTTGTGGCTTCCCTGAGTTTTTGGTGTACATAATCCTCAATGGAACTATTGTCTGGATTGTATGGAAACGCTATCTTGCAGGCTATCTCGAAATCTTTGCATGTCTGCGGAACGACCGTGCGTTCTTCCATGGATAAATCCATAAACCACATATCTCTTTTTTCTGTCGGTTTTAAAATGGCTTGTAAAAGCTGCTTATGCTTTACCGCTTGTTCTCCATATCGCGTGGCGATCCCTGCTGCACTTGGGAGAATTTCTTTGGCATCGCTGATCGTTTCTTCAATCTGCTCTGCGGTATGGTGGATGCGGAGAGGACGGAGTTTGTTGTGAACCTTGTTCAGCTTAGTGGATTCCATAGCTAGCCACAGGACTATTTCTTTGTTATTTATTTTATTCAAATCTTTGTAGAAGTCCTCGTTTAAACCAAATGGCGGAACAAGTAAATTAAATGGAAAATCCAGGTGGTTTAGTTTTTCGATGATTTCAGGTGAAAGACTTGTTGTCTGGAACGCAATCGACATGAGCGAAGCGTTTTTCATGAAGACGTTTTCTGAAACCTGGAGTGTCAGATGGAGCGAATCGCCTTTGGGGGTTAGAACGTCGACCTTTGCGGATTGGTAGGAATTGGGGTTGTCGTTGAGCTCTTCCATCAGAAGAACTGTGCCCCCGTGACTTTGAATAAACTTTTGCATCTGCATAAGGTAGACAACGATTGTCTTGCCACGTGCAAGGGTCCAAATATTTCGCCTGGATCGTTTAGAAAAATTCGAAGAAATAATTTTCAATTCGCTTTGCAATTTTGTTTCAAAGGGAATTGTGTCGTTCTCAACCGGTACGATTTTTTGTTCGCGTACGCCAGTGGACACTTCGATTTTATCGAGAATTTGAAGCGCCTTCTCTTGGTTGTCCAAAAAATATGCCAAACCGGCAAAAATCCCCGATGCTAAAAAAAGTGCGACAATGTGTTTAAGCTTGATCATTACATCTATAAATATAACTACATTGAACTCATGCCTATTCTGTTTGCACTTGTTGGAGCTACTGGTGTTGGCAAGTCTCGCCTTTCACTGGAACTGGCGGAACGCTTTAATGCCGAAATTATCGGGGTGGATTCCCGTCAAATCTACAAGGGCTTTGCTATTGGCACGGCTCAGCCTTCTCATGAGGATATGGATCGCGTAAAACATCACCTGGTTGATTTTCTTGATCCGTGCAAGGTGTATTCTGCTGGAGATTTTTGCGCAAATGTGAAAAGTCTTCTTGCTGAAAATCCGGAGCAAAACTACATCTTGGTGGGCGGTACAGGACTTTATTTGCAATCTTTGATGTTGGGGCTTCCGCAAATCCCGAAAATCGATGCGTCTGTTCGAAAAACGTTTGAAGAAGAGGCTGCTAAATTTGGAAGTGATAGTTTGTATAAAAAGGCGAAACAGGCTGACCCCGAAGCGATGGAAAAAGTGGAGCCGAACAATGTCCAACGCATTATCCGCATTTTGGAAGTGTTCCAGTTGACGGGGCGAAAGCTTTCGGAATGGCAAAGGGAACGCAAGGGTGGTGTGGGGCTAGTGCCGGTGTTTTGGCTGAATCGAAGCCGTGAAAATCTTTATGCCAGGATTGATGCCCGTGTGGACCAGATGATAGCGGATGGTTGGCTCGATGAAATTCGTGAACTTGCAGAAAAGGTGCCGCTAGACGCTCCTGCGTGGCAAAGTCTTGGTTATAAAGAACTTTTGTGTGCAAAAGACGGCTATCAAGTGCGAACCGTCCTCGAAGAAGTTAAGCAAAAAACGCGAAATTATGCAAAACGTCAGCTGACGTGGTTCCGTTGGCAGGTAAAATCGTCTGAAATTGACCTGGATACTTGCGAAAATCCTCTTGATTTTGTCGAGAGAGGGCTAGGTACTCCTTAAAAAGGTCGTTTTTAGGAGCTCTTGGAATTTTTTTCCAAAAAAACGGGGCGCAAAAAGGGTAAATTCTCCTTTTTCTCTTGACGTGTCTTGAAAAAATAGTGAATAGAATGTGAATATCATGATGTAAAAGTAGAAGACAACCCGTTTTTAACAAAAAAAATGAAAAAAAGTGATTTTTTTCACCAATGACCCCTTGTTTTTATTCCCGAAAATTCTATAATTGGTCTCACCCTCGAAACGACGGTCAAAACGCCGAAACGAGAGTAAAAACGGAAGCCCGCGAGACTTCCGGGAATATTGAAGGAATCGGAGATGTGCTTAGTGACGGCCCAAGAAAATTTCTTGGAAGTCTATTTACGAAAAATAGGACAGACTATTTAAAAAATCAATGAAGAGTTTGATCCTGGCTCAGAACGAACGCTGGTGGCGTGTCTTATACATGCAAGTCGAGCGAGGCAGCAATGCCGAGCGGCGAACGGGTGAGTAACGCGTAAGCAATCTGCCCCATATCAGGAAATACCCGTGCCAACGCGCGGTTAATGTCCAGGAGGGTGGCCTTCCG
>CACWPM010000049.1 GCA_902762795.1 Fibrobacter succinogenes | reverse complement strand
ACACCCCACTGGTCGTAGCTGTTGATGTTCCAGATAACGCCCTGCGTGAAGATCTTGTGTTCGTACATGGCGATGAGAGCGCCAAGGCGTTCCGGGCTCACGTAGTCCATCATGATGGAGTTCGTCGGCTTGTTGCCTTCGAATACCTTGTGCGGAGCGAGGAATGCGATTTCTTCCTCGGACTTGCCGGCGGCGCGGAGTTCTTCCTGAGCCTGGGCGAGAGTCTTGCCGTTCATCAAAGCTTCCGGCTGTGCGAAGAAGTTGGAAAGCAACTTCTGGTGGTGATCGCCAATCTTGTTGTGGCTGTTGGCCGGGGCGATGAAGTCGCACGGAATCATCTTGGTGCCCTGGTGGATGAGCTGGTAGAAGGCGTGCTGACCGTTCGTACCCGGTTCGCCCCAGAGGATTGGACCTGTCTGGTAGTTCACGCGCTTGGAATCGCGATCGACGGTCTTGCCGTTACTTTCCATGTCTGCCTGCTGGAAGTAGGCGGCGAGGCGGTGGAGGTACTGGTCGTATGGGAGCATGGCGTAGCTAGAAGCGCCAAAGAAGTTGTTGTACCAAACGCCGATGAGGGCGAGGATGACCGGGAGGTTCTTGTCAGCCGGAGCGGTCTTGAAATGCTGATCCATTTCATAGGCACCCTGGTGGAGCTTCATGTAGTTTTCGAAGCCGATGCGGAGGCTGATGGAAAGCCCGATTGCAGACCACAGAGAATAGCGGCCGCCAACCCAGTTCCAGAATTCGAACATGTTTGCCGGGTCGATACCGAATTCGGTAACGGCTTCGGTGTTGGTGGAAAGGGCAACGAAGTGCTTTGCGATAGCGGACTTGTCGCCGTTGAATGCCTTGAGGACGGCGGCCTTTGCGGTTTCGGCGTTCGTCATGGTTTCAAGAGTCGTGAATGTCTTGGAAGCAACGATGAAGAGCGTTTCTTCGATGTTCACCTTCTTGAGGGTTTCGGCCATGTGGGTGCCGTCGATGTTAGAAACAAAGTAGACTTCCGGAGAAGTTTCGCCTGCGATCGGCTTTTCCGCATACGGCTTGAGAGCTTCGGTGACCATCACCGGACCGAGGTCGGAACCGCCGATACCGATGTTTACCACGTACTTGATGGATTTGCCGGTGTGGCCTTTCCACTTGCCGCTACGGACGAGGTGGGTGAAGTCTTCCATGTGCTTGAGCACGGCACGAACTTCGGGCATGACATCCTTGCCATCGACGCAGATCGGATCGTTGCCCTTGTAGCGGAGTGCGGTGTGGAGCACGGCGCGCTTTTCGGTGGTGTTAATCTTTTCGCCAGCAAAGTACTTGGCGCGCATGTCTTCGAAATTGGCGGACTTCAGGAGGTCCTGGAGCTTGGCCATGGTTTCGTCGGTGATGATGTTCTTGGAGTAGTCGAGGAAGAGTCCGCAGGCTTCGGCGCTGAACTTGTCGGCGCGAGTCGGGTCCTTCGCGAAGAGTTCCTTCATCTGCCAGGTCTTGGCGACTTCGGCATGGGCCTCGAGGGCCTTCCATTCCTTAGAATCTGTCAGTTTAGACATACATTATCCTTTCCGCACACGCGGGTTTTTGTTACGAGTGCAAATATAGAAATTAGACGACAATTGCATAAGGCGAGAGTCGTGGCAGGCTGCTTGCAGACTGACATGACTGAGTCGTGCTGTTGGTGCTTGAGCTATACGAAACTTGGCAATTCATTGCCTTAGTTGAGTTATCCTCTGTGAGGAGATGCAAAAGTACCAAGACGAAAGAAAACAGTGGATGTTTGCGACTAATGACTCATAACTATTGACCGATAACCAATAACTAAGGATGAATGACTATTGACTAATAACCAACAACCATTCAAGATTGTATATTAATCTCATATTTGTTAGGTGTTAAACATTAAGGAGAAATAATATGTCTAGAGTCAAAGAATCGATTATAATGGCGATCGCAATCCTCGGTCTCGGAGCGTTCCTCTATTGTGCCATGATGCACACGAAAGATCGTGAGCGTGTCGTCTCGGTCAAGGGACTTTCAGAACGGGTCGTTAAGGCTGATTTTGTTATTTGGCCGATTGTGTATAAAGAACTTGGCAATGATCTTTCGGTTATCTACGAGTCTGTACAAACTAAAAACGCTGCACTTGAAAAATTCTTACGCGATAACGGCATCGATGAATCTGAAATCAGCCGCTCTGCTACAAATATCATGGATGCTCAGGGGGAACTTTACAATAACGAAAGACGAACATTCCGTTATGTTGCGACCGTGGTAATGACGGTTGCATCTAAGGATGTGGATAAAGTTCGCAAACTGATGGGCAAGCAGGGTGAACTTTTAAAACAAGGTATTGCCTTTAGTGAAAGCGATTATCGCTATCGTCAAGTCTATAGCTTTAATGGTTTGAACGATATCAAGCCCGCGATGATTGACGAGGCGAATAAGAACGCCCGTTTGACTGCTGAAAAGTTTGCGTCAGATTCCGACAGTAAGCTTGGAAAGATCAAAACGGCAACGCAAGGACAATTTTCTATCGAAGATCGTGATGAAAATACGCCGTATATCAAAAAAGTTCGCGTAGTCACGAGCGTTCAGTATTTCTTGGAAGACTAAAAGAGCCGCAAATATTTTAATTTTGGGCTTATGAAACAGCCTATTCGAAATATTGCCATTCTTGCCCATGTCGATGCGGGCAAGACGACTCTTTCCGAGAGAATCCTTTTTGCTGCGGGCGAAATTCACCGCCCGGGGCGTGTGGAAGATGGCCTTGCCACGATGGACTACATGCCCGAAGAAAAGGAACGCGGCATCACGATTGAAAGTGGCGTGGCGCATTTCGAATGGAAAAATACTTGGTTCAATTTTATCGATACCCCGGGGCATGTTGATTTTGGTGCCGAGGTCGATATGGCGCTTACCGCTGTGGAAGGCGCCGTTCTTGTAGTGAGTGCGGCGAGTGGTGTCGAAACGCAGACGGTAGCATCGTTCCGCAAGTTGCGCGAATCCCGCGTGCGTACAATTTTGTTTGTAAATAAGCTCGACAATCCCGATTACTCGCTGGACGAGACGCTCATTAACATTGAAGAAACGCTTGGAGTGCGCCCGGTGCTCATGTCTGTGCCGCAATTTAAGAACGGCAAGATGTGCGGTATGCTGGATGTGCTGAGCCAGAGCCGCTTGGTGCATTCGGAGTCGGGAGCGGAAGTTCTCGATGACGGCTGGGAATCGGATGCAGGTGCGGCGGAAGAGCGTGCGCTTTTGAAAAAGTATTACGATGAGGCGGTGGAATTTGCAAGCAACTTTGACGATGAGATTTTGTCGCTCGCGCTTGAAAATAAGCCGGTACCGCCGAAGATGCTTTTGCGCGGGCTCAAAGCGCTTGCTGCAAGCGATGAATATGTTGTATGCTATGCCGGTTCTGCGTTGGAAGGCTTTGGCGTTCGTAGCCTCGTGACGGCGCTTTCGTTCTTTTTGCCGGAAGTCCCGACGTTTGATGAAAATGAGTTGGGGCAGGTGGTGCGTCTGAGGCATTTCCGTGGGATTGGTGAAATTTCGCTGTTCCGCAGTCATGTGGATTTGTTGCGTCGCGACTGGCCAACGGGTTTTGAGTTTTCAAGGCTCAAGGCGAATATGCTTTTGCCTGTGGATGAAATCCGTGCGGGGGATATTTACGCAATGAGGAGCCCGTTCGAGACAGAACTCGGGCAGGTGATTTATTTAGATGGTCGCGAAATGCGCGGCGAAAGTGCGCCGGGATTGTCATTGCGAGCTGAAGGCGAAGCAATCTCTAACGCTGTAGGATCTGCCGCGCCGAATGGGAATGCTACGCCGTCGATCAGTGAAAATTATTTGCCGCTTTTGCAGACGCGTGTGGAGTGCGTGCGGACGGAGGATTACGCCCACGTGGAGCGCAGCCTCTCGGTGCTTGCACGCATGGATCCGAGTTTCCGCGTGCAAAAGGATGATGGCGGATTCTGGTATTTGCATACCGTGGGCGAGGTGCAACTCGATGTTTTGCTTGCCCGCTTAAAACGTGAATTTGGTTGCGAAGTGCGTGCCGGTAGCCCTGAGGTGCGCTGGCAAGAACGTTTGTGCCGCGAAGTGGGACCTGCTGAAAATACGTTCCAGATTGGGCCGCATAAAATGTCCATCAGCATTTCGGCGTCTCCGCTAGATGGCGATGCTCACGATATTCGTTTGTCCGCAGAGTTCATGGAAAGTGCACCGCGTGAAATTTTGGCGGGTGTGCGTTCGGCGCTTTTGGAATCGACAGAAGTTGGAGTGCTCGGCAAGGGGCCGCTTGTGGGTGTGCGTTTTGAAGTCCATCGTTTTGAATGGACGGAAGGGGCGCTTCCGCCGATGATCAAGAAATGCTGTGCGGATGCGGTGGCGAAACTTGTGAAGCCAGCGGATGTGCAGTTGTATGAACCTGTGATGGAACTTTCGCTCGAATGCCCAGTGAATTTTGCGGGCCTTGTGACGGGCGATATCCAGGCTCGTGATGGCCGAGTCAAGGAAATCGAAGGCGATGGTAAAACGCATTTTTTGAAAGCCGATGTTCCGCTTCGAAAAATTTTCGGATATGCTACGGGTGTTCGCAGCATCAGCAAGGGCACTGCGCTTTACAGCATGAAATTGCTCGGGTATAGACCTGCGACGATTTAGAGTCGCAGGGTTTTTGCATTACATTCTTGCGGCTTTCGCGCGGCGGCGGAAGTGCTCGATAAGCGGGGCGACCGTTTCCTTGAAGTCGTCGTGTGTTTCGATGCGGACAAAGTCAATGGACATGCGCTGGAAGAGTTCCTTGGTCGCTTTGCCTTGACGTTTGGCTTCGCGAGCGAATGCTTCACGGAAGGCTGCATCGCCGGTGTCGATCAAAAGCGTTTCGCCTGTTTCGGGGTCCTCGAGTTCTACGAGGCCTGCGGACGGGAGTTCCATTTCACGCGGGTCAACGACGGACACGGCGAGAACGTCATGGCGCTTGCGGAGAATCTTGAAAGCGTTTTCGAAACCTTCGTCTAAGAAGTCGCTCATCACGACGACCACGGCGCGGCGGTTCAGAATTTTGCCGGCGTATTCGAGGGCGACCTGCGTATTGGTGCCGTGGTGCTGCGGCTTGAAATAAAGGATTTCACGGATGAGGCGAAGCACATGCTTGCGGCCTTTTTCGGGCGGGATGAAAAGTTCGACCTGGTCGGTGTAAATGAGGAGGCCGACCTTGTCGTTGTTCTTGATGGCGGCAAATGCGAGGAGAGCCGTGAGCGTTGCCATGACTTCGCCTTTCATTTGCTTGCCGGAACCGAATTCCGAACTGCTGGATGCATCGACCATGAGGAGCATGGTCATTTCGCGTTCTTCGATGAATTTTTTGACGTAAGGCGTGCCGGTTCGGGCGGTCACGTTCCAGTCGATAGTGCGTACGTCATCGCCGGGCATGTATTCGCGGACTTCGCTGAATTCCATACCGTTGCCCTTGAATGAGCTGTGGTAGGCTCCGGTCATTACAGTGTCGAGCGTGCCGCGAACAGAAAGTTCAATGCGGCTTACGGTCTTTAAAACTTCTTTATCGAGCAATTCTTTATCGGCCATCGTAATTCTTCTTTTTTAACGCTAAAGAATATACAAATATTGTGCGGAAGAGACCATGTGTGTGTGGCGTGCTGATTGTTATTGGCTGTTTTTGGCTCAAAATTCTTAAAAAAGAGAAATGAATGCGAAAAAATGTTTTTTAGAATCTTTATTACTTTGTTTGATGTGACTGTAAAAAGCTTGAAAATGAAAAAAGGCGTTTTTTACGTAAGAAATAGGTCAAAATTTGAATTTCTTACGTAAAATTCGTACTTTGTATGTACTATTTCTCTCGTTTGAGCGGGTTTTTATGTTGTTTAAAGGTAGAATGTGAAGAAATTGGAGGCTTGAAGTGCGAAAAATGGAAGGAATGGTATGCGTTTGGTTGCCTTTTATAGAAAAAATGCTTCATTTGTCTGAAAATTTACGTAAAAATTGATTTTTATCCGTTTTTTTTACGTAAAAAATGGCGAAATTTTAAATTTTGCTTTTTTAGATCTCCGCTTTTACAAGAATGCTCACGTTGCGGCCCTTTTCGGGCATCACGGATTTGAGGCGCGAAAGGTGGTTGCGTACATCGGCGTTGAACAAGTTATCGCCGCGAAGGACAATGCTGTAATTGGCGAGCGTGAGCGCCCAATGGAATTCTAGGAGGGCACCGAACGTGATGTAGCCGGGGGTGCGTTGTTCGTAGCGGTCTAGGCGGTTTTGCGCGAGTGCAAATTCCGTGTTGATTCCTGCGCGGACGTGTTGCCAGATGTAAGCCATTTCGGCATGAAAATGGAACGGCGGAATTTGTGGCATGTCGCTCCAGTTTTCGTTCTGGTAAAATCCACAAACATAACTTGCGCCCGCTTGGGCGTAGAATCCCTGCTCTGCCGAAGTCTCGATGGAGGTACTTGTGCCCATGAGGAGGGCGTCATCGCCACTGACTTGGTAGATTGGCAGAAGTTGGGACCAGTTGGTGTCACCGGTGGCGCGTGGCGCAAGGTGATTCAGGAACCAGGTGATGTGTGTTGATGCTCGCCAGTTGAAGTGCTCGCCGTAATCTCGAAATTCGAGTTCTGCGCCGTAACCGCTTTCGGCATCGAGTTTGTGATAGCCACGTTCGTAGGTGTAGGCGGCGAGATGCGGACCTTGGTTGTAGAGTTCTTCGATGGTCGGGGCGCGCGTGGTGCGGAATACATCAAGTGTCAGGAATTTCCCGGGGGCGACGATTTGTGAAAATTCGACCGCGAATGCCCATAGCGCAAAGTTGCGGTCTTCAATGGCGTCTTTGTCTGCAACGACGCTTTCGCGTGGCCTGAAAAATGCTCCGCCGAGTCGTGCGGACAAGGTTATTTCTAAACCGTCCCATCCGTTCAAACTGGCGATGGAAAATAGCGATGCGGCGTAAGAGTGGGTCGGTGGTGTAAAGACGTAACCACCCATTTCGATGGAGCGGCTGTCGAGTTCTGTGCCGAGGCGAATGCCGAAAAATGGACCGCTATTGGCGATGAAATTTTCAACGCGCAAGTTTGCTTGATTGACGGCAAATTCTGCACCGACGTATTTCTTTGTCTCAAATTCTTTGTGGTGGTATTGATTGTAACGGAAGATGACGTTCAGTGTGTCGGGACGTGCTGCGGGAATGTACAGTCCTTGCAAAGTAAAATCGCGTTTGGATAGTTCAATGTCTACACCGTTGGGGTGACCACCGATGAATCCGCCGGGGATTCCGTAATCGGAATTGAAAGTGCGGAAGGATGCTCCAAACTTGAAGCGTTCGAAGCTGTAGGCGGCTCCGACGGCGATGCTCTTGTTTTTGATGTCTGTGTTTTTGAGCGTGCCATTGGGCGTTTTCATGTCGCCCATGTTGCGTGCGGAAAGTTCGCCTTTGAGCGATAGTCCGTGGATGTTGCCGTTCGCGCCCAAAACTGTGGCGAATCCTAGCTGGCCTGTTTCTGCATAATCCGCAATGTAGCCGTGAATTTGTGTGTTATTTGGATTGTGGGATGAAGAAGCGCGGACTGTTGTGATTTCAAAAGGAATGTCTTGATGGCTGACTTGAATGACTCCGCCTGCGGTGGCGAAGGATTGTGCGAGAATTTGCGGGCCGCGTGTAATGCTCAATTTGTGTGCGGTCAAAACTTCGGATGCGACCGCATGATCGGGCGAGGTGGCGCTCATGTCACCGCAAAAGGAACCGTCTTCGGTGAGCGTGACGTGACTGCCTGAAAGTCCTTTAATGACTGGACGTGCGGCGGCAGGACCCATCGAACGGATCGCTATGTCGGGTTCATTCCTGATTGTCTCTGCAATGGTGGTTGAAATTTTGCGGTCTATTTTTTCGTCTTTTAAAATTTCATCTTCGCGGAGTCCGTTTAAAACTGTTTCGCTAGATTGTTCGGCGACAACAGTTGAATTGCCTAAATCTTGGATAAATTCTTGGGCAAATGAAAAATGAAGGAAGCCTCCGCAAAGGAGGCTCCCCATGACAGCCCTAATTAGGGTATTATTCATGATCGTGCTCGTGTTCGTGATCGTGGTGATGTTCATTTTCTTCATCATCATCTTGGAACGGACAATCTTCTGCCTTCAAGGCTTTATCGACAATGACGCGGATTTGTGGCGTGCGTGCGTCGGCATGATCGTGATGCTTGACCTTGAGCGTCAGCGTTGTTTCGCCTTCCTTGACTCCTTTCAGGTGGAAACCCCAACTGCCACATGCTTCGATGTCGAGGATGGATTCATCGCCAACGCTCCAGCCGAGAGAATGTTCATCGTCCTTTGGGGCGGATACTTCTTTCTTTTCGTCATCGAGGAACTTGACGGTCAAATGTTCACTAAGGCAGTTGGCGTTGACGCGGAGCTTTTCGAGACTCTTGTCTTCTTTGCCCTGGTAAACGCTGTAGGCGAGTTTCCAGTCAGGCCAATAGAGGTTCCAACCTTCAGCTTCGAAGTGCTCGTGCTGATCGGTGGAAGTGGAATTGCTGTCGCCACAGGCGATATAGAACGCGCAAAGCGCGGCGAGAGAGAGGTGCTTGATTTTCATGTTTTATCCTTTGTATGGGTTAATTTTTATCTGAACATTTTGGCGTCTTTGATTATTGGGAATCCGATTCCGTCTTCTTCTTTTTCAAGTTCAAATGTGCCGAGAATGATGATAGATGATCCTTCTGATGGGTATTCGCTTGGATATTTGCGAGGCTTGGCAAGTTCAAAAGCGAGACCTTGTGAACAACAGGCTAGAGCGTCTTTGATGATGCATCCGAAGAAACGCCGATTTGTTTCTTCGTCGAAATAGCTTGAAAATGCTCCCTTCATTTTGATTCGTTTGCCAACGTACTTTTGGGGATCGGTGACCATTTGGAAAACCATAGTATAGACCATGGTGCTGCTCATTCGCGTGAGGTCGATGTCGACGTGTGTGTTGGTAGATGCCTTGGCTGATGTCGATACCGTGAAAATGCAAAAAAGTAAAATTGTGAATAATTTGTACAAAATTTATTCTCCGTTGAAAAATGAAAGCTCCTTTGTAGAGTTTATCCTAGACTCTGTTTTGGGACTCGGAATAACGTAATGTTGCTACATCCTTCCGTTGCGGATGAAACTGGTTATGTAACTGATGAAGAAAACGAGAATATCTGCAGCGACAATCGTAGAACCGACGGGTGTTCCGGCTAGGATTGCAACGAGAATTCCGGTAAGAGAACAGATAACAGAAATTACGGCTGCGGCAATCGTCACCGAAAAAAAACTTTTGAAGATTCGCATGGCGGAAAGCGATGGAAAAACAATCAAAGCGGAAACGAGTAATGCTCCAACGAGGTTCATCGCAAGAACAATGATGACTGCTATGATGATGGCGATGAGCAAGTTAAATGCGCTGACGTTTACACCTGTGGCACGAGCAAAATTTTCGTCAAAAGTGATGGCAAATATTTTGTGATAAAAGAGAATGAATATCACGAGAACGGTTGCGGAAAGTATCATGCAGAGGTAAACATCTGTCGGCTTGAGCGTGAGAATTGACATCGAACCAAATAAAGTTGTGCATACATCTCCTGCGACATTTGCCGATGACGAGAAAATATTCATCAGCAAATAGCCCATGGCAAGTGCTCCTGCCGAAACCATTGCAATGGCTGCATCGCCTCTGATTTTTACGCACGCCCGTGAATCTTTGCTGCCACAAAGGAGTAATATGGCAACGGCAATAGTCACAGGTAATATAATTAACATGTTGTTCGAAACTTTAAGAACTGCTGCAATCGCGAGCGCGCCGAATGCAACGTGCGAAAGTCCATCACCGATGTAGGAATATCGCTTGAGAACAAGCGTGACTCCCAAAAGCGATGAACATAGCGAAATGAGCGTTCCGACGATAATCGCATAACGTACAAATGGAAAGTCTAGGTAGAAGAATAGTTTGTCAAGCATAGATTAGTAGGCGGTAGGAAGCAGGATGGTTGTTATTGCACTATTTCATTGAAATTCAACATTCGTGTGGCGTGTTTCTGCGCTGCTTCGACATCGTGCGTGACCATCACGATAGTCATGTTCCTATTTTCGTGAAGGTTCTTGATGATGTTGTACATATTCTGCGATGATTCGGGATCAAGCCCTGTAACGGGTTCGTCTAAAAGCAACAGGCGCTCAGCGGCACACAGTGCCCTCGCCAAAAGAACGCGCTGCTTTTGTCCGCCAGAAAGTTCGCGGAAACACTCTTTTCGCAGATTCTCTGTCCGCGTGAGCTCCAAACACTCGCTAGCGCGCTTGCGGAGGGATTTTCCATAAAATGGCAATAGCAAGCTTTTTCCTTGAAATGCCGAAAGTACGATTTCTTCGACAGATGCGGGGAAATCTTTCTGAGTTGTCGTCATTTGCGGCAAGTAGCCGATTTCTTTACGCTTGAGATTTTCGCATAAATCGATTTTCCCGGCTCTCGGGCGTAAAACCCCAGCAAGCCCTCTTAAGAACGTTGTTTTTCCGCAACCGTTTTTACCGATAATGCAAAGATAATCACCGGAATGAATCTCGTAATCAAGATTTTCGACAACATTTTTATTTCCGTAACCAAGTGTTAAATTGCGGCATTTCAACAACGTCATATTTATTTTAAACCTTTCTTTAAGTTATCCAAATTGGTCTGCATGATTGACAAGTAATCCATGCCTTCCGCAATTTGCTGCTCTGTTACCGATTGCATCGAATTGAGAATTAGAATTTGTGTGTCCTTGGATTTTTTACTGGCGGCAAGCACTGCTTTTGCGATTTTTTGGTCTCCGCGTTCAATCGTGAAGATTGCCGGGAGCGAATCGGAATCCATTTTATTTGCGAGGAACGCAATAGTCTCGAAGCTTGCCTCGCTTTCGGCGGAACAGCCAACAAACGCGGCAAAATACTTAAGACCGTAATCATCCACCAGATAACGAAATGGAAATCTGTCGCCGAACAGAACGGTCTTGTGATTGGCTCCTTCTACAACGGCTCGATATTCTGCATCGAGAGATTGAATCTTGCTGATGTATGCGGCGGCATTTTGCGTATAAATTTGTGCGTGCGGGGCATCCAGTTTTATAAGTTCTTCGGAAATTTTCTTGACGAGAATTTCAGCGTTTTTCAGAGAGAGCCAAACGTGTTCATCGTTTTCGACCTCTTCATCGTGATGGTGATGCTCATGAGCTTCGGCATGCTCGTCGTGATGTTCGTGGTGGTCCTCATCTTCGGCTTGCATGCCTTCAACGATCTCTTCCGCTTTTACACGGTCTCCAAGGGCGTCTATCAGATTTATTTCCACGCGCCCTTTTTTCGGCGAGGCTGCGAGTGCGTCTTTGATCCATTCATCGGATTCTCCGCCCACGTAAATCACCATGTCGGCGCTTGCAATTTTTGCAACATCGTGAGCCGAAGGCTTGTAGCTGTGCAAATCTACGCCGTTTTTCATGAGAAGTTCTAAGTTGATTGAATCGGTAAGAGCTCCAAGAACTTCCTTTGCCCATGCGTATTCAGGATAAATTGTCGTAACGATGGAGAGCTTGTGCGGTTCCTGTGATTTTTTTTCAGGAATATTGTTGCAAGCGACGAGGGAGAAAAGTGCTGCGACAAAAATGGCGCACACCAAAGAACAAAATGAAAGCTTTTTCATTTTTTACCCTTTTATGGATGTTGATTTTATTTTTGAAATTTTCAATGAAGGGGGAATGCCTATAAAATTCTTAAACAAGAATTATGGATCCTCTTGTCGGAGGATGCGGGGCATGTCAGACCTTTAAAGAAAATAAAATTTTTAATATGTACTATTGATATGGTTCTGATAAGGCGGAAATTGCCTTGAAAAGAAGAAAATTAATTTAGCAGTAAGATCTTCTGCGAAACTAGTGTTGTCGGGCGTAGGACAATGACTGCGAAACGCGCTAGTTTAAAAAGAAAACAGCGGTAAATAATCTCAATCGGCGCTTCGACGAGTTCAAAGCAAAATTCCGAAATCAAGTCCAGACAATGGTGGAGATGATGACAGACGTGGCAATGCTCGCCGTGACAATGATGCTCGACATGACGCTCCGTATAAAACAGCGCCATTGCGACCATCAACTTGTCAAGTACGTGTAAATTCAATTTGAGAATCATTCGCAAATTCAAATATAACACAAAAAATGAATTTTGGCAATAGCTGAAACTTAACGGATTCTATTGCGATGCTCCAAACCGACACAAAAAAGGACTCACGACAATGATATCGAGAGTCCCTTGTTGTTCTAAGGAGGAGTGTATGAAAAAGATTTTTTAGGCGTTGGCCCAATCGCTTTTTTAGGCGATGGTGATTTTGCGGGCTGCGGCCTGGGCTTTCTTGGAGAGATCGAATTTCAGGATGCCGTTTTCCAAGGAGACCTTGATATTGTCGGTATCGATATCGTCGGCCAAGCGGAAGCTACGTTCGTAAGTGAACTTTTCGTCCTTGCGTGCGCGGGTCGCCTTGACCGTCAAGATATTCTTTTCGACCTGGATGTCCATGTCTTCTTTCTTGACGCCCGGAAGTTCCACTTCGAGAGCGAAGCCGCCTTCGGTTTCGTAGTAGTCAGCCTTCGGTGTGTAAGTGCTTTCGCCCTGTGCGTTTGCCGCGTTCAAGCTGTCAATGAAATTCTGGATACCATAGAAAGCGTTCGGAAGGATCTGTGTGTTCATCATAATTTTAACCTCTTTTTGTTGCGGGCTCGGCGTTTACCGTTGGCCCTTTTGTTTTACACCCTACCTTAAGCGAAAGCCGTGCCAATTTTTTGAAAAATGCGGGATGCGTGGAAAAATTTTTTCGAGAAATTTCGGTCGGTGTCGGAAAAATGTTGCGAAAATGGCGAAATTTGATGAAAAATCGCGTTTTTTGTGGAGAGACGCAGCGGGGAATGCGCAAAAATGTATGCGGAAATGGCGAGAAAATGCGCGAAAGTGATCGTGGGCGAGGTGGGTATTTCAGAAAGTGACGGCCAGTGTTTCGCTAGTGAAACAATCGGTGCGTCAAAATGAAATGGGGAGATTGGGCCTGCAGAAATTTTCGAACAGTTGTCCCCTCGTCAAGTTCGCCAGCCTTACAACGCTAATCATATCTGTCAATCTTGGATGTCCTGCGGATATTCTACGAGCTTTTTCATTATATTGGGAAATTTTTTTCCATGAAAGAATTATCCTGAACTTTCATGAAAATCTTGCATTTCGGGTTCTGGCAAGTTGTATTCCCTTTAGGTCCGGTCATGTCCATACAAGAGCATACAAAGCGAATGCTGCAAAAATGCTTGCATTTTTTCCTCATAGAGGATAACTCAACTAGAGAACAGATGTTCTAAGTTTCGTATATATGGCTGAGGTGAGGTTACGGACGCGAAGCGTCAACCTTGCTTTCGCATTACTGAGGCGAACAAATCATGAGCTTGTTCCATGACAGGCTCCGAGGATGACGGCGGGGTATAACCTAGATGAAAAAATTCGCCCGCATGATTGCGGGCGATGTGCTGTTTGAAAATTTAATTACTACTTCTTCTTTGCGGTGCTCTTTTTGGGGGCGGTGAAGTAGTTTTTCATGAACTGTTCAAATTCTTCGTCTTCGATTTTGTGCATCACTGAGAGTTTGTCGAAAATCCAGCAAAGTTGTTCGTCCGTTTGAATGGCTATGTAACCGTCTTTGCGGAAAACTTTGAGTTTTAAAAGACCGCTGTCCCAACGGTTTGAAAGCTTGAAGTCTTCGAGCAGGCGGGATTGTTCCTTGCAAATTGCAAGTTTGTCTGCAAAAGAATAAATCGGTGCATAGATGTTCGGATTGCAAAGGTGCAAAAGTCCGTTGCGGGCGTTTGCGGGATTCTTTGCAAATTTCTTGGAGGCGAAGTCTTCGAGCTGTTCCTTGATTTCGGAGACTGTCTTGCCACGGGTGGTTGCCGGGAGGGTCGAGAACTGGTTCAGAATGCCTTGCAAAAAGCTGAGGTCCCAATTCTTGGATGATGTGCCGGTGCCTGCTTTCCAGAGGCCGGCATTTCCTTTGGATGTGTTGGCGAGTTCGTACAGTGAGATTGCCTGCGGGGCGAATTCGGCGCCGTTAGTCGGTGCGGGCGCGATTGTTTCGACAGTTTCGCCGAGGAAGTTCTCTGCGAGGAACTGGTCGAATGCATCGTAGATCGCTTCTTTGCCTGGGACTTTGAAACGGGGTGCGTTACTTGCTTTGAGTTCTTTGATTGTAGCCATTATTCGTCCTTTGTTTATTTATTTCTTATTTAAATATACACAGAAATGTGGACCCGTGAACAAAAGAAATCAAAACTATAGCGAAATTCCGGTGTCGCGTTTGCTTACGGTCGTGACGGCGGTCTTGAAAATTTCGTCATTTGCGATTATGGTGACGCTTTCCTTGGCGCGGGTGATGCCGGTGTAGATGATTTGGTTGGTGAGGAGGGGGTGGCCGATTTTTGTTGGCAGGAACATGGTGACGTGTTTGTACTCGGAGCCTTGCGATTTGTGGATGGTGATGGCAAACGCGGTGGTGATGGAATCTTCGGGGAGGACCGAGAGCGGGTAGAAAACGAAGTCGTCGCGGGTTCTTTTGCTGCCTTGGGGAGGCGTTTTTTTGAGCATGAGGCAGGGGGTGTTGCCGTCGAAGACGACGATTCCGGTGTCGCCGTTATAGAGCTTGAACATTTCCTGGTTCTTGGTGATGATGAGAAGTTGTCCGGGAAAGTAGCCGGAGTCGTCCCGTTGGATGTTTTTGCCTTGTTTTTTATTTTGTATGCGCCAAAGGTTTTTTATTTTGCTGCAAACTTTTTTGTTGATGTTTTCAATTCCGCGGAGGCCGCGGCGTTCGGCGCAGAGGATCCGTTTTGTCAACGAGAGTTGCCAGATTGCGTTGCGGCGGGCGGTTTCGCGGTGTTCAGGGTCATCGGTTTCGGTGCCGGTGCGCTCTGGATGAATGTTTTCGGCTAACTCGGGGAGTTTGGCGAAATCGCGGGACCATTCGGCAATGAATGTTTCGATGCGTTTGTCTTCTTCTTTTTTGGAGAGGGGCGTATTGTCGGTTTCGAGTTTCCTGTAGAAGACTTTATCCTTGAAGGTTGTGGTAATTTCGTTTGCGATGTCGTTGGAGGTATCGCTGCTTGTGAACTTGTGCGGAACGAACTTGGTGTTGTCTTTTGTTTCGGCAACTTCTTTGATTTCTGCGGCGAGTTTGCCGATGTTCGATCGGTCGTCAAAGCGGTTGGATTCATTGAGTTTGACTGAAAAATTCTTGTCGGATTGAACTTTGAGGATTTCGCCGAGGACTGCGCCGGAATCGACAGAGGGGAGCTGGAACGGGTCGCCGAGAATGAAAATGCGTGCGCCTTCGGGGATGGCTTCGAGGAGCGCTGCGAACATTTCGATGTCGATCATGCTCGCTTCGTCAATGACGAAGATTGAATTCTTGGAAAATTGCTCTTCGTGATTGAACATGAAACCGCCTTTGCTTTTGGAAAAACGGAGCAGGCGGTGTATGGTGCTGCTTTCGAGTTCGTTCAGCTTGCGGAAAATGCGTTCGTTGTCGGACTTTTGCTCGTTACGGATTCTTGCGAGGCCATCGATAAGGCTTTCGCGCATGCGGTCGGCGGCTTTGCCACTCGGTGCGGCGAGATAGATATTCCAGTCGAGCATTTCGCTATGGCTTGCAAGCAGGTTCCACAGAATGTAGAGAACAACGGTAGTCTTGCCAGTACCCGGGCCGCCCGTGATGACGAGGTTTTCTGTTTGCCCGCGGATGATGGCCTCGGCTTGGCGCTTCTTGATGAGGAATGGTTTCCCATTAGCGAGTGGTTTACAAATGCCGGCTATGTTTTGTGTGCACTGCGCAATTTGTTCGTCAATGGGCGTGCATCCGTTTTTGAATAAAATTTTAGCGGATTTCTCGATGACGCATTTGGCGTCGAAATGCTTGGTGAAATAGAGGTGCGAGCCGTTCGGGCGCTTGGCTAGGACGAACGGTTTTCCTAAATCGTCTTCGGTGGATTCGGTGTCTGTATCGCGGGTTTCCGCGATGGCAGAAAAATCATTTGCCAAGATATCTTGGGTGCCTTCGGTGATGATGCTTGCGAAATCGTATGCGCTTGCGAATGAATTTTCGTCAATGTCTTCCTCGGCGGTGCTGATGCGGAGCGTCACGAGGCCGTTCCATTTGTGGTTCCACATGTCTGCAAATTGCGAGGCGTCTAGCGGTACGCGTGTGTTGCCGTCGTCGAGGAGCGAAAGGCTGAGGGTCAAGAACTTTTGCGTCTGGAGCGGAATGTCGTTCTTGATTTCAAAAAGCAGGTGGAGCAGATGCTTGTCGAGCGGAATGAGTCCGCGCATTTCGATGAGGGCATCGATGAATTCATCAATCGATTCGGTTGCGAGAATTATTTTGTCCATTCTAGAATTCCTCCTTGATGTGGGAGGGTTTGCTCATCAGTTCTTTGATTCTTTTGTAAGCGCTTTCGAGTTCTGCAAAACTGTTCCAAGTTTGTGCGTAAATGCCTTTTGGCGTGCCGCCTTCGGTACCGCGAATGAATGCGTAATAGATTCCACCAAAATGTTGTTCGAAAATATCCGCTTCGCTCAAATTCTCGGGAGTGCCTTCGCCATAGAATTGCTTGAGCCATTGGATTAAACAATAGCTGTAAAGTACTCGTTGGATGGAATAATCGTTATCGACTTTTTCCTTGAGCGCTTCGGGCGTGTAGGTGTTGTTTTCGAGCATGTCGGATTTCCAGTCGAGAATGGAATAGCGCTTTTGTCCGTTCACGGTGCGGACGAACAGCAAATCGATAAATCCTTTGCAGAAACGTTTGAGAATGTCGCTGCCGGCATGTCTTGCATCGCTTATGCAATTTCCAGAATCCACGGGTTCCTCGTTGTATGCATCGTTTTCGGCAAGTGCGAGCATCTCGTTAGCCTCGTTGCTTTCGTCGGTGGCGTTCTGGTTAAATTGTAATTCGGGCTTATGGTCGCTAAGTGGAATATCGACGAGTGCAAAAGTCTGTGGCGTTCCATGGCAGCGCGGCCGTGCATCTTGTTCGACGTTTTGCACGGAACTGCCCGCGATTACAGGGAGCCTTGCATTGAGCGTATTCCACAGATAACGTGTGGCAATGTCGGTCCATGCGTCTCGATGATTCCAGATGGGGAGCGACTCGCGTTTGAATTCTTCTTCGATGACGTTTTTTGTTTGCGAATCATTGAGTGCGTCTTCGAGCGTTTTGAGGTCCTGGCCGAACTGCTGGAATTTCGTGCGTTCGAAAATGCGGTGGAGAGCGTTACCGGCGTGTGAACCACGCGGGAAACGCTTGGCGGCTTCGTTCAGGTGAGTCTGGTAATCGAGCGCTTCGTCTGCTGCAATGGAGCAATCGAGCGCGGCGGTGTCGATGTCGCTGATTTTTACCGTAGCGCTGCGTGCTGTCGCCATCTCTTCGCCGTCCGGGTTTAAACGGTCTCCGGCATCGGTATCGACTAGAGAATCTGCTTTTCCGGAAAGAGAACTGTACGAGTACTGCATAATGCTTGCATCGGCGAGTTTTTGTTGCAAACTTGCCATCGTGCTTTTTTGCTTTATGATGTTATTTGTAATTTCTTCGCAGCTTAGTGCGTTCCCGATTCCTGAAAGGGCGTTGAACGGCTTGAGGATGCGTTCTTTGACTGTCCCGCTCAACTGCTGCGGATTCCACTCCTCATCCTTCAATAATTTCGTCGTCAATTCCGGTGCGTTTTCGATTAGCCCGTTGATGGAACTTGCAAGGAATCTGTATTCGGGCTTGACGCCTTTGGTGTTTTTCCATTTTTCGTAACGGGGCAACATCAGAATAGACGAGGCACGTGTGAAATCGACGTAGAAAAGTCGTTTCCATTCTTCGAGTTCTTCGCTTTCGCGCGTGCTTTTGGCTTGCTCGCTGAATCCGAGGCGGATTTCATCGTTGTTATGATAAAGGAACGGACCCGTTCCCGGTCTTTTGCCTTTGAAACCGGCAACGGAAATCACAACGGGGAATTCAAGCCCTTTGGAGGCGTGAATAGTCATGACTTGTACGGCATCGTAATCGCTGCTTTTCTCGACAAGGTTGCCGTCTTCGTCATCGGCGTCATCGTTGTAGTTCGCGAGCGCTTCTAAATGGCGGACAAGGTCTTCGATGGAACAGTTATGATTGTAGAGGTATTCGATGGCATAATTGCCGATTTGGCGGAGCCTTGCCAAGTTTTGCAATCTTGAAATTTCGGTCAAGCGTTCTTCGACTTGTGTGTCGCTGTAAATGCGTTCGAGCATTTCAGCGTAACGGCGTTTTTGCGAAAGTTCGCGCCAGGTATTTAATTGCTGGCGGACAGGATTATTCGGGTCGTCGAATGCTGTGCTTTCGGCGTAGTGGATGTCTTGGCGCGCTATCCTGAAAAAGTCCGTGATGAGAGCTTCGCTTAAAAGGCGTCTGTTCCATGCCGAAAAATCGGGTGCATCGATGGCCTTGAAAATGGCAATCCATTCGGCGCATTCACGACAACTGAACAAGTTGCTGTCTTTATAGCGGCTGAACGGGACGCCTGCGGAGCGCATGGCTTCTTCGATGGATTCCATTTCACTACGGCTGCGGGCGAGTACGGCGAAGTCCTTGAAGGTAACGTTCCTGTATTTTGTGCAGTCTTTTTTATCGAATACCTGCAGGACTGTTTTTTGGTCATCGACAAAAGTGCACCAATCGACAATTTTTTTAACGGCGGCTCGTGCAAAGTCCACTTCGTTGATGTCTTCTTCGCTAATCCAAATCGGTGAAGCCTCTTTGCCGTTGATTCGCGGGGGTGCCTTGACATGTGATGTATTTTGTGGCGGAAGCGAGTGCTCGAAATCGACGAGCTTGGAAGCGCCTTCGTTGGGCGTGAAAAAGTCACCTTCAAAAAGCTTAGTTATTGATTTCGTGGATCGCTTTTTGATAGACGTTCACATCGGCACTTTGAAAGCTGTAGATGGATTGCTTCGGGTCGCCGACAACAAAAATTTTTTCGAAAACGTTGCTGAAAATATCCCATTGCAACTGGTTCGTGTCCTGGAATTCATCGATGATGGCGTATGTATATTGCGCTCGGAGGCGCATCTTGAGTAGTGAATCGCCTTTGCTTGTGTCGAGTGATGCGCGGTGTACCGAAAGGATCATGTCGTTGAACGATTGGTATTTCATTTCGGTTTTGTACGCTTGCCATTCTTCGAAAACGATGGGCGCTTGCGCGATTAAAAAATTGTTGAGCAGAATACCGTTGATGGAACCGACTAAATCTTTTAAAGTTTTGAATGTGATAAAAGCTTCGTAAGCATCGCTAGGCCAGTTGGTTTTGATAAATTCACAGTCTTTGAATGAAACACCCGAATATAGCGAGATGCCCTTCACCCAAAGCTTGAGCGCGTTCAAAAAATCAGCGATACAGTTTTTAGATGTCTTGCTGAATTTTTCGGACGGATATTTTTCGAGTGCGGCGAAAGCGTTCCTGAATGCGGGAATGGCGAGGATGTCGTCAAGTGTGCGTGCGGCGGCAATTGTGTGTAGGTCTTCATTGCTTAAAACGGTGTCGCCAACTTTAATTTCATCGGGCTTGTCGAGCGGGATAATTTCGTGATTGCCTTCGCGCCCTTTGTAAATGTTCGTGATGCTTTTAAGCCCGTTAATGATTTTATTAGTGAGGAGTCTTGCGGAATCAAGCTTGAGCAAGAATTGAAAATCGGAATTTTCGCACCACTTGTCTCGAATAAATTGCTCGATGAGATTTTCGACTTCGGCATCGTCTATCATCGACATGTCAAAAGGCCTGCCGGCATCGTAGGCGTATTCCTTGAGCGCTTTTTGACAGAACGAGTGGATGGTGAAAATCGCGGCGTTATCGACATCCTGATATGCTTTGGAAAAAAGTGCAAGCGTTGCGTTGTCGAGTTCTTTTTCAGATGCGTCGCTCTTATCGAGTTTTTTGCTGACGAGAACTTCGTCGATTTTTTTTCGAATGCGGTCTTTCAATTCTCCAGCCGCTTTTTCGGTGTAGGTGACGATGAGTATCTTTTTGAGCGGTGTGCCAAGGCTGATGAGTTTTGCGACCATCAGCTGGATGGTGTATGTTTTGCCGGTGCCTGCGGAAGCTTCAATGAAAAGGCTTTTGGAAGGGTCGAATTTTTGGAGGCTGAAATTATCCATGATTATGCCTTCCTCTTCTTTGTCGTTTTACTTGCTGCAGTTTCGGTTGCCTTGGTTTTTGCGTTTTCGTCTATAGAAAATTGCATGAGCGCACGCATTTTTTGTGTCGCTTCTTTCCATTGGTTTGTAAAGTTGTTCGCTTCGAATCCAACGTCCACGACGGGGTCGAAAAGCGTTTTCTTGTCAAAGTATTTCCAAGATTCTGTTAAGAGTTTATCCTTGAATGTGCGGATGTTGATGATGCTCGATGCGTCTAGCAAACTTGCGGGAACCGCCTTGGAGTAAGGCAGTTGAGTTTCGTTGCCGAATGCGGCGGTGTAAATATCCTGCAAGATTTTATTTGCCTTGTGCGGTGTCATGGAAACTGTTGCGCTAGAGGGGTCTTTTGAAAGGTCGCCGTTGTAAATAAAAAGCTTAATCGTTTGTTCTTTCTCGGGGGCGTTTGACCTTTGTGCAATGACGGCGAGTGCCTTGACGTAAGTGGGCAGGAACTTGTCCAAATTTGGATTCTTGTCGGATGACGATACGGATGCTATTTTCGTAATTTTATCAAGATCCGCGTTATCGCTCCAGTCGAGCGTTCCTGAAAGTGTCCATTTGCCCATGTTTTCGCGACTGAGTTGGATGTCCTGAATTTTGGCTTTGTAACTCCAGGAATCTTTGATTTCTTTTACGAGCGAATCGCCCATCTGTGCAAGAATTTGCGCCTTATTCGCTTCCAATTCTGCAAGCAGTTTGGCTCCGAAAATGCCTTCGGGCATGTTGCCTTTGAGTACGGATTCTTTCTTGAATTTTTCGAGTTCATCGGACTTATGCGAAAGTTCTGCGGCGACCATCATCTTGAGGAGTGTACTTTTCTGCAATGCATCGAAATGGATGGGTTCGAACAGTTCCTTTTCGGGGTCATCGGAGTCGGAGGATGCGAGCATTTGGCTGATGCGGAATTCGAACGGATCTTTCAAGAAATCGCTCAGCATGTACAGCGGTACGCGTTCGGGCAATTTAACGGCGATGTCCTCTGTAGCGCTTTGCATGGCTCCAGTTTTCGGATGGACGTGCGCAAAACCGTCTTGCATCATGTTCAAGAATGCGCGCTTGTTGCGGAGGCTTTTTTGCGTGAACAATTCATCGAAATGGCGTGTTTCGTCGAGCGAAATTTTATTTTCGGGCCATGCCTCGGATTGACCGATTTTTTCGGCGGGTTCGCTGTTTTTATCGCCATTATCAAGTGAGCCATGGTTCTTATCGCAACCCACAGCATGAATCAAAAACTTTCGAATGTCATTAACAACGGATGTCGGATAAAGTTCCGCGTCCTTGCGGATGTCCTGATTCACGTAGCTCACATGGAAACTTTCGCTGGTGCTCATGAGCTGGCAGAGAAATGCATAACGCCTTTTGGCAATGGGAGAATCATCGCCCGGCCACGGGCGGCAAGATTTGCGGAGGTCTAGCGTGTTGTGCTGTTTTGCTCCTGGGAAGTTCATGGAATCGCCGCCGATAAAGAACAAATGCTTTACAGGGATAATGCGGTTCGGGATGAAGTTCATGAACGTGACTCCATTGACGAACAGCGTTCCGCAACTGTACGCAGACGATTGCGCAGCGGTGAGGAGCGTCTGCTTGACGACCTTCCACGAAATGCTTTCGAGCCCGGCGTCCATCTGGTTGCGGAGACCTTCGATTGCCTGCATCACGTTATTGACGATAACCGTTTCGCTGGCGAACCCTTCGGGTGCGCCGGACATGATGAGCCATTCGCTGATGAAATCGCTGAGTTTGTCGAGGTCCGCGACCTTTTTTTGACTTGAAGATTCGCAACCTGCAAATTCCATCCACTTTTGGAGTGCTTCAATGCAATCTGCAAACTTGCAGAGAGAACGGTTGTCGCTTGTCGCCATGTCCGCATATGGCATCAGCGTTTCGCTTGAATTTTCGTGGAAAATCTCGACGGGATTTTTTGTCATTTTCGCAAGAAGCAATCGTCGAACGCCTCCGAGCCAGTCGTCTTTTTTGCGTTCGCGGTCTCGATAGACGTTTGTGCCCTCGATCCAGCTTTCCCATTTGCTCACGTCGTCTTCCGATATGTGGCGCGTTTGCTGCACGACCGGGTTGCGTAACAATGCAAAGAATGTGGGGCGCGTGATTGTTCCTTGTTCGAGAATCGTAAACAAGTTTTCCAAGATATTTTCGGTCTGCGAGCTTCTAGCGGGTGAATCGACAATGGCAAATGGAATGTGTAAAAATCCGTCCTTTTCGTTTTCGCTTGCGTATTTCTTGCGCTCGGGCGTCTGGTCGAAAATCGTCTTGATGGCGGTGCGGTAATCGTCTAAAGCTGGCGACACTACGAGAATGTCGTTGACGCGGGCCCCCTCTTGCATGAGCTTGCAAATCGAGGTGTGCAATGCTTCGATTTCGCGAATCTTTGTCGGCGCGGCGGTGACATCTAAACTAAAATCATGTTCCTTGCAATCGCTTGCGCTAAAGTCCGGTAACGTGTTGATGCGGTTTGCGATGGCGTATTGCACTTTGTGCAAAAGCGTATCGTGCGGAAGATCGCTCGCTTCACTAATATTGTCGTCTGCTCGACCGCTTGTGCTGAAATCGAAATCGTAGTTGGCTGCTTGACACCAGAGCTTGATATTGTCGCGTCCGGAACGCCCCCAGTTGCAAAGCAATGTGTTTTCGGATTCCGCTTCAAAGCTTGTGTATTCGGGAATGTCGTCGATATCGTTGCTTTCGTCCGATCCAAAATTGTCAACGGACATTTTTTCACGAACTTTGTCTATACTTCCTGTGCTATCGTTCCACACTCCATTGCGCGAAACCCAGTTCCTGTGGATGGTCGCGTCTTGCTTGTGGACGGTTGCTGTGTCTTCCCAGAATTCCATGCAGGGGTTTTGAATGAAGGCGTAGACATCGTGCGTTTCGGCGTATTTCTGCAAAATGACTCGGTAGAATTGCCCCATGCCGCCCAGCCCGAAAATGAACAGCGGCGTATCGCCGATGCGCTCCGTATGGAAATGAACGTTGCCCTCTTTGTCGTGACAGGCACTGTACAAGTATGGAATTGTCAAGTATTCCGTGCGTTCGCCGTTCTTGCGTTTGGCTTCGTTTTCGAAAACCTCGGAAAGCAGCGAGGGCTTGCCGTTGTGCGCGTGGAAAATGGCGGAATACAAATCGCGTTGCCATGCTTCGCGTTTTGAAATTTCGTGATTTGCAAGTCCGAAAAATGCGTCCAACTTTCCTTGCTTCCACTTGTCGAGAATGCCGGGCGCAGACTTTCCGTCAATGCTTCGGATAAAGTTACTCGGCCTGCTAGTTTCGTATTCCAAAAATAAGGAGGCCATCTTGCTTGCAAAATCAAAAAGATGCGTCTCGTCAAGGTTGCCATCGACAACCAAGTAGCGTTTGACTTCGTCTTCCATCTGCTTGTAATTCGGGATGCCATCAGTCTCTTTGACGAGGTATGCGAGAATGACGTTCCTCAACATGTCGGCGTTCAATTTTTTTTTGTGCAGGTCATCACCGATGAGGATTTCCATGAGAAAACGGTCAATCATCATGGAGTTGAAACCGACGAGGGAATTCTTTTTTTGCACCCATTTGAGCCTGAACCATTGCTCCAGTTTCGGGTCCGGGAACAGAACCGCCGGGGCTTCAAACGGATTTGTCCAGGCTTTGGAAATGGCTTCGATCATTTCGTTGGCCAAATTTTCGAGGTTCAGCGCAAATTTCAGGTACAGCATGGATACAATATATCTTTCGTTACTGTCAAATTTGGGTGTTGACGTTTGAAGAATGTGGTAAAAACCGTTTTTTTAAAGGTTTTTCACTATTTGTGACGTTTATTGCGTGTCCTGCTGAAAAAGGTTTGCTTTCCTGTGTTTTTTCGTATATTTATATAGGACGGGGAAAATATGATAAAAAAAGACACTAACCAACAATCTTGGATAGAAAAAAGCAATGCGATTATCGAATCCATCGCTGATGAATTTGATTGTGTTTGCTATGTGGATTTGAAAAAAAATCCACAAGATAACAATGTCGAGATTTTCCATGCAAGCCAGTTCTTAGTGACCCGTGTTCCCGCACTTCGGGATGAACGAAATCTTTATAGGCGTTTAGATCTTATTTGTAATAATTTTGTTTGTGATGATGACCGTGATGCATTTTATAGAAGTACGCGCCGAGAAATAATTCTTGAAAAGCTCGAAAAAAATTCCCAGTACATAGTTCCTTTTAGGAGCTTGATCGATGGCATGGATGTCTATTACCAAATGAGCTTCTTTGCCGATCGCGATGCGTCAAAAGAGCTAAAAGGATTTGTCATGCGACTGCGCAATGTAGACCGTGACATCCATTCTAAGCAGCGCTATGAATTGGAACGCCATTTGAATGAAAGCATCGCCATGAAATTTGGCGAACAGATGGAATCCGTATTTGTTTTCAATCCTGTAAAAAGTACGTTTAGGACGCTCTATTGCAAAGAAGAAATGAAAGCGGTTTTTCCGAAGGAAGGCCTTATTGACAAATCGAGGGGCTTTGTTGCCAAGGAACTTATACACCCCGCTGACCGTGCTCTGCTTGTCGAAAATCTTAATGTAGATAAAGTTCTTGAACGACTTGCTCATGAAAATAGCTATAGTATTTTATTCCGTGATATTGCTTTGGGATATGCCCGGTGGTTTGAAGTCCGTGTCATGAGATTTGATATTGGTGACGAAAATGAATTTTTGGTGGGCTTTGTCAACAAGAACGAAGAAATTATTAGTAAAAAGATCAATGAAAAAGTCCAGGATGAATTTGAAAGCATTTATCTGATCAATCTTGAAGAAAAACTGATATTGACTGTTCGCAAATCTAAATATGTCAATGATGAAGAAAATAAAGGTGTATATAATTTCGACGAGGGCTTTAATAAGGCTGTGTCTTTTATCCATAAAGATTTTCGTGAACAATGGAAAAAGATGGGCGATGTCGAATCTTTAAAAGTGATATTCTCTAAAGAAGATAAACGTGAGTTTATTTATAAACACCTTACGGAAAATGAGGAGTATTTTTGGTGCCGTAGTGTAATTCGTGTTTTGGATAAAGTTGATGGAGTTCCTTCGACTCTTGTGATGACTAGCTCTGTTGTCGATCGAGATCAATCCGAAAGACTTAGCATGAGTGAAAAGCTCGCGCAGCAAAAGAAAGAACTGGAATTGAACTTGTCCATTATTGACGTACTTGCTTCTGAATATTCCTCCGTCATGTATATCAATCTTTTAAACGATGATGTGATTCCATATTCCATGAATGAAATGGCGAAGCATTATTATGGAGATATGTTGAAGAATGGCGCCAAGTACAAAGATGCATATTGGAAATTTGTTAACGACTTTGTTTGTGATGCCGATAAGGCAAAAATGTTTGAATCTGGCAATCTGGATAATATCAAGGCGTTTCTTAAAAAGAATAAAACTTATGTGACGCTTTTTCGCTCGAATATCTCGGGACAAATACGCTATAGCGAAATGAAATACGTGAAGGTTGGAGCCGATAATGAGGAGCCCACTGCGATTGTTGTTGCCTTTGCTAACCGCGATGATGAAGTGAGTTCCCGTTTTGTTTATGAAAAGATCATGGCAGAGTACGAATCGGTTCTTCTTTGTGATTTGTCAAATGATTCTGTACGTGAAATTTTGCCATCAAAGATTATTGCTTTTGGTAATGAAAAGCAACGCTATTCCTACTCTTATCGTGCTCACCGAATGGTACAAATTGTAGATGATGAATATAAGGAAGAATGGAAGCGACTTTCGAATCCTTTGTACATACAAAAGCTACTTGCAAACGACGATCGTCGTGAATTGTTGTATAAAGTATCTTCTTTCGAGAATCCGTGGCTGAGCTTTATGATGCAGGTCGTGGAACGTAGAGAGGGCGTTGCTACGATTGTTATCATGACTTTTGCTACGGTTGACAAGGCTCGTGTCGAAAAAATTCAGTTGAATCAGAAAATTGCAGAACAAAAAGAAGAACTGGAACGTAATATTTCCATTATTGAGGCTCTTTCATCGGAGTATACGTCTGTCTATTATATCAATCTCGAAACCGAAAAGATTACGCCTTATTCCATGAACAAGACGACTGCGAATTCGTTTGGCGAAACGTTCAAGCGAAATGTCAAGTATTCGGCTGCTTACTCTGTTTATGTAGATAAATTTGTTAGTAGTCTTTACAAAAATCGAATGCTCCAGGCGGGATCTATCAGTAATATTCGCGAACAGCTTGCAACTCGCAAGAGCTTTAACACCATGTACGTGAATTTTCTCAATCGTTATTGTGAAATGAAGTTTGTGAAAGTGGGTGATTCAAATCATCCTAAATTTGCAGCACTTGGTTTTGCTGACAAGGACGATATCCTTCGTAAAGAAATCCAGCAGCAGGCTGTGATTCAGGGCCTTGCCGAGGATTTTGATTTGGTGTGCTATTTTGATGCTATTTCCATGCGTGAAAACGTTTATCGCTGTACGGATATTTTTTCACGGATTTTCCCAGATTGGAAAAATATCAATTGGTTCCGCGAACGGCTGGATGTTATTGCAGAACGGTTTGTGTGTGAAGATGATAGGGAAATGTTTTTGGAGTCTACACGTAGGGATGTTATTCTTGAAAATCTGAAAAACAAAAATGCCTATTATGTGAATTTCAAGGCAGATGTTTTTGGTCACGTTGAATATTGGCAAATTAAATTTGTCTTGACCGCGACAAATCCGGTACAGATTGTGGCGGGTTTCCATAGCGTCGATGAAGAAACTCGCAAGCAGAAAAAGGACAAGGAGGCTTTGGAACGTGCTTTGCGGATGGCTAATTCTGCAAGTCGCGCGAAGACAACATTCCTTAATAATATGAGTCATGACATTCGTACTCCGATGAACGCCATTATTGGCTTTACGGGGCTTGCTGCTCAGCATATCGACAACAAGGAGCAGGTGGTGGATTATCTCTCGAAAATAGGGCAGTCTTCGGAACACTTGCTTTCGCTTATCAATGATGTTCTCGATATGAGCCGTATTGAATCGGGAAAGATGAATATTTGCAATCGTCAGGAAAGCCTCTCGAGTATCATTCATACGCTAAAGGGAATTGTTCTTTCGGATGTTCGATCTCGTCGTCAGCAGTTCTTTATTGAACTTGAAAATGTCCATCATGAAATGATTATGTGCGACAAGTTGCGCTTGAATCAAGTGTTGCTGAATGTTGTTTCCAATGCAATCAAGTATACTCCCAGAAAAGGATTTATCTTGATGAATGTCAAAGAAGTCCTTGCTGAACCCGGGTATGGAGTTTATGAGTTCCTGGTGAGGGACAATGGCATCGGCATGAGCGGTGAGTTTCTGACGCAGATTTTTGCACCGTTCACGCGTGTCAATTCTTCGACGGTGAGCGGTATTCAGGGTACGGGACTTGGCATGTCCATCACGAAAAATATCATAGATATGATGGGCGGGACAATCAAGATTTCTAGCGAAGAGCAAGTTGGGACTGAAGTCCTCATGACGTTCAAGTTTAAGCTCTGCGATGAAACCCCGTTGGATACGGATAATGAAATTTTCGAAGGCCTCCATTGCCTAGTTGTGAGTGATAGGCCGAATATTTGCGGGTCCGTTGTCGATACGCTAAAAAGGGAAGGTTTGCGTTTTGACTTGTGTATGTCAGAAAACGAAACGCTTGCTTGCATTGAAAAATCGCGTGCCGCAAATGATGATTATCGTTTGTTCTTGATAGACTGGAATATGCCTGAAATGAAGGGTATTCAGATAACGCGTAAAATCCGTAAGGTGCTTGGCGCGGAACCGCCGATTGTTGTACTCACTTCTTATGATTGGCTTGATATCGAAAGGGAAGCGCTTGAAGCGGGCGTGACGGCGTTCTTTGCAAAGCCGTTGTTCTTGTCGGATTTGCATCACATGTTGCAAAAGTTTTGTGGGGATTCGAATGATGCTTCTATTGAATTGGATGTGCATTCGTTGAAACCGAAAATGTATGATTTTACGGGTCGAAAAGTGATGCTTGTTGAGGATAATATCCTTAACCGCGAAATTTCTACGGAGATTTTGGAGGATCACGGAATTGAAGTGACTGCAATGGAAAGTGGCGATCTTGCCGTGGAAAAACTCAAGTATTCATCGGTCAAGTACGATGCGATTTTGATGGATATACAGATGCCGGGTATCGATGGTTACGAGGCGACTCGCCAGATTCGCAAATTGCAAAACAAGGATATCGCAAATGTGCCGATTATTGCTATGACGGCGAATGCTTTTGATGAAGATAAACGTGCGGCGATGGAAGCCGGTATGAACGATCATGTGGCTAAACCCGTGGATGTCGATATTCTCTGCGCCACCCTCGCAAAATTCTTCAAATAGTTCTTTGATATTTTTTTGTTAAAAGCGCGAAAAATGAAAAAAGTGAATGCTTTGTATTTCGTTGTGAGAATAAAGCGTCGGCCAAGGATGGGGAGGGTGCAGGGAGGGGCCCGTGCGGCCTTCGCAATTCCGAGCTGGGGCCCCGCCCGCATGAAGTACAATTTGAAATAAGAAAAGATTTTTAGAAAAAAGGTATTTTATCTTTTTTTTTGGCCTATATGACATTTGGGTACCTAAATTTCTCGTAACCCTTTGATTTATAAGGCGTTGTAGCAAATTTTTCTTTTATGGGAAAAATTTGCTTTTT
>CACWPM010000048.1 GCA_902762795.1 Fibrobacter succinogenes | reverse complement strand
TTTCGCTAGCGACTCCGGCAAGGGATGGCTATGAATTTGATGGTTGGTACACTAATGCAGAGTTTACTGGAGATAAGGTAACGTCAATTACGCAGGGCTGCACCGGCGATACGACCTTCTATGCGAAGTGGATTGCGAACACTATTGTTACACAATATGGTGCTGTAACCATCACGGAATCTAATACCAAAAATGTAAATGGTGAAATTGAAACGGTCCGTATAGCTGTTATCGATGGTGAATATGGCAGTGATGAGGTTCTCGATATAGTCGATATCCCCAACGACATTTACGTGGACCAGGTTATATTTAATCGTGTATTTTTGCCAGGAGCATCTGCAACGGTGGTACTTCCGTTTACTATTGATACGAGTAAAGTACATGGAGGCCAGTTCTACACGGTGTCCCTTTCTAAGAAGAACGGTTTATGGGTTGCTGGTGGCGATTCCGTAAGGACATCGCAACTGGAAGCCAATACTCCTTACGTTGTGATGGTTTCTGCTGAAGATGGCAAGCTGACTTTTGATGGTCCGGTAATTTTTAATACTTCCAATAAAAATAATACTGTTGTTGATAATGATGACGGATCTAAATGGATGTTCATCGGGGCATATCAGTATCACAAATGGATTGAAAGTGAAGTCAAAAATGGTACTGTTTATGGTTTTGCGGCTGCAAATGTATCGGGCGCTAAAACTGGTGAATTTGTACGAGTCGGTTCAGGCGCTTGGATAAACCCGCTGCGTGGATATCTCGTTTATATTCCTGCAACGGAACCCGAACAGTCTTCAGCCCCTATGTTTGTTAAATCACTGAAATCGCAAAATTCGTTACCGGCTTTTGCTGATATCCCGCTTTTACCGGAAAGGATTGATTTTATTATTAATGGAGACGATGAAACGACGACAGTCTTTGGTTGGCGGAAAAATCGAAGCGGAAAATTCAAGGCTATGGATTGTTGGTTTGATATGAAGGGCCGCCGTTTGGAAAGCGAACCGTCGACTCGAGGGATCTATTATTATAATGGGAAACGGACCATTGTAAAATGAAACCTGAAATAAAAAAAGAATATAAAGCTCCTAAAATAAAGAGAATAGAGCTGTTGCGACAGGTTGATCTTTTGGTGGCTAGTTCTGGTGGTCAAGGGCCAGGACAAGATGTTATTGACTTTGTTGTCAACTAGGAAGGATAAATGGGTGCAAAATTGTGGCGAAAAAGGCGTTGAGACTGAAGCCTCCGTGGCTTGTTTCCATTTTTTTTGCCATGGGATTGAGCCTTGGATCGAGTAAAGGGCATTCGCGCAGAAGGTTTGCTGTGCAGGTATATTTGGCGCCATCGCGGGCATCGTCTTTTGGAGCGAGTATGGCTACGGTGAGTGCTTTGCCGGTGTTGTTTAGTTCGCGGGATAGTTCTGTAAGCTTTCGACCTATTTTTGTATAAAGTTTTGGGGCGTCGAAATCAAGGCGCTTGCCGTAAGGCGGATTCAGCACGATGATGGGGTGGTCGTTCCCGCAGGTTTCGGCGATTTCTTGAGCGGTGTAGCTGAAAAAGTCTTTTTGTCTGGGCGTGATGGCGGGTGTTGTATTTACGAGCGGGCTACATTCGATATTGTGCTTGATGATGTTGACGGCTCGTTCGGAAATGTCGCTCGTGATGATTTTTGCGATTGTCGCGGTTGCGTCGTTCTCTCGCCTGATTAAGAAATTCCAGGAGGCTTCTTTAAAGGCCGGCTGGTGCTTGAGTGCAAAGTCGCGGCATACTCCGGGAATGATTTTGCTTGCAATGCAGGCTGCTTCGAGGCTAAACGTGCCGCTGCCGGACATTAAGTCGAGCAGGCAGTAGGAAGTAGACGGTAGACTGCGTAAAGCTTCGAAGATCATCGCGGCGGCGATGGTTTCTTTGAGCGGGGCATTGTTGACGAATCGCTCGAAACCACGCTTGTAGAGTTCTTCACCGGCGAGGTCAAGCCAAATGGTGCAGCGGTCGTCGAGAAAGTTTACGTAAAGATTTTGTTGAGTGCAATGTTTCTCGTTTTGCAACGGGGCGTTGCGGGGTGTCCCCGCAGAGGGGGTAGCGGATGCCGTGTCGGCAGGAGCGAGGGGGAGGCTTACCCCTTCTATTATTTTATACAAACGTTCGGCGATAGCATCGCTATGGTATAGGCGGGAATGCTTGCAAGTGACGTGAATAGTGGTTAGTGGTTGGTGGTTGGTGGTTAGGAAAAGTTCCCACGGAATTTCGGAGGCCTTCTTTTCGAGTTCACGGAAATTATCGGCCTTGAAGTTTGTGATTTCCATGAGGATGCGGTTTGCGATGCGGCTGTAAGCGACTATTTTCCACGCTTCCGTCAGTTTTGCTGTGAATTCAACTTTACCATCGCCAGCGATGTGTGGCGCTTCGAGGTAAGCTTCGTTGAAATTCGCAATTTCTTTGATGAATGTCTGTTCGAAACCAAGCGGAACGACTGCTGAAAAACGGTGCGGTTTTCCGATGATATGTTTCTTGATACGTTTTTCGAAAGCGTCACTCATGAACAGCAATATAAAAATTGCTAAACGTTCGAGTCAACAGCAAGCAGGTTCTTCGAAGGAGTGCTTGGGGCAATTATGGGGAGTTTGCTCAAGTCCAAATTGATGGCGATGATTTCGCCCGAAAGAGACATGATGGCGCCTGTGGATGTATTGAATGTGCCGATGATTTTTCCGGAACCGTCGCTTACTGTCATTGTTGTCGGGGCGATGACGTAATAGTCCGTTCCCATTTGGAAAAAATAGCTGGGTTCGCTTACGACAATGTTTTGAGGAATCTGAATATACGAAGAATCCGTTTCGTTTTTAGAAGTCGCATTTTGTGTCGCTGCGCTGTCGGAGCAGTTCCAGGCTGCGGCGAGAATGCCGACGAGTATCAGTATTCTAAAAAAATGTCTCATGTTCATTCCACTCGTTGTAAAAATATATTGACGTTTGTTTTAGCGGTTATGAAAAAAGTTTTTTATAACATTTATTGTTCTCAATACGTTCTCAACTTGCATACATTTTTCTTACATCATTTTTTTTTGAGAGCGCTGAAAAAGCGGATTTATTGAAATTGCGCGTTTCCACAAATTTTTTCGTGTTGCTATCTTTTAGAATATGATTATGAAAAAGTTTGCGTTGATTTCTGCGATTGGCTTTTGGGCTGTTTCCGCATTTGCTGCACAGGGCGCTCCTATGGGGGCTTCTGTGGATCCGACTCCTGAAGAACAGAAGGCTCTTGATGCCTTGAAGGGTAAGCTTGAAGGGGCTATTGTCTGGGCAACGAGCCGTGCGAATTCTCTCCATGATATTTGGATTATGAATGCGGACGGGACGAACGCGCGTGCACTTACCAAGAGCAACAATGTCGATTGGTTCCCGCGCATCGCTCCGGATGGATCTAAGGTACTTTTCAACCGCAGTAAAGGCGGATGGGTGCCCGAAAACGATGCAAATTTTCCTGAAAAGTGGGACTTGTGGACTGTCGGTATCGATGGCTCGGGCGAGACGAAAATAGTCGAAAATGCCACGTGGGGCACTTGGCGGCCCGATGGCAAGACCATTGTGTTTAGCCGTGCAGGCAAGGTGTTTACGATGGACCTCGCAAGCAAAAAGGAAACGCTCGTGCTCGATGGCGAAAAAGCTTTCAAGAAGTCCGGCGTGATTTTGCAGGAACCGAACATGAGCCCGGACGGAAAGCATTTGGCAATTACGCTTCGTGGTTCAATGCGTGAAACAGGCGTGTGGGATTTGACGAAGAACGTATGGACGAAGTCCGGTGACGGTTGCCAGATTGACTGGAATTTTGACGGCTCCAAGCTTTACCGCGTGAATCCTACGGGCAACGGCGGTACGGCTGCTCCGAGCGAAATTTTGTGGTTTACTGCTAAGGACGGCAAGCAGGTGGAAAAGGTTGGCTTCTTTGGCATTCCGAAGAACGTGAAGCTGATGGATTTGCCGGGCCGCCGCAGTCATGAATATTTCCCGCGCCTCTCGCCGGACGGCAAGTGGCTTGTATGGGGTGCGACCGACAAGGGCCATGACCACGACTTGTTCGACTATGAACTTTATCTGTGGAAAATTGGCGAACCTGTTGAAACTGCAACGCGCATTACGTACAACAGTGGTAATGATCGCTGGCCGGATATTTGGTTTGGCAAAGTACCCGTGAGTGCTCCGGCCTCTACGACGGATGCTGCCGCAACTGCTGTCCAGTCTGCCGCGAATGCAACGGCAGCCGCTGTTGCCGGCGGCGTAAGCGATGCCAAGATGGACGAACTCATCAAGGCCATCGACCGCTTGACCGAAGCCGTGAAGGCGCTTGCTCCGAGTAAATAGTATAAGATAAGGAGATGCCCCGATCAAGTCGGGCTTGACAGAATGCAAAAATGCCGCAGCTTGGATGCTGCGGCATTTTGCTTATGGCAAGAACAATTATTCCGTTCTTCCAAAAATGTATTTGATGTGTCTGTATGTTGGAAAAATTCTACCCTTGTCACCTTGTGGGCAAGGTTCGTCTTTTGCTTGCTGGTATCCACCATTACAGTTTTTTTCGATAACGCACTTGACAACTTCACCGGGCTCTACAATCGATCCAAATGCATCGGCTGGCATGGGGAGATTTTCCTGAACAGAACCCTCTTTATCAATAGTGCATTCAGGAAGATTGAATCGATTATCTGCGCTTCGATCCTCCTCCGTTTCAAGAGTCCAAGTTCCATTTTCACGATAACGGTAATAGTAACGAGGCATACAGAAAGGGCTTCCATAAGGGTCTGTTATATCTGGATGATTGTAACAAATTTCCAATAAACCGCTTGCACGGTCTCCAACAGCCGCATCTTTGGGCAAATCCAAGACGTCATATTCTTCGTCTGTCAAGCCTTTCTTTCTGGAATCTGTATTTTGATGCGGAATAAGTTTTACTTCAGTCCATTCGCCGTCATGACAATAGTAATATTTGTCATTATAATCATTGAATATCTGAGAAAGGTGATAGTTTGCTTTAAGCGGACATGCACCTAAATTCGGATCGATATTGCACTTTTCCCAAGTACTGTCTTTATTGAGCACATAGTATTCCATGCCTTCAGATTGCATAACGGAACAAGTATCACCGACGAAGGTAATCTCTTTTTGACATTCAGAAACAATATTAGAGCCTACCGGAGTCGATCCCAAGTCTTTCCAATTTCCATCTCCCTCATATGCGAATGAATTTATCGTACACCCTGTTCCAAAAAGGCATGTTGACTTAGTGCAAGTGTCACCAACAGCAACGCCTGCCGTATCGCAGGTCACCCATAGGCCTCTTGCTTCCCAAGAACCTTTTTCGCACCTGTAATATTCCGTGTGCCCAATATAACGGAATCTAGGATTGCCTGATGAAGTAACCCATACAGATGTCACCATTCCTTCGTTTTCTGCATTGCATTCGTCTTCAATCAATGGTTCGTAAGGAGTCCAAAATGAATTCTGACAGATGAAACGATCGCTGTAGCGATTCCTCTGTATTTCGTTTTCGTTTGTGCATGAACCCCATATGGTATCAGGTGACAGAAATTTTTTGATGTACTTTTCGAAATCTGGAATGGACTTTGTTGTCATGGATTCCATTTGTTTTCGTGCTTTGGAGATTGAATTGTCTCCATTGCTATCATATGCGTATGTGAAATAAACTAAATCTTCCTTCATTTTTTTCTTTAGGGCGGAGTCATCCCATGTACCATCCGTTTCGAGATCGTATGAAATTTGAGCCATCAAGTCAATTGTTTGTGCAATATCATTTTCATCATCATATTTATCATATTCATTTTCTTGTTTTCTGTTGAGTAATAAGAGCGAAATTGCAAGTAGCTTGGCGTCGCCTTCGCCATTTGCAAAAATGTCCATGTTTTTAAATAAAGTCTCATCGGCTTCCAAGTCGAATGCTTTCAGGACTTCTGCCTCGGCTTGCTTTTGCGCATCTACAATGCTTAAGCCTTGTTGTACCAAGTAGTTGATACGGTTGAAAGCTAAGTGGCTTAGAACGTTGATGTTGATGTTCTTGCCTTTCTCAATTTTGACAAGTCCGTTCAATGTTATTTCTTTGGAGGATTTTTTTCCAGTGAATTCGTTTAAGAAAAAACCTTCAGCGACCATCCAAGCATAAGAGCTTGTGAGAACAACGTTGTTGATTTTGTAGTTGCCTTCGTCATTGTCGATGGTTGTCGAGTAATGGACTCCTGTTTGGTGTAATTGCTCGTCCAGTTCGTAGAGCTTCACTGTAGAACCCTTGACGAATGGGCCTTTCTGCGAAACTCCAGAAATGGATTCGCCTGATAGAATGGCTGCTGCGTTGTTTGCTGGGCTGGACGTAGAATCGCTGCCGCATGCGGAAAACAGCAAGCTTACGAAAAGTGCTGGAGTTGACCAAATGAATTTATTGAATAATTTGATAAACATGTTTTCCTCCTTTAATCTTTGACGCAACGTACGTTGACTTCAAAGTTTGTTTTTGTAGATACAATAATCGTAAAATAGCGGTATGGATCGTATGGGTTGCCGGTGTCATAATCTGAGGCGAATAATGCAGAAACGATATTTAACGTTCCGCCAGATATTGTTTTGACAATTTGATCTGCGTATTCATTAGCTTTCGTAGGAACAAAGGTGTAGTAGTAATCGGTAAAGTAATGTTGGTATGTTGTTGTTGCTTGATCTAATGTAATAGGGTCTAGTGTGTATGTGATAAAGTTGGCGTATGGGTTGTTGCAACCGTCGCAATCAATATAGGGCTCAAAAAATGTGGGTTCGGCATTAAAGTCTAGATTATCTTCAAGTTGAATGCCCGTGAAATATATTTTATTCCAGTTTTTGCTGTAAAGTTTGTTCGGTGAACCGATGTACTTAAGAAGATCCTTCCATTCCCAAAAACCGGGAATATGCCAGTTTTCAGGACAAATTCCCTGATGAACGGAATCGTCTTTTAAAATATATGATGCGTTAGGCTTGTTTACAAGACTGTCATCTATGGCCATCGCTTCTGTCCATGTGTATTTCCCGCCTGCATATTGAAGGTTCTCGGCCATCCATTCGTATTTTTTCCCGTTGGTGGTGAAGCTTGTCGTTTTATAAGTTTTTCCATCTCGAGGGTCGGTCATGGTTCCTGTTTGATGCTGGATTATTGCGGTGGCATCGTCATATTCTTCTTTGGTGAGGAGAGACCAGCTGGTTCCTGTACAAATTGCATAATCAAAGCTGGATACTCCTACGAAAATTGTTCTTTTTGCTTTATATGTATTACCGGCTTCAGTGGGGGAACATGCGCCAAGTCCGGCGTACTGTTTTAAAATACGGAGGGTGTTGCTAGTCTCGTTTTGGTAAGAAAAAGCTGCAATTGCGGCAGTTAAGCTATCGCTAAGGATTCCGTCTGTGGCGAAATCGCTAGCGATGATGTCAATAAGTGCTTTGTTTTTTTCGCAGGTGGTGGTGTAATTGATATGTAAACCATTATCGACCATCATGCTGATTTCGTGTAGAATCTTGTCTTCTTCGTTTTGGCCTGTAATGTCTAGGTCTTCGGCGATGCGATCGGTCTTTTCGTAGCCGAATGCTGCGAAAATTTCTTTTTCGGCTTGGGCTTTCGCGTTGGCGAACGTGGCTCCAGATTTGACGAGGTTCAATATGCGCTGGTATTCAAAATGCGTGAGCAAATTGATGTTCGTGGAATTGCGCTTGCTGAGGTCGGTGACGGCGTTCAGCGAAATAGCGCAGCTTGAGAACATGTTTGTAGATTCTCTGGTGTAGTACCCTTCGACGGTCAACAACGCATATTGGCTTTCGAGATTGATGTTTTCGATTTTGAATTCGCCTGCGTCATTTCGGATGGTGGCGTAGAATTCCTTGCCAGTGGGGGTGAGGCTTCCGTCGTTCTTCGTTTCTTTGAGATAAACGTTGGAGCCTTTGGCGAACGGCCCTTTTTGAGAAACTCCTGCGATGGTCTTGTTTGCGATGGCGACAATGCCCTCGGTTTCTTCGCTGATGCCGCCTGCAACATTGCTATCAACGCAGGCGAAAATACTTGCGATAAGAGGTATGCTGCTGAAAAGTTTCCAAGAAAAATAGTTCATAATTATACCTCGTTGCCTTTAATGCTTTCGTCTGTTCTGTCCGCTTGTTCGGAATTTTCGCTGGCGCGTTTCTTGATATTTCTTGTTAAAGGGAACAGCTGGATATTCAGCCTGCAAACCTTTTCGGTTTCGTCTTCAGCTGAAACGGCTGCAAAAATTTTTTGGCGGCATTCCTTCAGCTCTTCGATGACTTTGTTGTAGCTCTTTTCGGTGACGCCCATGGTGAGACCGCTGAAGAACCTTTCGGAGATGGGTAGGTCGTCAAAAGCTTGCAAGGCGAATTCGCCCATTTGCCGTATGAGCGAATGCACTGGAATGGATACAAAGTTGAGACGGCCTGTCGTGAGTAACTTGTCGCTTTGGCTGTAGTTCCCGTTTTCGTCAACTGTCAAGAATTTGTTCTTGATAAGAAAATTTAAGCTGTCGCTGATTTCGGCTGCGGTGACCGGGATGCGGATGGCTTTCGCGATTTCAAGCGGCTTTGCTCCCGGCATGTTGGGGGCGAGCTCGCGAACGACCGAATGGAGCCATGATTCGTAAAAAGCGTAAGAATCGCTGCCGAGCAACTTGACTTTGTGCGCCGACGTGATTTCCTGGATTGCTTCAAAATATTTCTTTTTTTGCAAATCGTTCTTTGCGTTTTCGTACTGCACGAGCAGCATGAAATACTCGTATTCGTAATCGAGTAAACCCATGGCAATGGCGGTCTTTTTAGCACCTTCTTCTACGAGGCGTGTCTTGCCGTCGGTGACGAGCTTGAGGTAGGAACCTGATGCATATCCGGCCAGCTTCGCAAACTCTCTCCAAGTGAAAGCGGAGCAGCGCTTTCTTTCGGTGTAGTAGTCCAGAATGTACTGGCGGTAATCTTGATATTCGATTACGGATTTGAGCATGTCTAAAAAATAAAGAAAAATGATGAAAAAGACAATATCTATAAAACAAAAGCTATTAAAATAAATAAAAAAGTAAGTTTTTGCTGATATTGATTTTAAAAATTTGAATTATATAAAACAAAAATTGCAACATATAAAACAAAAGGGGAAGGTTATAGGTTTTAGGTCGTAGGTGTTAGGAGGTGGAGCTTAGAATTTAGGGCTTAGAAAAATGTGGTTACAAAATGTATGGATCCTCCTAAAGGAGGATGACAATCCTAATTCCTAAGGCGCGGTTCACTTTACGAGCTATGGTTCTAAAAGTCGTTTCTAAAGCTAATTCCAAAGGCGTGGTTCACTTCGCTGCGCTGCGGAGACAGAATGCCATGATGGCGAATGCGCCGGCAACGTTCATGCTCGCCTTGCGTCCTGCCATCGGGATGGTGACTTTCATGGTCGCTTCGGCCATGATTTCCGGGGCTATGCCGAGTTCTTCGTTGCCGAGGACGATAAGCCCTTTTTCGGGCCATTTTACGTTGTTGATGCTCGGGATGTCTTCGCCGGTTTCGAGCGCAATGATTTCGTAGCCGTTTTCCTTGTGCCACTTGATGCAATCGAACGGGCTTTCCCAGCGCTTGATGGGAATCCATTCCTGGCAGCCGCGTGCAGCGCTTTTGACGGTCACGTGGTCGGGGCTGCAACTGTAGCCGCTCAAGTGTACGCCTTCGAGCCCGAAGCAGTCTGTACTGCGGATGATGGAACCTACGTTGAATGCGCTGCGCAAATTGTGTACGAGTACTGCAAATTGAATAGGTTTTTCGTTTGCGACTTCGCGGTCTCCCGGTTCTTGTTCCAAGTACACGTCGCGTTCAAAACCAAGCCCCGCGCGTGTGCGGAATGTCTTGTAGAGGTCAATCATTTGTGCCTGGTTCTTGCCGGTCAATCTCTCGGATTCGGGCAGGTGGAGCCATTCGGTGTAGGTCTCGAACTCACGGCGTGCGCGTGGGACGTCATCGCCTAATTGCAAAATAATGACTCTTAAAAGTTCAGCGAGCCTCTTGAATTTGGAAGGCTCTTTCATGGCTAAAAATTTGGGTTCGGTGTACATGGTTGAAATGATAGAAAAGTTGATCGTGAAACGGCTCAAAATTGCCTTTTTTACGTATTTTTTAAGTTTTTTCAAACAATTTTACCCCCCGTTTTTCTAAATTGCATATAAATGGAACAATTACGGAAAACTAGGGTATTGATAACTAACGACGACGGCGTTGGTGGTGTGAATTTACACGCTCTCGCTCTTGCCCTGAGTGATATTTCCGATGTCTATGTTTTTGCGCCTGAAGATGAACAGAGTGGTGTCGGTCATGCATTTACGGTCCGACGCGGGCTTCGTGTTCAAAAAGTCGAGGCTGCTCCCGGAAAAGCAAAGTTGCCTTACGAAGTTTTTTCGGTTTCGGGAACGCCTGCGGACTGCGTGAAGTTTGCAATTGGACATTTTGCAAGTTATGGACTTGATGACAATACGATTGTTCCTGAAGGTTTTGATGTGTGTTTTTCCGGAGTGAATGTGGGCGAAAATTCCGGCGTGTCGTCGCTCTATTCAGGGACGGTGGCCGGGGCTCGCGAAGCTGCCCTTTGGGGGGTTCCCGCCGTGGCGCTTTCTCTCCGGGGTCTTAAAGGGAACCTTTTGCAAGAGGCAATCAAGTTTGCGCGAAAGGTTGTCTTCGAGAAACTTTTCAAGAATATTTCCAAGGGTGTCTTCTGGAACGTGAATTTTCCGAAGATCAAGGACGATGAATTCCTTGGATTTAAGGCTTGCTCCATGGATCAGGGTATGTTTACGGACCACTACGACCATAAGGATGGACTTTGGTATTTGGATGGCGAAAAGCTTTGGTCGAAAGCTCCTGAGGGCACGGACGATTACATGTTGGATAAAGGCTATGCGACAATCACACCGCACCGCATAGACCAGACCGATCAGGAAAGTTTAGAAATAATAAATGAAATGTTGGAAGGGGGCGGAATGATTTAGGAAAAACTTCCTACTTCCTACTGTCTACTTCCTACTAATTTGAGGTTAACTAATGTCAGAAGAAATGGTACCTGGATCGCAGTTCAAGAGTCTTGTCGAACAAGACATGCAGGACTGCTATCTTCGCTACTCGATGAGCGTTATTGTCGCTCGTGCATTGCCGGATGCGCGCGATGGCTTTAAGCCGGTGCATCGCCGCGTGATGTACAGTATGCACAAGTTGGGCGTGGTTCCTAACAAGGGAACGGTCAAGTCCGCCCGTATCGTGGGTGATGTTATCGGTAAGTACCACCCGCATGGTGACGTTGCTGTTTACGATACTCTTGCCCGTATGGCGCAGGATTTCTCGTTGCGCTATCCGCTGGTGTTTGGTCAGGGAAACTTCGGTTCTATCGACGGTGACAGCCCGGCTGCCATGCGTTATACCGAAGCGAAGATGAACAACCTTGGCGCCCTTATGCTCGAAGATCTCGAAAAAGAGACGGTCGACATGGGCCCGAACTACGATGAATCGCTCGAAGAACCGCTGGTGCTCCCGTCTGCGCTCCCGAACATGATTGTGAACGGAACATCGGGTATTGCAGTAGGTATGGCGACGAATATGGCTCCGCACAACTTGCGCGAAGTCGGTGCCGCTATCCATGCTTTGGCTGAAAATCCAGACTTGACTGGCGAAGACCTCATGGAATACGTGAAGGGCCCGGACTTCCCGACAGGCGCTATTGTCTGTGGTCGTTCTGGCATTCGCGAAGCTTACCTCACGGGTCATGGCCGCGTTCGCGTCCGCGCTCGCACTGAAATTGAAACGGATGCCAAGGGCAAGCCGCGCATCATCGTGACGGAAATCCCGTACATGGTGAACAAGGCCGAACTTTGCAAGAAGATTGCAGACCTCGTTCGCGACAAGCGTGTTGATGGCATTACGGACATTCGCGATGAATCGAGCCGCGACATCCGTATTGTAATCGAACTCCGTCGCGATGCTGTGGGTGAAGTTGTCTTGAATAACTTGTTCAAGTACACGCAATTGCAGACAACGTTTAGTATTTACAACTTGGCGCTCGTCAATAACCTCCCGAAGCTCCTGACGCTTAAGGATCTTTTACAAGTTTATATTGACCACCGCCTCGATGTGATTACACGTGCAACGCAGTTCGACTTGAAGAAGGCCGAAGCTCGTCTCCACATCATTGAAGGCTTGCGTATAGCAACGCAGAACATCGATGAAGTTGTGAAGATTATTCGCCAGAGCAAGACGACCGAAATTGCAAAGCAGAGCTTGCAGGACCGCTTCTCCTTGGACGAAATCCAGTCGCAGGCAATCGTCGATATGCGCCTTGCCCAGTTGGTCGGACTCAACATCGAAAAGTTGGAAGCCGAATACAACGAACTCATTGCAACTGTTGCTGATTTGAAGGACATCTTGGAAAAGCGCGAACGCCGCGTTGCCATCATGCTCCAGAAGCTCGACGCTGTCGTTGACAAGTATGGTGACGAACGCCGCACGACGATTGGCGAAGCTATTGACGATAGCGATGACGAAGACCTCATTGCCGAAGAAGAACAGGTTATCACGCTCAGCAAGGAAGGCTACATCCGTCGCCTCCCAATTGACACGTTCAAGGCCCAGAACCGCGGTGGTAAAGGCATCATCGGTGCAGGCCTCAAGGATGAAGACAACGTGGAACAGATCTTCACGGCTAGTACGCACAGCTATTTGCTCGTGTTCACGAACAAGGGCCGTGTCTACTGGACGAAGGTTTACCGCTTGCCGGAAGGCGCCCGCAATGGCAAGGGCCGCCCGATTGTGAACTTTGTCGCTCTCACGGAAGGCGAAAAGGTGCAGGCGATTGTGCCGGTGCGCAAGTTCGGTGGCTACTTCTGTCTCGTATTTGCGACCAAGAAGGGCATCATCAACAAGATGGACCTCACGCTCTTTAGCCGTCCGCGCAAGGCTGGCGTCAATGCCATTAGCCTCGATGAAGACGATGAATTGGTCAAGGTCCAGCTCGTGGGCATGTCTGCTGAAGAATACGAAGCGAGCAAGAACGCCTCTGATGACGATTCCGCAGAAGCCGTTGAAAACGCCGCTGAAGCTCAGGCTGCCGAAGCCGCTATTGCCGAAGAATCTGAATCTGGCGATGCCGAAGACTTTGCAAACCGTCCGATCCCGAAGGACCTCTTGATGATTGCGACTAAGAACGGTCAGGCTGTCACGTTCCCGATAAGCTGCTTCCGCGCTATGGGCCGTGGCACTCACGGTGTGAAGGGCATTACGCTCGCCGAAGGCGACGAAGTCATTTCGCTCCTGTGGCTCAAGGCCGGCAACAAGATTTTGACCATCACCGAAAAGGGTTATGGCAAGCGTTCTGAACCGGGCTCTTACCGTGTGACCCGCCGTGGTAGCAAGGGTGTCCGCAACTTGAACGTTACAGACAAGATTGGTGCCGCCGTGTTTGTGGAAAGCGTTGCTGACGATTACGATTTGATCATCACGAGTAAGGATGGTCAGGTCATCCGCATCAAGGCTGCCGATATCCGCCTCACGGGCCGCAATGCCCAGGGCGTCAAGGCGATTACGCTGCGCGATGGCGATGTCGTGAAGGATGCTACGGCACTCCCGAGCGTTGAAGATATCGAACAGGATAGCGCCGATGCGAAGGAAACCTTCGACAAGGTCAAGGGCGTTGAAGTTGATGACGATTCCGTTGTCAAGGACGATGCCGAAAAGCAGGAATTCGGTCCGACGGAAACCGAAGAATAATTGTTAAACAAACGAAAGTGGAACTTTTGTTCCCTCTGCTTCTGATTTTCAAAAGCCTTTTCTCGGATTTTTTCTGGGAAAGGGCTTTTTTTGTGCGGATGGGGGGGGCGAGCGGTCGTCCGTGAACATCAAGCGCCTTGTGTTGACAAGGCGTGGATGTGAGAGCGAGGCGAAGTCGGTGTCCTGTTTTACAAAAAGCCGAGCGGTCTTGTTTTTTGTAAATAAAATGCTGTTGTTTTACAAAACAACAAACTTTTTTTATAAAAAGTTCTTTTTGGAATAGTCTCTAATATATTATGTTCAGCATAACTAAAATGTGAGGAGTATTATATGAAAACATTTAGTGTGGTCAAAGCTGGCGTGATGCTTGCAATGACTTTGGGTATGGCGTCTGTCTCTTTTGCTGCTGATGCTTGCAAGGATCAGATGACTAAAGCTCGTGGCAGTGCTCACAGCGTGAATGGGAATCAGACGGGTTCTATTAGCGGTACACCGTGGGGCTTCGAACAATGGTCTGCCGGTGGTTCCAATTCCATGAAATACTATGATAACGGAACTTTCGAAGCTAACTGGAGCAACAACCAGGATTATCTTGCTCGTGTAGGCTTCCGTTATGGCGATAATGGCTCTGGTGTTGACCACAAGACTAAGCACTATGCTGTTGATTACAAGTATACCAAGACTGGTAGCGCCTCTTATGGTTATATCGGTGTGTATGGCTGGACGGTGAATCCTCAGGTCGAATATTACATCGTGGATGACTGGTACAGCAAACCGAACGAACAGTATGTCGGTGAAAAATTTGGCGAAATTACAGTTGATGGAGCCAAGTACACCATTCATGCCTTCGTTCGCCAGCAGGAACCTTCCAAGACGGGTACCTCTACCTTCTTGCAGATCTTCAGCATTCGTGAAACTCCGCGCCAGTGCGGTCACATCGATATTTCCGCTCACTTCAATAAGTGGGACGAACTCTTCACCGGTCAGCAGAAGCAGCTTCGCGGTTCGAAGGGTGGTCAGTCTATGACCTTGAAGTTCGGTAAGGTAACCGAAGTGATGCTCATGACCGAAGCTGGTGGTAACGCCTCTGGTTCTGTCAACTACACCTATTTTGACATGGTTGACAATGCTAGCTCCTCGCCGGCGGCTTCTAGCTCCTCTGCAGCTCCTAAGTCCAGCTCCTCCGTTGTTAAGTCCAGCTCTTCCAATGGCGGATCCACTCCGAGCGGTGGCACGGTCGATGCCTGCAAGGCCGAAGAAATGGGTCATCCGGGTAACGGAACCAACGTGAGCGGCAATAAGATTGGCCCTATCAATGGCACTCCGTGGGGTTACGAACAGTGGTATCAGGGTGGCAACGCTACCATGACCTACTATAGTAACGGTACATTCAAGGCCAACTGGAGCGGTTCTAGCGACTACTTGACTCGCGTGGGCTTCCAATATGGTGATAACGGTTCTGGTGTCGATCACAAGACCAAGCAGTATGGAGTTGACTATAAGTACAAGAAGACCGGTTCTGCATCTTATGGATATATTGGTGTTTATGGTTGGACCGTTAATCCGCAGGTCGAATACTATATCGTAGACGACTGGTATAGCAAGCCGAGCGAACAGTATGTCGGTGAAAAATTTGGCGAAATCACGGTTGATGGCGCTAAGTATACCATCCATGCATTTGTTCGCCAGCAAGAACCTTCTAAGACTGGAACCTCTACTTTCTTGCAGATTTTCAGCATTCGTGAATCTCCACGTCAGTGTGGTCACATCGACATCTCCGCTCACTTCAACAAGTGGGATGAACTCTTCACGGGTCAGAAGAAGCAGCTCCGTGGTTCTAAGGGTGGTGAACAAATGACGCTCAAGTTCGGTAAGGTGACTGAAGTGATGCTCATGACCGAAGCCGGTGGTAACGCTTCTGGTTCTGTGGACTACACTTACTTCAACATGACGGACAAGGCTCCGGAACAGCCGAAGCCGAAATCCAGTTCCTCTTCTCAAAAGAAGGTCGAATCTTCTAGCTCGAAGGGTGATGCTATCAATACGATTGCTCCGAGAATGCAGCTCAAGAGTGGCGACTTCCAGGTGTTCGACATGCAGGGCCGTTTCCTTGGCACGGTTAAGCTTGAAGCTGGTGCTCATGTGGCTCAGGTTTTGAAGGCTAGCTTCAAGAACTCTGGCATCTACATGGTGAAGCAGGGCAACTTCATGCAGCGCGTTGCCGTGAAGTAATCGCGAACTGAAAAAAATATCTCTCGTTAAAGACTGTAAAAAACGCTCCCCCTTGTGGGGTGCGTTTTTTGCATGAAGTGAGGATGTTGCGAGAATACCTTGTTGTTCGCAAAAAAAGAGTCCCGAAATGGAACTCTTGTTGATGTTTTGTCTAAATCGAGGAATGTCCTTTTTGAGTCTTCCGTGAGCATCGAGCGCCTTGTGTTGACAAGGCGTGGATGCGAGATCGAGGCGAAGACGGAGTTACCACTTGCATAAGAGCCGAGCGGTCTTCCGTGAACAACAAAGCCCCAGTTGTTAAACTGGGGCGGTTGCGAGAGCGCTCAGAAAGATTTACTTCTTTGCCTTAGCGCGTGTGGCTGCTTTTGGCGGATGAGCAGCGATTTTCTTCACGCTATTGTCTTCTTCCTTGGCTGCCTTTTCAGCTTCCTTGAACATGGCTTCGACCTGTTCGAGAGCGCCGTTCGGATCTTCTTCGATGATTTCAGAAGCTTCGTCCACGAGTTCTGCGAATTCATCGTACCAGTCCGCGAAGATTTCGACTTCGAGGTGGTCTACTCCCGGAACTGTCAAGCGCACGCCGCAGCATTCGCCAACGCGGTCGAGGAACTTTGCAATTTCCGGACGGAGGAGGGAGAGGTCAAGACCGTCGAGGTCTTCCGGTTCAAGGAACACTCCATCGACCTTGTCTTCATCAGATTTCTTGGACTTCTTCTTGTCACCCTTCTTGCAGTCGCAGTTGTCACCGCAGCCGCAAGTGCAGTTACCGTCAGCGCCGTTCATGGCGAGATATTCTTCATCATCGATGCCGCTGTCGTAGTAAAATTCATCGTCTTCCAGATAAAGTGTTTCAACGAAGATTCCCTTTGCGCCGAGAGTCTTGGCCGCTGCCAAGAATTCCTTGAGGTCGCCGCCAAAGTAGCGAGTCGCTTCGGCTTCTTCGTTCAGAGTCTGCACCGGGATAGGAAGAAGCTTCTGCTTCTTGATGTGTTCGCAGACCAAGTCGGTAACGGATTTTTCATTCTTAGCCATTTGTGATTCTCCTGATTAAAAAGAGGTTTGGGCTATGGGCACGCTTTGCTTTGAGGTCGGTCGCCTTCGGCGTCCTTTGGGCAAAACATCTCGTATTTTATTTTACCTCAGAGCTCCCTTGGGAGCGAGCTCATACCTCAAAGCACCGTAGGTGCGTGCTCATTGCTAAACATGATACTTCTTCAAGCTTTGTGCCTTTTCGTCAATCAGCTTCATGATGCGGGCAACAGCGTCTGCGCCGTTTGCCGTGTCCTTCACGCTTACGAGCGGCTGGAACAACGGGCTATTGAAGAGCGTTCCGAGAGGAATCGGGTTCTTGCGGCAGAACGTGATATCGATGTAATCGCGTGCATCCTTCTGCAAGTTGTGTGCTTTTTCCTTGTCGCCGGCCTGGAATGCCTTGTACAAATCGACGAACGTCTTGCAAGCTTCAGGAATGTTGCCGGATGCACTCACGATACCCGTGCCGCCCATTTCGAGGAGGTCCGCAAAGAGACCGTCTTCACCGCTCATCACGGCGAAGTCCTTGCCCTTCGTTTCCTTGATGACGCGCATCGTGTCTTCGTGGAACTTTTCGCCAAAGCCAAATTCAACCGCTTGCTTGAGACCGATGATGTTCTTGTCTTCGGCAAGAGCGATGAGCGTGTCCGGATGAACGTAGCTGGACGTACGGCCCGGAACGTTGTAAATAACGATCTTTGCGCCCGTTTCGCTACTGAGCGTCTGGTAGTGCTTGAGCAAGCCTTCTTGCGGAGGATTGTTGTAATAGCCCGTGACACAGAGGACTGCCACTGGAGCAATCTTCAAAACATTTTCAATCATCTCGATAGATTCGCGCGTGCAGTTGGAACCTGCGCCTGCAATCACAGGAACGCGACCATCGACATAGTCCAAAGTAAACTTGATCACGTCAAGATGCTGCTGCGGAGAAACCGTGGCACTCTGACCCGTGGTCACTGCAGGGAGAACGCCGCTTGCTCCTGCTGCAATAACATCGTCAATCATCTGTCCCATCTTCTTGTAGTCGATGGAGTTGCGAAGGTTCTTAGGATCGTCGTTCTTTAGCGGGGTGAACAACGCGGGAAATACACCAGTAAGTTGAGAAGCGTTAGTAATCTGCATAGTGACCTAAATATAGTATAGACGAGAGACGAAAGACGAAAGACGAGAGAAAAATGTGGTCGGAAAATGCTGTTTTATGAGGTATGCTCAGTCGGAAATTTTTTTCAAAAATTCAGTGTCAATGCTCCGCCATAGCTTTGGTTTATAGGATCTATAATCGGGGCTATGTGAATGCTTAAGGTGGGGGTGGTTGCGTGTTTTTTTCGTTGAATATCGTATTCCGTATAATTGCTTTTTCGAACCCAGGCTGCAATTTCAAATCCGCCATAAACAAGGGATGATGTGGCTCCTATGCCGCACAATACAAGTGTTGAGATGACCCATGGATGTGACATGGACATACTGTAGTCACTATTTTTAGAATGTTGTTCTAAATAGTAAAGAAAAAATGTGATTGTAGATACTCCTGCTAATCCTGTGGATACTCCTGCAGTAATCAAAGCTATGTTTGCCGCTTTCTTATCGAAATTGTAACTGTCCAAATTATACTGGTATAATTGCTCGTAGTATGCGGCAGAGTCCGATGCCGCGTTATTTATTGGTGTAGTCTCTGCTTGAGCAAAACAGGTGGTTGCGATTAGGATTAAGATATACAAGATTTTTTTCATGAGAAATTCCAACTTGCAAAACGGCGCTATTTTGTATAAATTTAAAATTTTTCGTGGTTTTGGAAACGCTTTACTTCGCTCAAAATAATAATTTAGTTTATAAGGTGGTCGAAGTTTTTGACCGCCTTTTCTGCGTTAAAAACATTTTACGCAATTTTCGAAAAAAGTTTTAGTCCAAATACGCGCCAAAAGCGTGTTAATATAATAGGTAGGGGATGTTCCTTACCATTATAAGGACATGAAAATGACAAGAGAAGAATTCGCGCTGTTTCTCAAGGAACTTAG
>CACWPM010000047.1 GCA_902762795.1 Fibrobacter succinogenes | reverse complement strand
ATCGTATCGCGGAACAGATACACGTTCTGGAACACGAAACTGAAATTCTTCATGAGGCTATCCATGCTGTAATCTTGCACGCGGCGGCCGCCCAATGTCACCGAGCCTGCGTTTACATCCCAGAAGCGCGAGAGCAAATGGCAAAGCGTCGTCTTGCCCGAACCGCTCGGGCCCACGATGGCCGTAGTCGTTTTTTCGGGAATGGAAAGCGTCACGTTGTCAATGATTTTACGCTTGCCGTAGGCAAAATCGATACCGTCGGCCTTGATGTCGTGATTGGCGGGGGCGATGTCTTCGCCGTCGATGTCCATGGAGGGCTTGTTCAAGATATCATTTGCGCGGTTGACCGAAATATCGACTGCACGGAGGAGCGCTGCGTAGCTACCGCCCAGTTCCAGGGCCGCAAAGAGCATGAAGGAGCACACCAGCATGACGGCGCAGTTGGCAAGTTCCATGCTGCCGTTCAGGTAGAAATGAATCGAGAACATCATGATGGCAACGCCCGTGAGCTTGGCGACAAAAGTCTGCAAGTTCGAAAGCGGAACGCACTTGAGTTCCATGCTGATGTTTGCTGCTGTGCACTTGTCGATGACTTCGTTCAGTTCCTTGGAACGCTTGCCGGTCATGTTGTAGGCCTTAACTTCGGCGATTCCCTGGATGTATTCAAGAACCTTTTCGACTACCTTGCTGTCGGATTCCACTTTTTCGTGCGACACGGCGCGGACGTTCATGCGCATGAGCGTGTTGATGAACTGGAAAATCGCAAAGCCGATGGTTGCGACAATCGCAATTCTCCAATCGAAAAAGGCAATCATCACGATGATGAGAATGGTGTCGAGAATGCCCTGCGTAACCATCATGACGACGCGGGTTGCCACATCGCCAAGCTGTTCCATGGTGTTGGTGGTGACGGAGGTAATGTAACCGAGGCTGTTCTTGTTGAAGTAGCCCATGGGCAGGTAACGCAGGTGTTCGGCGATTTCGATGCGCTTGGAGGCGCAAGTGCGGTAACCGCCCTCGGTCTGCCACATGCTCATGACGCGCTTGGTGACGGTTGCGCCGATAAGGCTTGCCACCATGATTCCAAGCGAAAGCCAGACTGTATCCATGGTAAACGGCGCTTCGCCTTGTACATGGCGAATGACGCCCTGCAACATGACGGCCATGGCACCGATGCGGAGTGCCATGAAGAAGGAATTGAAGATTCCCACGATGATAGAGCCGTAGAACTTGTGGCGGTTTTCTGCATTGCAGAAATTGAAGAATTTAATGAGTGTATCGAACATTTATGCATCCTCCTCGGAATCCTTGGCACTGATGTGGGCCTGCCACATGGACTTGTAGAGACCGCCCTTTTCGAGCAGTTCCTGGTGCGTGCCGCAGCTGTCGATGTTGCCGTCCTTGATGACGTAGAGCTTGTCGGCGTCCTTGACGGTCGAAAGGCGGTGTGCGATGACGATGAGCGTCTTGCCTTGCACGAGCTTTGCCACGGATTTCTGGATGATGGCTTCGTTTTCGGGGTCGGTGTAGGCGGTCGCTTCGTCCAGAATGACGATGGGGGCATTTTTCATCATGGCGCGGGCGATGGCGATGCGCTGGCGCTCGCCACCGGAGAGGTGGGCGCCCGAACCGCCGACAACCGTGTCAAACCCGTTTTCGAGACTCATGATAAATTCGTAACAACCGCTTTGGCGCGCCACCTCTTCGACTTCGGCATCCGATGCCGAAGGCCGCCCGAGCCGAATGTTTTCGCGGACAGACATGTCGAACAGGAAGTTATCCTGCGAAACGTAGGCGACGCGGCGGTTGTATTCTTTGAGTGAAAGGTCCCTAATGTTTACACCGCCGATTTCAATGTCGCCGCTGTCGGTATCCCACAGCGAGGCGATAAGGCGTGCAATTGTCGATTTACCCGAACCGCTCGGGCCCACGAATGCGGTAAAACTTCCTTCGGGGAGAACCATGTTGATGCCGTGGAGAATCTCCTTCTTTTCTTCGCCTTCGATTCCCTTGTGGTAGCTAAAGTGCACATTTTTCAATGTGATGGAATTGTCGGCGGGTTTACGCTTGTCCGTCGCGGGGCGCGCAAGTTCCTTCATTTCGAGCACCGAGCCGACTTCACCGAAAATAACGCCCGCCTTGCTGATGTCGTCGCTGTAACTCATGATGGTAAGGAGCGGCATCATGATACTCACCGAAACGATGATGACGGTGATAAAATCGACGGCCGTAATGGAACCGTTGTAATAGAAGTAACCACCGAACGGCAGAACCGTCAATAGCGTGGCAGGAGCGACCGTGATGGCAAGGGCGTGCGGCCAAATGCAATTGCGCATCCATTCGACAAAACAGTCGCTCCCTTCTTTTGCGGCTACTACAAACTTGTCGTAAGAAGACTTTGACTTGCCAAACGCCTTGATGACTTCAATGCCGTTAATGTATTCAACCGCGGTGTCGTTCAACGCCTTCGTTTTCTGGATAGAATTGTCGAACCACTTCTGCGCTCCGGCAAACATGACTGCCATGGCGACCATACCGATCGGCAGCGTCCCGAGCGAGGCAAGCCCCATTCGCCAATCGATATGGAAAAGGTAGACGAACATGAGCAAAGGAAGTATCAGGTTCGAGGTAAATTCCGGAACCACGTGCGCAAGCGTCGTTTCCATGCTGTCGATGCGTTCTACCAGGATGTTCTTGAGCGCGCCCGAGGGCATGTCGAGAACAGAACCCAGCGGCACACGCGATAGCTTGTCGCAAAGATCCTTGCGGATGTTTCCAAGCACGTTGAAAGTCGCCACATGCGAAAGCGTCGTCGAAATGCTGTGGAACAGGACATTCCCGAACCAGAATGCCGCAATAATCAGGCATTCCTTAAGGTAAACATCCCAGTCGCGCACGCCCGAAAGCAGCTCGCGCACGATGTTTGCAATAATGATGTAAGGGGCAATTCCGCAAGCGACGCGTAAAAGCGCAAAGAATATGCTTGCGATGTAATATTTTTTCTTGTTTTTGGCAAACAGGAAAATCCAAGAGAGCAGAGATTTCTTTTTCATAGCGTTTCCTCCCAAAAGGACTGAACCAAATTTTGGAAAAATACGCTTTTATTTCTACTCCAAATGGATTTTCATTAAACCATTTGGAGTAGATTTTTTTTGCTTATTTCTTAGTTTGTGGCTGAAAAAGCACATTTTTGCATACTGGACATCCGATTCTGAATGGTTTTACCCGTTAGAATTTGTTAAAAAAATCCCATGTGGCCTGCGGAACCCAGGATTGCTGTTGGCCGGGGTCCTTGTGGTCCCAGATGTGGCCGCCGCTCTGCGTGCACCAGCGAACGGGGAATCGTTCCTCGACGGTCGTGTAATCGTAGCACTTGTGCGGCGCATTGCGCTGGGCTTCTTCGGCGCGTTCGTTTTTCGCCTTGCCACCTTCTGAATTGAGCGACAAGATGATGTCGCGTGCGTTTCGACCCATTTCGGGGGTGCACATGCCGTCATCGAGACCGAGTACACCCATCCAACCTATTCCCATTTTTTTGCGCTGCGGGAGCCAAATGTTGCGCTCTGCAGTTTCATAAACCGCTACTGCACGGAGTACGTCTTGGTGATTCCACGAAAGACCGTTGCTGAACATGGCTCCATAGCTGAATCCTATAGAGAATACACGGCTAGAATCAATGCAGAAGTTGCCTTCGAGGTACGCGAGGAGTTCGTCAAAAAGGAGATAGTCGTCTTGTCCCCAGGGCAGCTGATTGCCATTGCCTTCGGGCGCGACAAAGATTGCTGTTTCGTTCTTGTCAATCCACTTGAGGCCGTGATAGCCCTCGTCCTGCACGGCGCTTCCTGAACCGCCCATGCACTGCATTCCAAAAATGAGTTTGTACGGTTTGTTCTTGTCGTAACTTTTCGGCATGTCGATGCGCACGGTTCGCATGCCTTTACTCCATCTGAAATCAATGTAGGGCTTATTGCCACGGTACTTGTAATCGAGTTTAGTGTCTTTGCCGCAGCCACGAGTCGGCGCCGGATCGTTCTTTAGGCCCCATCCATATTCATACTGCGGTTGCGGTGGAACCGTTTTCTTGAGTGTAAGCGCAAGATTCGTGTCAAGATTGTCTAGCTTTACATTGAGAGTGTCAAATCCGTCAGCAACGATGCGTAGGTTGTCCGAGTCCCCAGCTTTTAGAAGAGCCTTGGTGCTAAACGGTGTGCTAAATGTTGTATTAAAGCTTCCGTCGGCTGTGAACTTGAAATTTTGCTGTGCCGAACCAACGTGGACGCGGGCGACATACACGCCCTTCGCTTTCACGGTCGCTTTCATGTCAACCATTCCCGAACCATACAGTTTTTCATTCAGCAAACGGTTTCCGACCATGTCAAAAATCTGCACCTGTACTGGAGTATTAGCCCCCTGTGAAAAAGAAAGGATTCCGTTATTTACAGAAAGATATCCGACATCAATCCTGTTTGCTATCGCTTGCGATTCTTCGTCTTGGTGGATTGTGAATGCGCCAGATGCGTCGGTTTTGGTTTTGAGTCCTTTTTGAATAAGTGAAATGTCTGCACCCTGAATGGCCTTGCCGCTGTCGTTATTTACTGTTCCTGTCAGGGTGAATGCGTTTGCTGCCATAACCGAAATCATTAGAATTACGCTAAAAGGTAATCCGCTCCATAGGACTTTTTTCATATAAGCTGCTCCTTTTTTATTTTTCTTGTCCCTCCAAAAAAAATATTCTCGAAATGAAGTTTCTTTCACATGTAATTTTTATTTCGTGGACAACATTGTCCACAAATCTAGATGCGTTACTAACAAAATAAGATTCGACATTTTTAAAATGCGAATCTTATTTTGTCTGATATTTTAGGGGGATAGACTGAAACTTATTTAATTGATTTCACCATGATAGAGTAGGTGAAGTTAAAGTCATTGCTGCGAATGACAGTAATATATTTGCCGGCAGATATATTTTCAAATACAACTCGATTTGCGACTGAAGTCTTTTGTGCGATAATCTGTCCTGTTGCAGAGATTAAGATTACCGTAGCGGAATTTGAAGAGATTTTTTCGATAAAAAGGTTTTTCCCTTGCGTATAGACTACAGGTGCCGTAAAATTTACTTTGTGGTATTTTTTTATTGTGGTTGTACTGTCGTTAATTGCCTTGCAATCTTTGCAAACTGTGTCTTTTGCGGCATATAGCGGTGAAAGCGCTTGTGCCCACAAGTGGTGCATTGCTTGCCCTCCGCCATTTGCATTCGGATGTACGCCGTCACTGCCAATGAGCTCCCGGTGTTTCAAAAAATAACTGTAAAAATCCGGACCTTCAGGGAGTTTGTTATCTTTTGTTAATTTATCTATAGCTTTCAAAAATGCGGGATTGACTTGCCAGCCCGCTTTGCCAGAATCTGTGGCGATAATCCGTGCGATAATGGGTGTGATGTCGTGAGCTTTTGCTGAATCAATGATTGTCTGCATGTTTTTTACAAATGTGTTCAAGTTCCAATCGCCTCCACCCCAAGCATCGTTTGTTCCCATCTCAATTGCCCAATACTTCACATTTCCTGCGTATTCAAGATATTCAGGTAAATGAGCAACGACTTCTGTGCTGTTGATGCAACCGATACCTCCACGCAACATTGCGGGCGTGTATTCCGGGAACCTTGCATGTATCAACTGAGCTGTGGTAGAATCCGTGTCTTGCTGTTTGATTCCCATTTGGCTAATGCTTGTGCCCATAAAAAACCAGGTGTCGGTGCCTCCTTCGCTCATGTCAAACGCCTCTATTTCGAGGATTTGACCGACATCCTTGTCACTCACGAACTTGAACCATGATTTGCCTGCAAAATCGATTGTCACACCGCGAGCCATTACAGGATTGTTCTTGATGGTGGCGGCAACCTCCCAATCGCCATCGGTGCCATTTGTTGAATTCGCCGAAGTCAATACCTTGAAATTCGACAACGCAACGCCACTGTGGCTGCATCCGCTGGTAAAATTCGTTGCCCATGCACAATCGCCGTAAGATTCCCAGGTTATGAATAACTTTGAGGGCCCTGCTCCCACGTTCAACGCGATTACTTTCTCGCTGCTGCTTTTCCAATTGGTGAGGAACCCGTCAGTGAGGTAATCTGTTGTCTTTGTTCCAGTATGTGCAGGAAGTCCACCCGAAACTAACTTGTTCGGGGTTATGGCGTTTGCAAGCCCAAGGCCGATAATTGCCCAGATTGTGACTGATGCTGCAAAAGTCATGCGTTTCATTGAATTGTATTCCATGCGGTTTTTAAATTGAAAGGGCGGCGCTCAAAAAAATTGGACTCCTAACCAACAAAGAACTCTCTTTTGTCGCGTTGCTCAGTAAACTTATTTCTTGAAATACACCATGTTCACGGTGTGGCCTTGAATCTTTTTACGTACAATATAGCGCCCTTGCGGAAGTCCTTGCGTGGTGATTCCCAAGTAATGGCCGTTCATGTCAAAAATTCCGACGGTGGTTGCAGTACCGGCCATGCGTGGCAAGGTTGCGATACTGATTGTACTTGTGTCGGGTTTAGTAATCGAAGTATCGGGTTTCGTCACCGAAGTATCGGGGTTGGTATTCGCAGTGTACTTGTCCCAACCTGGCATGTCTTCGAGAGTAATGATGCGGTCATCATTCATGTTGCTCTTCCATACACCATCTTTTGTTTGGCCGGGCCAAGTTCCGTTCCAAGTGCTGTACCACGGCATCCACCAACTCCACACGGCTTCATCGGTATGCATGTTTTTTACGTCGGGAATGGGGCCATTTTCGCTGAGCGCGAGAATTTTCGTGCTTTTCGAGGCGTTCTTGAATTTATCGAAAGCGCTCGCGTTGCTGGAATGGTCGTTTGCGCTGTTGTAGATGTCGATGGAGAGGACGTCATAGTATTCACTGCCTGGATCCCAAGAGGTTACGGTACTTCCTTCAGGGTTATAGACCCAAATCATGTTTTTTACACCCTTGACTTTGACCATGCGGTCATAGACGAGTCGATAGAGGGCTGCAAACTGTTCTCCGGAATTGATACTCCACCAGAACCACTTTCCGCCAGCTTCATGCAAGGGGCGAAAGATTCCCGCTACACCTTCTTTCTGCAATTCAAGGAAATAATCGGCGATGTGGTCAATGTCGGCTACGATTCCTTTGTAAGCAGCACTTTCGGTATTCCATTCAGTGGTGCCTGGCTTGAAACCTGTAGAGAAATCGAAATCGGTGTATTCGCCTCCGTTTGCTGCACTTTGGATATAGAAGGCGTCTTTTTTGTCTAAAGGATCTTTCCAGTGCCAAGTGAATGCCGGGATGCCGCCCGCTTTCCAAAGGCCTTTCGCGATGGAAATTGCCTTGTCCGTGTATTCCTTGTTCCAACTTTCGTTTGCCTTCGGACCGCTTGCAAACAAGAAATCTAAACCGACAAGAGCCGGGTACTTTCCCGTGCGCGTGTAGGTGTATTTTACGTCGTCGTGCGTTTTGAAATTGGCTCCCATGGTGTAACCGCTCATATCGCCGGTCATCATGCCGCTAATCGTTTTTTTGCCAAAGTTCTCGCGCAAAAAACTGTAGAGTTTGACGGCGCTTTCGGTGGCGTTCGGGGTAACCGGTGTTGCGGATATTTTGAAAGGGGAGGATTGATAAGGTTCGACATCGATATAGTCCACGCTAATCCAGCCCCAGTATTTCTCAATAGAGATTGTGTTTGTCCCGGCTTTAAGTGTAGCGACTGTCGTGACATCCGCCCATGAAGTAGTGGCGTTAAAGTCGATGGTGCCTGCGGTTGCGCCGTTTACTTTCAAGTAGTTTGCTTTGAAATCTCCGGCCTTGTAATGGATGGTTACTTGGTACTTGCCCGCACTCTCTGCGGTGACACCATTAAAAGAAATATTTCCTTCTTGCAAGTCGGCATAACCCGTTCCCGAAACTCCGGATGCGTTGACATTTTTTGCTCCTCCGGAAAGAGTCGCTGCTTCAGCTTCGTACTTAGTTGCAAATGCCATACTCGAAAGAGCAAGAATCAAAATAAGGAAGTTTTTTCTTTTAATCATAAGGGTTCCTCCATTTCACGAAATTATATTCCCCAAGTATATTTATCAATTGTTTTTTTCGAATGGTGTGGACAAAAATGTCCACGAATTGTATATTTTTTTTACGAGACGCCAGGAAATGAAACGATTTTTCAAATAGGGTCATTTTATATCCGGCGAGAGCTTTATGTTTGCAAAAAACAAAATCAACATCTACGACTATTCGGACTACCGCAAGTTCCTGCAAGAGTTCTATGAACTCGAAAAATCGCTGGATTCCTCGTTCAGTTATCGAGTGTTTGCTGCGGCGGTTGGCATGGACGCAAGCCTGCTTTTGAAAATATTGCAGGGTAAGCGCCACATTTCTCCGAAATGCATAGATGTTTTCGTTGATTTTTTCCATTTCAAGGATGCCAAGGCGGAATACTTCCGCGAAATGATTGCTTACGGCAAGGCGAAAAACGATAAAGATGTGCGTAGCCATTTTGAAACGCTTCAAAAAATGCGGCCTGCAGCTTGCCGAGAACTCGACGAAGCCCGGTACCGCTATTTTCAGCAATGGTATTATCCGATGATCCGCTCGGCGCTCGATGTATTCAATTATCGCGGTACACAAGATGCTGCCGCCCTTGGGGAATGCTGCATTCCAAAGCTTTCCGCTTCGCAAGTAGAAAACGCTGTCGATGCTTTGTTGCAGCTCGGACTTGCGCATGCCCGCAATGACGGTCGCGTGGTTCCAACCGAAGCTCATCTCAAGACGATGGAACACTGGCTGAGTGCCTGCATCAGCGATTACCAAAGCAGCATTGCGGAACTGGTCGGCAAATCCATCCAGAACACTCCCAAAGAAAAACGCGACATCAGCACGCTCACGATGGCTCTTGATTCGCAACAAATTGATAAAATTCGTGAAATCCTCGCCAAAACGAGAAAAGCCATCGTAAACGTAGTCAATGCGATGCCTCCGCAAATTTGCGATAGCGTTTATCAGTTAAACTTTCAGTTGTTTCCGATGATGAAAAAGGAAGAACAATGAAAAAAGGTATGGAAACTTCGTTTTGTGTTTCATTTTGCGCCTTGCTTTGCCTGTCGCTGTTTTTAGGTTGTTCAGAAAGCAATACCGCAGGTGCCACAAGTGAAACGACAAACGGAATAGCTGTCATGGTTGTTGACAGTTTAAATAAGCCGTTCGCTTGCGCACAAATGAAGGTGTATTCAAAAGAAGCCTTCTCGGTCATTGATAGCGCCCTTTCGGATTCAAGCGGACGAGTTTCTTTTAATGACAAACTTGGCATCTGCACAGACCAAGGCTGTTTTGTAGAAGCCCTTGCGGGCGAAGATTCCGCATTCATGAGTTGGTCGTCAGTCGATTTTGCAGACACCTCGGTTCAAAAAATTGCGTTGTTGCCATCGGCGTCGCTCATTGTACGTACTGGCGTTTCTGCTCAAGAAAATAGCAGCCTGTCAGAAGATGTCAAACTGGAGTCGACTCCCTATTTTGCAAAACGCTCCGGTAGCGAGTACGTATTTGCACATGTGCCGGCAGGGTCCTTTACTATTGTTGCTGGAGATTCGACCATCGCAGAAGTGGCGCTTGCGCCAAACGAATCCGCAGATACGCTCGTTCCTGTTCCAGGAAAATCTGTCGAGTATGTTTTCGAAAACTTTGACGATGGAGATAGTTTGAATAACCTCGCCAAAACTTATCCTAACTACGGATGGTATTTTAATGCTGTTGGCAAAGCGAATTTTGCAATACCTGATAGTGCTGAAAGTTTCTCATCCGTATTAAAAGAAGATAAAGATCATGGAAAGTATCTCGCTGTTAAATTCGCAATAGATACAGGCTTCGTTTTGCTCGGAACTCATCTAGGACTTGATACAGGATTTTTCGACCTGAGCAATCTCACGGCGATTCGCCTTACGGTAAGAGGCGACTGTGAATTGAATATCGCTTTGGAACATTACCGTGAAGTTGGAGAAAATACCTTTAAAAAATCGTTATGGAAGGCCCAAGCGGCTGAAAACTGGAATGAAATCATCTTGCACCCCGGTAGGGAAGTTCTTGAAGAAAGCTCCTATCAAGTGGAGTGGAAAGAGATTTCTCACGAAATCGGTCTGTTTAGCATTTTTATGAGAAGCGGAACTTATCTAGAAGTTGACAAAATCGTGTTTGAAGGAATTGATTTCAAATAAGATTTTTTGCGGGCATGCGGATAATTTTCTGTTTAGGAAATGTGCAAAAATGTCCGTATTATTCCAAATAAACAACTTCGCCCATTTGCGGCATAAGTACGGGCTTGCCCGATTCCTGGGCGGCACGTTTCGCATTTTCCAGCGGTTCGAAGTAAGTATGGTAAGCTAAGCAGAATTTAGAATGATGAACCGTCATGTAGCGGTTTGCATTCAGGTCCAGCATTTCTTTGCTGAGCTGTTCGGGCAAGGCATGAATTTGGTTCCAATCTTCATTGTACTGCCCGTTTTCCAAAATAGCCAGATCGATATCCGCAAATTTTTCACCAATCTTCTTAAAATGTTTACCATAGCCGCTATCTCCGCCAATCCAAACGGAACGCTTTGGCGTCTTGAATACAAACGAAGACCACAACGTTTTATTCGACCTTATCCCACGACCCGAAAAATGCCTTGCCGGAGTCGCCGTCACGTTAAAGCCTTCGCCCAGGTCAAAAGAATCCCACCAGTCGAGTTCCACGAGCTTTTCGACGGGATATTTCCAGTATTCAAAATGTTCACCCACGCCAAGTCCAGTCACCACGTGCTTTACGCGGGGTTCCAGTTCCGTAACCACCCGGTAATCCAAGTGGTCCCAGTGGTCGTGCGTAATCACCAAGTAGTCAATATCTGGCATGTCGGCAGGTTTGTAAACGTCTGTTCCCTTGAACATCTTGTTCACAAAGCTCACCGGCGAACCCTGATAAAATACGGGATCCACAAGAATCTTCTTCCCAGATAAGTTTATCAAATACGAAGAGTGTCCGAACCAGACAATCCAATCCTTATCGGCAGGGAGCATTTTCAAATCCGTCTTGACGACTGTTAGCGATGTATCGGGAACGGTTTGCGATCTTTTGCCGAACAAGAATTCAAGCGTCGTTTCAAACAAGTTCTTATCGCCTGTCATCATGACGGTCTTTTCGTCATTCACGAACTTTTGACCATCGTAATGCGGTGACTGTTTGATGCGTTCAAGACGATTGCCTTGAGGAATACGCCCAAATTTTGCCTGGTTCAGGAATAGCACGCCAGCGGCTCCTAAAATAAAAAGGGTCGAAAGAGCGATAATCATAATTTTCTTTTTCTTCGTTAATTTTTTCACGTCTAGCCTGTTACCTTGTCAAAATCGTCAGGGGATTCAAACAACTTTTTCTTCAGATGTTTGAGTCGTCTTTCGTTGGTGGCAACATCCAGGCTGCCCACTCGAACGGCTTCCCGATACAGGAGTTCCTTGTAGCGTATCTTGTTCATGACCACCGTAAGGCGGGCCATTTCCTTTTCAAGAATCTTGCGGCGGTTTTCAAAAAGGGACAGCCTTTGGGAAAGCGTGGAATCGCCCTCGTTGAACCACTCGATGTATTGGCGGATTTCCTTGATTTGTAATCCCGAATCCTTGAGACATTCAATCATGGTAAGCCAGCGAAGGTCTTCGTCGCTGTAGGCCCGCACGCCCGAGGCGTTCTTCTTGACAAAGGGAAGCAGGCCCTCTTTTTCGTAGTAGCGCAGGGTATGGGCCGAAAGCCCTGTTTTCTTGACGACATCACCTATGGAGTAACTCATGTTTACAAAATATAATTATTTTCGCCCAAACGATAGAGTTAGAGTTAACTCTAAACAAAATTTTTCAACTTTTTTCACAGGAACCGAACACCTAGAGTAAACTCTAAGTATTATATTTCTTATAGAAACTTATTCAAAAGGAGATTTTATGTGCTGTTTTGTCGTGCCCATGGCCGAAGCTGTCGTCACCACCATAGCAACCCTCGTGTTGCAGCAGACCGACAAGTCCAAAAGTGAATCCAGGAACCTTAAAGCCGCGGTTTCTGGTGCTCCGCAGCCCTTCTATAAAAGTTTGCGTCTGCTTGCCCGTATGCTCTGGCTCGTGACGGGCGTCCTGATTATCGACCACGCCATGAACGGAGAACTCATGTGGAGTTATCCCTTCTTTACCGCAGCCACAAGCCCCGAAGGCGTTTCCGAGATGGTGCGGGAAATGTCCACGGTTGGTGTTGCCATGTCGGCATTTATCACGTCCGTATGGGCGGTGATGATTATTGCTCGCAAGTACAAAGCCCAATCCCTCGCCAAGGTCGAGGTCCACACCAACCACTAATCACGAGCCACAGCAAATATGGATAGAAGAGACTTTCTAAAAACCGCAGGCGCAGCAGCACTGGTCTCCGCCGTATTCACACCCGCTTTCGCGAAAGGGAAATCCATGGAACAGAAGGAACCCGGAAAGGACGTTTCCAACGTCTATTTTACCAAGGACCTGAGTGCAGCAGGCCTCATCAAGTTGTACAAGAAAATCAACGATGGCATCACCGGTCGTGTTGCCATCAAGCTCCACACCGGCGAAAAGAACGGCCCCAATATTCTGCCCCGCGAATGGGTCAAGGAATTCCAGGCACAAGTTCCCAACTCCAAGATTGTGGAGACCAACACCTGGTACGAAGGCGACCGCTACACTACCGAACAGCACCGCGAAACCCTCAAGGTGAACGGCTGGACCTTCTGCGACGTGGATATCATGGACGAAGACGGCGAAGTGATGCTCCCCGTAAAGGACGGCCTCATTTTCAAGGAAATGTCCATGGGCGCACATATCAAGAATTACGATTCCATGATCGTACTGACTCACTTCAAGGGTCACACCATGGGCGGTTTCGGCGGTTCCATGAAGAACATCGCCATCGGTTGCGCGGGCGGACGCCTGGGCAAGAAGATGATTCACGAATACGTGAAGGGCGGCCCCACCAAGATGGAACCGGGTGGCACGGCGGGCTGGAAAACCAGCGGAGCCCTGTTCATGGAAACCATGGCCGATTCCGCAAAGGCCACCTGCGATTTTTTCAAGGGTCACATCTGCTTCATCAACGTGCTGCGCCGCATGTCCGTGGACTGCGACTGCACGGGTGTTGCTGCCGAAGAACCCAAGTGCCGAGACATCGGAATTCTCGCCTCCACAGATATCGTGGCGGTGGACCAGGCCTGCGTTGACATGGTCTATAAGCTCCCGCCCAAGGAACTGCACGACCTCAAGGAACGCATCGAGTCCCGCGAGGGCCTGCACCAGCTGCCCGCCATGGAAAAACTGAAGATGGGTAACCGTAAATACAGGATTATCGAACTGTAAGTTGTTATGTTCAGAAAAAAGAGGTTCGATATGTCACTTGGAATACCCGAAATTATCCTGATTGTGGTCGTGGTGCTTCTCTTGTTCGGTGCAAAGCGCATTCCTGAACTTGCACGTTCTCTGGGCAAGGCCCAGAACGAGTACAAGAAAGCCAAAGAAGCCCTGAAGGAAGAAGCCGAAGACCTGCAGAAGACGGTGGAAAAAGCCGCCGAAAAGGAATGAGGTTGTCAGGATTTCACTTATGAAAAGCTCAAAGTGAATGCCGAAGGCATGAACGACCTCACGCCTCACACCTCAAATCACTATGTCTACCAAACAGGATCAAGAGGCTACGCTGATTTCGCATTTGGAAGCGCTCCGTCGGGCGCTTTTGCGTTCTATTGTCGCCCTTGCCATCGGCATCGTGCCCCTTTTCCTTGTTTCGCCCTACGTTCTGGACTTGTTCTGTAAGCAAATTGCCCTGCAGGGCGGCGTCACGCTCCACTACTTTTCCCCGATTGAAGTGTTCCTGCTGCAGCTCAAGATTTCTGCACTGCTGGACTGCGTGCTGTTTTCGCCCTACATCGCTTGGAACATGTGGCAGTTCGTGCTCCCCGCCCTATACGACAACGAGAAACGATTCATCCGCTCCATCGTGGCCATGACCAGCGGGCTGTTTATCGCGGGTGTCGCCTTCTGCCTTGTCGTCTGCTTCCCGCTGATTGTGCAGTTCGGCATGAGCTTTGCAAGCACGACCCTGCAGCCCGTATTTGGCATCTCTAACTTGGTAACACTCGCGCTCTGGCTTTCGCTTGCATTCGGATGTATGTTCCAGTTCCCGCTGGTGACCTACGCGCTTATCCGTGCGGACATCGTGAATTACGAGACCGTCTGCAACAAGCGCCCCTACGTGGTGGTGGCAATCCTTGTGCTAGCGGCCCTCCTCACGCCCCCCGATGTTGTAAGCCAACTGCTGCTCGGGCTCCCGACGTACCTGCTCTTCGAAGCGGGACTCTTGGCGGCCAGGCATTACAAGGGGCGCGCCTTGAAAGAAGTCCACCCTGAAAATGCCCCAAACATCGCGCCGCGGGATTCGACAGCAACTCCGACGGAATCGGAACCTGCGCAGACCGCCCCGACAAGCGCCGAAACCGACTCCCCCGCAGCCGACGATATCGATTTCGCGGCACCTTCATCCAAGTTCCAGGTCGGCGCAGAAAAGGACGCCGACAACTGGAAACCTTATTGATTTTTAGAAAAATTCATTTGTCTTAGAGTCAACTCTAAGTGTTATATTAGAAGTATGAAAAAGTTTGTCTCAAAAGATTCCTTTGAAGACCTCGGTTTTGCCAAACTGGACGTGAGTCGCGAATCGCGCACAGGCACTAGCGAGGCCGTTTATTGCGCTGGCAAGACGTCGGAACAGCTCCTGAAAATTCTTAGAACGTTCCGGGACAAAGGCTGCCGCGTGCTCGGGACCAAATGCAGCAAGGAACAGGCGGAATTTATCGCAAATGCAGGCGAGAAAATCTGCTACGACGAACTTTCCCGGACGATTTCACTGGCAGATGAAACGCCTGCCAGGCAGAAGCGCGGGCGTTCCGGCGGCAAGGCGGCGCAAACGGTTGCAAAACTCGGGTCGGTGGCCGTATGTTGCGCAGGAACGGCGGACCTGCCTATCGCCGAAGAAGCCGCCAAAACGCTGGAATTTAACGGCGTGAAGGTCTTGCGGCAGTACGACGTAGGGATTGCGGGGCTGCACCGCCTACTTTCGAAGGTGGAGGACATCCGCAAGGCTTCGGTGGTTATCGCGGTTGCCGGAATGGAAGGCGCGCTCCCCGGCGTGATTGCCGGACTCGTGAAAGCGCCCGTGATTGCCGTGCCCACATCGGTCGGGTACGGAGCATCCTTCGGCGGAATCAGCGCGCTGCTCACCATGCTCAACACCTGCGCCGAGAGCGTGACGGTGGTAAATATCGATAACGGTTTCGGGGCGGCCATCGCCGCATTTAGAATGTTGAAGGTAAAATGATGAAATATCTCTATCTTGATGGATCTTGCGGTATCAGCGGCGACATGACGGTTGCCGCACTTCTTGGACTTGGTGCATCACGCGAAAAACTGGATGCGGCGATTGCGGGGCTCGGCCTAGAAGGCGTCCACGTCCATGTGGAAAATTCAAAGAGTTACAGCATTGCGGGACTTTCTTTTGCGGTGCATGTTCACGGTCACGACGCAGACCACGTGCATTCTCACGAAGAAGGGTATGTAGAGCATTGTGAGACGAAAGACGATAGACGAAAGACGATAGAATGTCATGAAGGTCATCATCACGAGCATCATCATCATGAACATCGGCATTTGTCCGAGGTTTACGAGATTCTGGACCGCGCAGCAAATGCAGGGGCAGTCACTCCCCGCGCCCTTGAAACCGCAAAAAAGATTTTCCGCATCATCGCCGAAGCCGAGGCGAAGGCACACGGCGTGCCCGTAGAAGAAGTCCATTTCCACGAAGTGGGTGCCGTTGATTCCATCGTCGACATCTTGGCGGTCGCCGTCCTTGCAGATGACCTTGGTATAGAGAACAGCATCGTTACAGGGCTCAACGAAGGCTCTGGCTTTGTGGAAACGCAACATGGCCAGTTGCCGATTCCCGTTCCGGCGGTAGCACACATTGCAGAAGCAGCGGGTATCGCGCTTCACATCACCGAAACGAAGGGCGAAATGGTTACACCCACGGGAGCCGGCATCGTCGCAGCTCTGCGGACACAAGAAACACTCCCCGCAGGCTACAAAATCTTAAATTCGGGCATAGGTCTCGGCAAGCGAGATTTCGGGCGTGCGAACTTCTTGCGGGCGCAAATCATCGAGGACTGCGCAAGCGACAAATGTGGCGACGCAACATCCGGTGCTACAGGCTCCGCGGCTCTTGATTGCAACGTTTTCCAGATTGAAGCGAACATCGACGATTCCACTCCCGAAGAACTGGGCTACGCCATGGACAAACTCTTCGAAGCGGGAGCCCGCGACGTTCATTTTATCCCCTGCTACATGAAGAAGAACCGCATGGGCACTCTCCTGTGCGCCCTCGCCGACAGCGAGCACCTGGCTGCCGTAGAGAAAGCAATTTTCTTGCATACATCGACCGTCGGCGTGCGCCGTTTCCCCGTAGAACGCACCTGCATGGCCCGCAACACCTTCGAAGTCGAAACGGAATTCGGCAAGGTTCGCGTCAAGAAGTCCGTCCTAGGCGACATCGAAAAAATCAAGCCCGAATTTGACGACCTGAAAGCATGTGCCGACAAGGCTGGCGTTCCCATTCGCGAAATCCAGAAAGCGGTCGAGAAGAAACTGCACTAAAAGTGAATTGTCAAGCCGCAATTTTGTATTTTACTTTACATGGAAAGCTTGAGCCAAAAGTTTGAAAAACTGAAAAACCTCTTACGCGAAATGAACCGCGTCGCCATCGCATTTTCTGCCGGCGTAGATTCCACATTCCTAGCAAAAGTCGCCCACGACACGCTGGGCGACAACATGGTCGCCTACACAGTCCAGGCGGGAATGGTCCCCGAGCGCGAAATCGCATTTTCCCGAGAGTTCTGCAAGTTGCACGGAATCCCGCAGCAACTGATAGAAGTTGACGAAATGCAGGTAGAAGGCTTTGTCGAAAACTCCAGGGAACGTTGCTATTTCTGCAAGTGCAACCTGTTTTCGAAAATTACAGAACGCGCAAAGGCCGCAGGATTTTCAACCGTCTGCGAAGGCAGCAATGCCGACGACATTCACGATTACCGCCCGGGAATGCGCGCCCTCCAGGAACTAGGCATCAGGAGCCCCCTCCTGGAATGCGGACTCACAAAAGCGGACATCCGCGAACTTTCGCGCCAACTGGATTTACCCACGTGGGACAAGCCTTCCTTCGCCTGCCTCGCAAGCCGCATCCCTTACGGAGAACCCATTTCTAGGGAAAAACTTTCCATGGTCTCCAATGCGGAACAACTGTTTTTTGAACTGGGCTTCAAGCAGTTCCGCGTGCGCCTGCATGGCAACCTCGCGCGCATCGAGGTGTTGCCCGAAGATTTCAACAAGGTTCTAGAAAAGCGCGACCAGATTCTCGCTGCCTTCAAGAAAATCGGATTTACCTACATCTCGCTAGACCTGCAGGGCTTCCGCAGCGGCAGCATGAACGAGACTTTAGCCGCAAAGTAATTTCTTTTTCATGTATATTACATCTGGCATCGGATTGTTGTAGTACGCCTCGCATTCTACGAATCCGAATTTTTTGTATAAATGAATCGCCGCCTTTAGAGGGCGTATTGTATCCAGCACCATTTCGGCAAAGCCGTTTTCTCTTGCAACAGAAATAATTTTTTCTACAAGCAACTCTCCAGCCTTCACGCCTCTTGCTTCCGGCTTCACATACAGGCGCTTCATTTCACAGCGGGTATAAGAAAGTTTGTGGTAAACTACACACCCGACCACCTTGCCATTCATCAACAGAGCAAGGCATCGCCCTTCTGAACCTGAATATTTTTTTTCTTAAATCCTTCTTCTAGAGATTGAAAAGAAAAATCACGATTTAATGAATTCGAATATTCGTAAATCAGTTCTTTAATCTCTTCAAGATAGTCTTTGCCGTCTAAGATTTCCATTTTATCGGAGTTAGTTTTTTATTCAACCAACTTGATTGTTTCAATAAACCTATTCATCATTATCTCGAAATTTGAATTATCAATTTCTTTTGCATGCATTTTTAATGCAGATAGAAATTCCTTATAATATTTATTGGCAACATTCTGTTGACAAAAAAAATTGTATAATTTAGAATAATTTATAACCTTATAATCTTTTGAATTTTTATAATTTTTCAAATCAATTCTATTGTAATCTGGAGCAAAAATAAAAAAACTTTTTTTCCTATGCCGTGCAATTTTGGTTGCATAATTGTGATAAATTGAAAGTTGACTTTGGACTTTTTTCCCATAAATGTCATGACGTGATCCATTTATACCTGACTTGATTTTATTTTCGATAACAATAATATTTTTCTCATCCTGTATGAGAATATCAATATGTTTTGTTTCACGTTCAATCGAATAATTCCCGCATGCTGTTAAGTTCAGTACGTTTTTTAAAAATTTTTTATACAAAAATTTATAATTCAACAAAAAATAATGAAACATATTAGAAAAACACAATTCATCGTATTCTTTTCGTATTAGATTCAAGAAATTAAAATCGATATTTCCATTCTCTTTCTTAATCTCAGAAATTTTTTTCGTATTATTTTCTTTTTCCCAATTGTTTTTTTCGTTTATCAATTTCTTTAATTTATTATAGGCATCACAATTCTCAGGATAAGTCCAATGAAGAGCCATTTTAGGGAAATTAATTTTATTCAATACAACTGTTTTTTCGCTAATGTTATTTGTTTTATCAGTTGTCAAATATATCTTTTTTTTTGGAAAAAACACACAATCAGCCTTAAAACTTATATAGACCGTATAATCCTCATTTGTCCCTTCATTTTGATAATAAATTTTGTCCAGTAAAACACCAGAGTATTTCACCTTATTTTCTTTAATATAATTTTTTTGATTCTTCCTTGCAAAATTCCGGTCTATAGAATTATCTAATACAGGAACAAGACCTGTTGCTTTTGCAATAACCTCAACTGTGTTTTCATTTATTCCCCGTACCAAAAGAATAGTCTCTATATTTTTGTGTTTTTTTTCCAAACTTCCATACGGGTTTATATAAATATAATTGCGACCATTGTCATCCTTTATCAAGTTGATAATTTCATGTCCAATGTTTTTTTCAAGAAATTTTCCGACATACATTCTATTTAAAAGGATCTCTTTCATTTTCAACCTCTATTTTTTAATATAGAATCTACGCCTTCATAAGTTTCGCCACATAATGCACCGCGACGGCGAACAGCACGACGATGGCGATGTAGTCCGCGAAAAAGAGAGCGTAGCCGCGTTCCGCGTCAAAGAAGAAAAACGGCTGCTGCAGGAACATGTATTTCCAAAGCCCGCGAATCACAAAGGCGTAAATTCCGTAACCTGCCACAAGAATTGCAACCACGCGAGTTGCGACAAGTGCCGCCTTTGACTTGAAAGCGCCAGTAAGTCCCAAGCGGTTTGCAATCAGGCTTACATGCAGCCCGATGTGGAGCGACATGAACACGTAATACCAATGGCTAGCAAGCAGGTGCGCCGTGCGGGCGAAGCTTGCGCCCGATTCAATTCCGAGCCAAGCGAACATGTGGTTCGAAAGCATGATGCCACTCACCATCAGGAAAATTGCGCACAAAAGGATCCCGCAATTCACGACCGCCTGCAAGATGCGGAATGCGTTGTAGCGGCCTTTGAACAACGAAAGAAAAAATCGCCGGTTCAGCGTGATGTGCACCGCCCACAAAGCGAGCAACACCACGCCCAGAATTTCGTGAACGGCAGTCGATTCAAAGAAGTAATTGCCGCCCATCAACACGAGCGTCGCGATTGTCATCGCGATATCAAGCGGCATACGGATTTTGGCGGAAATCGGCATATCAAGGAATATACATTATTTCGTCTTCACGCCGTTTTTCTCGAGCCACTTGGCCACATCTTTCGAGAGGCTCGAACCGCCGGAATAATGCACC
>CACWPM010000046.1 GCA_902762795.1 Fibrobacter succinogenes | reverse complement strand
GGCATTCGACCAGGTGCTCAACAATCCTCCGCGTCCGTTCCTCGCCATCCTCGGCGGTGCAAAGGTCGCTGACAAGATCCAGCTCATCAACAACCTCCTTGACAAGGCCGACAAGATCATCATCGGCGGTGGCATGGCTTTCACCTTCAAGAAGGTTCTCAACAACATCGAAATCGGCTCTTCTCTGTTTGACGAAGAAGGCGCCAAGCTCGTTCCGGATCTGATGGCCAAGGCCAAGGCTGCCGGCAAGGAAATTATCCTCCCGGTTGACTACATCGCTGCCGACAAGTTCGCTGCCGACGCTGCCACGAAGGCTGTCTCTGACGCCGAAGGCATTCCGGCTGGCTGGATGGGCCTCGATGTGGGTGCCGAGTCCACCAAGCTCTTCGTGAACGCTATCAAGTCCGCAAAGACCATCGTCTGGAACGGTCCTGCAGGCGTGTTTGAATTCGAAGCCTTCGAAAAGGCAACCAAGGCTATGGCTGACGCTATCGTCGAAGCTACCGCTGCTGGCGTCGAAGCTACCGCTGCTGGCGCAATCACCGTGATCGGTGGTGGCGATACCGCTACGGCTGCCAAGAAGTACGGTGCCGACAAGAAGGTGACCCACACTTCTACGGGTGGTGGCGCATCTTTGGAACTCCTGGAAGGTAAAGTCCTCCCGGGCGTCGCCGTCCTCACGGATAAGTAATTTTTCCATTTGCTTCGCGATACGGCGTCACGAACCCGCTCGCCGTACGCTTTGTACGGCTTCGGGCTTCGTTCCTGGTCTCGCTCGCAACTGAAAAAATTCGTAAGGCGAGTGAAGCGCGAACGCTTGCGTTCGCATTTCCGAGCCTAGAATTTTGCGCTTGCGCAAAAAAATCCTGACTTTAAAACCCTGCAAGTTTTTGCAGGGTCTTTTTCTGCTCGCGCTACTGAGACTCCGCACTTCAGTGCGGGAAATGGGCGTAGCCCATTGTTCGTCGAAGGATGTCGTAATCCAATCTTGTCGGAAACTTGTTTCCGTTACAAGATTGAGATTAGGACCTTGTCTCACTCGCCTCTAAGAAAAAATTGGATTTTATAGGAACTCCCGTTTGCGGGAGTTCTTTTTTGTCTCGCTCGCAACTGAAAAAATTCGTAAGGCGAGTGAAGCGCGAACGCTTGCGTTCGCATTTCCGAGCCTAGAATTTTGTGCTTGCACAAATTTCGATTTTAAAGACTCTGCAACATAGTTTGCGGAGTTTTTTGTTATTTGGCTTCGGGCTTCGTTCCTGGTCTCGCTCGCAACTGAACCATTACTAGGATTTTGTTGACTAACAAAATTTTAAAGTCCCTACTTTATTGTCGGAACTTTGCTTATAGGAACTCTCGTGTTTGCGAGGGGTTCTTTTTTTATATTATTTCGCATGAAAATTATTTTGTTGTGTATTGCGTTGTTGATGATGCCTTGCTTGGCTAATGAACCGTCTGAGGTTGCGCCAATGGATTCTGCTGCGTATTATCAGAAAATGTAAGAGTACAACCTGGAAGAATATCGCAAAGACGAGTTTGTTTCCGATGTTATACTTTGGACATTCTTTGGGGAAATGGCAAGATTCTAAAAAATCGAGCAAGTCCATGCACGTTGGAATTGCTCCCTTGCTAAATCCACTGGATGGGCGCTACGGCGCCGTTTTGGCGTTTTCGTTCTAACCCTGTTCGCCTTGCTTGGGTTCGGCTTTTTCGTCGTGTTCCTCGATTTTACTGACTTTGGTGAACCAGTAGTCTTCGCTGTTGATGGAGCTCATGTTGCCGATGAGCTGGTCGAGGTCGAGATTCTTGATGTCGTTGTTTTCGTTTGCCATGCCTTGAATATATAATGCTTCAAAGGCGAATTTTGAAAAAATGGCGAAATTTACGTAAAAATTTTCGATTTTGCGGTTACTTTTACGTAAAATTTTAATGTTGTATGTAATACAAACCGGCGAAAACAGCATTTTTGTAAATTTTTTTGCTTCTTGGCGATTGTTTTATTGTGAAAATTGGCTTTGGGGCTTGATTTTTGAGCTGATTTTTAGAAGGGAATCCCGAATTATTGAAAATTTTGATTAATTTGTGCTGAAATTTACGTAAGAAACTCAAAAAAAAGGCTGCTTTTTACGTAAAAAATGCCCAAATTTCGAAATTTCGATTTTTAGCGTCTGTCAGGAATGTAAATTTACAGAGTCTTTAGCAAAGGAGCATTTATGTCGATTGCTGAAATTTCAAAGAAGTTCCATGCGGATAAGCGCGGCAATTGTGCCATGGCGGTGGCTTATGGCTATGCTCGCGCCACGGGCAAGTCCGAGGAAGAGGCGGCAAAGGCTGCCGAAATGTTCCGTGCTTTTGGCGGTGGCAAAGCTCCGGACGGCTTGTGTGGCGCGCTCTATGCGGCAAAGATGATGCAGCCGGACCATGCCGAAGCCATCGAGGAATTCTTTAAGCGCGGCGCACAGAATTGCACCAAGTGTCAGGAAATCCGCCCGAACAAGATTATCCCGTGCAACCGTTGCGTGGAGCTTGCTGGTGAGGCCTTGGATTTTCTGGAGAAGTAGAACTTAGAGTTTAGAGAATTGCAGTTGCTAAGTTACTGAGGTTGGGTTGATGGAACATATGACGATAATGTAGGTTCCGTTTACTTCCAGCATCCAGCTTCCTACTTCCTACTGCCTACTAACCTAACCTCACGTTCAGCAAGTCGTTTTCCCAAGCTTCTTTTTGCTTGCGGAGGGCTTCGAGGGATTTGTCGTCGGCGCCGCTTTCGTCGCGGGCTTGCATGAGATGCTTGTAGCTTTCGGCAAGCTTGCTTGCATGAGGGTAGTCCTGCGCAAGTTCCGACAATGCGCTTAGAATGGCTTTATCGGAATACAGGCGGGCAATCCCTTCAAGTGATCGCTCAACGTACTTTTGAGTTTCGTTTTCACTTTTGAACTGCTTTGCTTCCTCGAATTCGAGCGGTATGATTTTGTCCATCCATTCGCATTCTTTCATGTAAAGATCGTTGTCTTCGGCAATGGCGTTCTTGCCTTTGAAAATTTCCAACTGCGACTTGAGGAACGGCCGATAGCTGTCGATGTCGATTTTTAAACTGGCTCGTCCGGCAAATTCCGCTAAATTCCTGAGATTTGCTTCGGATGGGTTGTTAAGCAGGCATTCCTTGAGGACCGCAAGCTGATCTTTGTGCGGGAGCCGCTTGAACGCTTCTGAACGGGAGCTGTTGGCGCGAATTTTCAGGCGCAAAATGCGCAACAGCAAGAACATCATGAAAATGAAAAATACAATAGACCAATTCACGCGCGAAAAAATAGATAATCCTTGCAAAAAAACGACAAAAAATTACGTGATTTGCTTATATAATACATGCTATTGGACGTAAAATCTAAAAATATTCTGTTTTTACATATATTTTGCAATATTGCTTGACCTCATTTGAATTTAATTGGTTTATATTTAGGTGGAATTGTTGTAACCTATTAATAGGTGGAGATTGGAATATTATGAAATTAAATAGATGGATTACCCTTGGTGCTCTGTTCGGTTGTTCTGTTATTGGCTTCGCCCAGACGACCCAGGATGTCCGTACGCTGGATATTATCATTCGCGATTTCCAGCCTGATCATCCCGACTTTGAAAACTTCTCGGAAGAATCCGTCAAACATCTTAATGATATTTATGCTTATAAGACCGCTATTGGTACTCCAATGAATATCTATGGTTATGGTGACATATGGTATGCATCGGCACCTTACCACAATACTTGCGGCAACATGAATACTTTCCAGCCGGGCCTTGTTGGTGCGCGAATTGGTGTCGATGGTCTTCCGATGGAAGTAAACCCGTACCTTCCTCCTTATTTGCAGGGAACTTCCAAGTCCGATTCTGTGTTGGAATATGGCGAATGCACCCAGAAAATGAGGGATGCGCTTACTGGTAAAGAGGTTACATTACGTGGTTATAAAAACTCTCGTGCCGATGTTAGTGGTTACAAATGTCCCCAGGGGAGTATGAACTGGTCTAACGATGTTATTTACACGCCAGGCATGGTTTCCCCTTACTTGCTTTTCACAAAGATGGGGGATGACGGCAAACTCGACATGTATGATGGCGTTATCATTACGAAGTTAAATGAACGTTGTGATAACCAGTTCTTTGACCAGTGGTTCTCCGATGTGCCGGGCCAGAACAAGCGTACCGAAGCTCCGATGGTCATCCCGAAAGATGCAAACTCCAAGTACTACATTTACAACTATAACTATAACAATGGTGGTTACTCTCCGCTTGACAGTATTAATCCCACGACAAGAGAATGGGTGATGAACAAGCCTTGTCAGACGGATGTTTGCGATCAGTATGAACCGCAGACGCTCTCTATTTTCTGCCCACCTTACAATTACCAGTATGCTAATAACCAGGCGGATTATCTGGGACAAAATACCTATGACCTTTGCAAGCAATGGCTAGATGAAGGCGGACCGCGTGCCACGAATTCTTATAATTCCGGTCATAGCGCGGCTTTTCAGGCTGCTGTGAAGTATGATGCCTTGCATCCGGAGAAGGGAAAATTGGGTATGCAGCATCTTCGCAATTATGCCTTTACCATGATGGGTTATGCAAGCTTCAAGTACAAGGTCGCAAACCAAGTTCCGATGCCGGAAGTGTTTGAATTTGCCGGTGACGACGATATGTGGATTTTCGTGGACGGCGTGCTTGTCGTGGACTTGGGTGGAACTCATTTGTCTGCTCCGGGCAAGGTCGATATTTCCGTCTTGGCTAAGAATAATCATGGTTGCCATGCCAATGAACCTCTTGCAACTTATACCAACTGCACCAATGCTAATGATGTAGATGGTTGGGCTGATGATACTTGGCACCATTTGCACTTCTTCTATGCAGACCGCCAGTCTGACGGATCCAATATTTACATCCGTACTTCTCTTGCTGAACTTGCTCCGTCTCGTTATGGCCAACCCTCGATCAGCGATGCTGTGGTGAAGGTGAAAGAAGACGGAACGATTGAGACTAGCATTTATATGAACGTCGCGTTGGCGGATTCTAGTGTTGCTGCTATGAGAAATCCGGCCGTGCCTTCGTTGATTGTTCTTCGTAAGTCAAAAACTATTGATGGTCGCGACACTACATTGATCTATGGTTATTATATTTCCTCGCTTACTGGTCCTGAAAATGCGGGAGCCATGGGACAAAGGTACCAGTTAGATGGTAAGTTGAAAGACAGTAAGGGTGTTGAAATTGAAGGCGGTCTTTTGGGTGGCGACGTCCTTGCCTTTAACGTGCCCTGGAGCCAGGGACTTTACGATGATGGAAATGAAGGGCACTATAGCTCTTCTGAATGGACGCAATTGATGGAATGGGCTGGAAAGGTGAACTTCTTCGTAGCCTCGAAAAATGGCATGCATGTGGAAGGCTTTGACGAACGCGAAAAGTGGGGCAAGGTCACTTATACGTCCAGTGTAGAAACGCGTATTGCTCTTGCGGACTCTGCTTATGAACGTCCGGACTTTTCGGAAGCTGCTCAAAAATTGACCGATATTGCAGGCAGTGGAACTCTTCCTACCGATATGACTGCTGATCTCGTGTTGACTCCTATCCCGGCCGTGAGTGGCATTGACCCGATTACGTGGGCAGATACTTCTGCTATTGCTAAGGATCTCATGAAGTCCGGTGCTAATGGTGAAGTTCCTCCGGGTACTGTCGTTTATGGTGCTGGTGTTACAAGCCCGACAGAAAATAAGACCCTTTGCTACAACGACGGTTCTGTTGCCGGGGGCGGAAAGAGTAACGAATCTTGCATGAGCGTGTCCATCTCGACAACGCAGCCGTTCCGCGTGAACATCCGAGTTTTTGACCATTTGGGCCATTTTGTGAACCAGTACAACAAGACTGTGACTAAGAATGAATTGGAAAATGCCTTGATGGGTGTCCGTTCTTCGCAGGCGTTGACTCCTGTTCCAACGGCTGGCTGCGACGATATGCAGATGTTCGGTCCGACGGGTGCCTTGTATGCGACTATCAAGATGTATCCGGTAACGGATAAGGGGCGTCTCATTGCAACGGGTCCGTATGTTTATCAGGTGACTATTGTGAAGGAAGCCAATATCAGTTGCTATGCAAGTGAGGGTAAGAGCCCAACTCCGAAGCCGATGCCGTTTGAACGTTCTACGAAGACGTATAGATTTGGCTATCGCAGAACGACAAATACAAAGTAAAATTTTATAGAGGAATTCTTTGATGCCCCGTGGCGAATACGTCACGGGGTATTTTTGTGCAACAAATATAATGGATGAATCATCGGCTTAAGCGATGGATTTTTTTAGAATGTCTAGCTTAATAGGACCGTGCCTGGTTGGCGGTTGTTGAGCCGGTTGCGCTTAGTTTATTGTTTTATAACCGCTCTGCAATCAGTGCGAAGGACTCGGCATCTGTGATGCGGACGCGAAGCGTTTTGCCTGCAACGAATGTTCCCTGGAGCGCAACTGGACGGTAGGCGGCGTTGCGAGCAATTGTTGTTCCGTTGCGGTAACCGGGTTTCTCGGTGACAACGGTACATTCTTCGTTAATCCATTTGCTGTTGTTTTCGAGTGCAATTTGTTGGAACGCTTCGGCGAGTATGGCGGAGCGCTCGTGCTTGACGATGTCGGGTACGGCAGCAGCACTTGCTTCGAGACGTGCGGCTACAGTGTTCGGACGCGCAACGAATCGCGTGATGTTGCACACGGTTGGGCGCGTTTCTTTCAGGAGTTCTAGCGTTTCGTTGAAGTCTGCTGCTGTTTCGCCGGGATAGCCTACGATTAAATCTGTGCTGAGCGTGAACTTGCTGAAACGCTTGTTGAACTCGTTTGCAAGGGTGGAATAGTCGCGTGCGGTATGGCGGCGGTTCATCGCCTTGAGCACGTTTTCACTGCCGCTTTGGACGGGAATATGGATGAACTTGTAAATGCGGTTGTCCGTAAAGCAATCGAGGAGTGCTTCTTGATAGGCGAGAACATGGCGCGGATTGCCCATGCCGAGGCGGATGCGGTAATTGCCGTTCACGTGTGTCAAGATTCTTTGCGTGAGTTCGGCGAGGTTTGTGCCGATGTCAAAGCCGTAGCAGGCGCAGTCCTGGCCGCTAAGCTGGATTTCGAGACAGCCATCATCGACGAGAGCCTGGACTTGATCGACGATGGCATTCGGCGCAAAGCTGTGGAGTCTGCCTTTGACGAGATGCGTGCTGCAAAAAGCGCAGGCGTCTAGACAGCCCTCTTCGATGTTCACGATGCCGATGAATGGCGATTCGCGAAGGACGTTTGTGGGGCGAATGCGGGACTCGTTGCGAGTACTGTTCTTGTTGCTTTTGCGAGTGCGGTCTTGTGTCGCATTGCCCAAATCAAAAATAGATAGCGGGTCTTTTTCAAGTTCTGCAAGCGTTGTAAATTGCACTTGGGGGACCGCTCGAATAGCTTCTTCGCGGAAGTCCTTGGGGGCGCAGCCCGTGATGTATATAGGAACGCCAGGGTATGTGCTTGATGCTTTGCGCAAGAGCTTCATGGCTCCCGCATTGCCTTTGACCGTGCAAACGTTGAGGAAGAATGCTTCGGGCATTTCTGAGAGATGTTCCGCAGGAAGCGAGGATTTTTCAAGATTCGCATCATTTGCGGAATGCTCGGCATTTGTGGTGCGTGCGGAATTTATTTGTTCGAAATTTGCGGGCGTCTTGGATGCTGAATTTGCGGCGCTTGTCGCTTTGTGTGGCTCCGGAAACTCGAATGAGACTTCGAACTTTTGCGAAAGGACGCGTGCAATTTTTTCACCGTCGCCGAAGTTTGCGGCACAGCCTTGGCTTAAAACGACTATCATCTTGTGAGTTTTTCCAGCGTGATGCCGGTATAATAGTGCGTTAAAATTTGTATGTAACTTTGGCCGGCTTGTGCACGGGCTCGAGCTCCCATTTGGCACATTCCAACTCCGTGGCCGAAACCTTTACCTTTGAGAAGCCATTTGTCGCCGTTGCGATGGATGCGGAAAAAACTGGAGGGGAGGATTGTGCCGCCGCGCTTGAACAGCCAGCGGATTTTGTCTGCTTTCGCGATAAACGGGCCGTTGTTTGTGACGATTTCGAGCGTGTGGATGCGGCCACTCTTGAGCGTGTCTAGGATATGCATCGACTTGATACTAGAAAAACTGGGAACGCTCGCTTTGGCTTCTTTAGCGTTTGTCTGGAATAAATCGATAAGCTCGTCTTCGGTAAATTCGCGGATCCATTCTGTGTAGTTGGATTCGCGGCACCAAGGTGTTCCATCGGGGCGGAGGTCGGGCTTGTTCTTGAGATAAGGGTGGTCCGGGCGTCCCCATGTGATTACACCTTCGGTTTCTCCGCCGCAAGTGGAGTGATAGTAGGCTGTGATGAATTCTCCATTGTAAGTCATCACGATGCCTTGGGTTTCGCGGACTGCTTTGTCTGTAATGTCGGTTACGCTATGGATACCTTTGTAGACTTGGTCGCGCGTGTCGGCGTAGACGTCAAAGCCTTGCGCTTTGCGGCTTCCGAAATGTTTGTAGGCATAAGTGCGTGCGGCGACCGCTTGAGCCTTGAGCGCTTCGAATTTCGTTTCATCGAGCCTGCCAATTTCGTAGGGGACGACTCCGCGAAGATATTCTTCGATATCGATAATGTTGATGGCGTTTAACTTGTTCCCGTTCGCAGTGATGATAAATTCACCTTCATAGCAGGCTTTGTGGAGGGAGGCCTTGTCGGATGCGATGCCGATACATTCTCCGTTAGCTTTGAATACGCGGCGGTCTGCGGTCTGTTGGCGCTTGCCTTTTACTTTGATTTTCAGTTTTCCGCGCGATGCCGTAATGTGCATCTCTTCGTTCTTTTGACGAATGAAAATGTTCGGTACGCCAACAAATACGCCCACTTGAATCGGTCTATTGAGTTCCGTTGCAATTTTTTGAGGAACTATGGTCTGCTCAGATACGCTGCCTGCTTCGATAGGGGCATACCCCTCCTCGTCGACCACATATGACGGGGCCGAAAAAACAAGTATCGTCGATAAGACGAAAAAAAGTGCAGAAGATATCCTGAGCAGGCCCATTGACCTTATTTCTTTTTGAGCTTAGCCTGGGTTTCTTTGGCCATCTTGCGGAGCTTGGACTGGTTGAGTGTGCGGTCCGATGTCGAAATTTTGTCGACAAAGAGGTCGCCATTCAGGTGGTCGCACTCGTGCTGGATGCAGCGAGCAAACAGCCCTTCGCAGTTATGGATTTCCTGGGCTTCACCGTTGATGTCGAAGAAGCGCACTACAACTTTATCCGGGCGGACTACGTTGCAGAAAATATCCGGGAGCGATAGACAGCCTTCTTCGTAATCGGTGGGTTTCGCGTCCGGCTCTGCCTCCCATTCGGGGTTGAACATGATGTGCGGACGCGGTTCTTCTTCGTCAGGGATGGCTGTGTCGATGACTACGAGTCTGATGTTCTTGCCGATTTGCGGAGCGGCAAGTCCACAGCCTGGAGCGTCATACATGGTTTCGAGCATGTCTCTGGCCAGTTGGCGAAGTTCCGGCGTAATTTCGGTAATGGGTTCGCATTTCTTGCGAAGCACCGGATCACCGTAAATCTTGATGGGGAGAATGGCCATGATTACTTCTTTTCTTCGACCTTAGCGGACATGTCGTTGTTGATGACGCGGAGAATAGCTGCTTTTTCGAATTCGATGGTGGATGTGCCGGTGCGCAGCGTGATGATGTTTTCTTCCATGCTGGCGATGGTGCCGATGATGCCTGCTGCGGTCATGACCTTGTCGCCCTTCTTGAGCTGCTTACGCATTTCGTCCATTTGCTTCATTTCCTTCTGCTTCGGGCGGATGAAGAAAAGCCACATCACCACAAAGAGGAGGATGAGCGGGAGGAAGCTGGCCAGAGCGCCCGGCTGTTCTGGCTGGGCTGCGTCTTGGGCAAAAGCGGCAATGGAGGAAAGAGTCACGAGAAGTGCAGAAAGTTTCATATTGAACCTTTTTGGGGGTGAATGATTTGTTCAATGGAAAAATAGAAATTTAGACGAGAGACGATAAATGCATAAGGCGAATATCGCGGCAAAAAAAACGCTTACAGACCCGAAATCAACTTCTTGTCCAACAGTGGATAGATTCGGTTGAGCTCGAGGAGGTTTAAAAGTCTGTCGAAGTCGGCGGAAATTTTAGGGATGAGTTCGAGTCCAGGGAGTTCGCTGATCTTGACGGTGGTTTGCGGTGAAACAAGAAGCAAACGCTTTTGGAGGAGCGTTTCAAGGCTACGCAAGGTAAGACTCATCCCGTGCATGGATTTTTTTGTTTGTTCGATGAGTTCTTCTGTATTGATTGCGATAAGTCCATCTGGTTGTAGTTTGCCTTTATCGCAAGCGGCTTTGACGAAAGATGTAAGGATTGCTTGGTCGGTGAGCGAAAGAATGTTTGGAGATGTGCTCTTGTAAATGGCTCGGTGGCGGAGCGTCTCGTATAGAAGTTTGAGAAGAGTTTTGTTTTCAACGGTGACGGATTCCGACAGTAAACGGACTAACTTGAAATCCTGTAAAATAATCAATAGTTTGTATATGCCTAGTGTCGAAAGTTCGGAAAAATTTTTTAATTCACGCTGAATTTCTTTTAAATAAATTTGTTTGTTCTGAAATTTCGATAGAATGAAGAGTAGTGACGGAAAAGTCGTGATAAGGTCGCTTTTGCGCTTGTTCTCTTGGGCGATGCTGTTGCGTTGCGCGAGAAATGCAAGAATGGACTTGAGCCAGATGGGCTGTCGGGCCATAGTGTCTTGCAAAACGGATTGCGGAATGATTTCAATTTCGCTTTCTTGTTCGGCGCGGACCGTGTATTCCATAGGTTCGCCCGCAATAAGACAGAGCTCGCCAAACGTGGATCCGGGACCGAAATTTTGAATTTGAATTCCGTTTTGCTCGTCCTTGGAGGTCGCTGAAAGTAATCCTTTTTTGACAATGTAAAAGGATTGGCTGTGGTCGCCTTGCAAACAAAGAATCTTGCCTTCTTCGAGATTCATTTGACCGTCCCCTTGATGTTTGATTCGTACCGAAGTGCCGTTAGATAATAATTTATTTTATTTGTGTTTAGCGTGAACAGAAGATTCTCTTTTTCGTAGAACCATTCGAATTGTTGCATCTGGAGCCAGTCTGAAACGGTTATTTCCAGATGGTGCTCTTTAAATAAATTAATCCATGCGGAGCCATCTTTGGTTGTGTCGGGTTCTAGTGTCGATAGCCAGACGAGATATCTTTTTTGCAGGATTGTTAGTTTGAACGGGTACCAGGGCGTGTCGTTTTTTTGCGCTTTGAGGTAGTCTGAAAAAATTTCGAGAAGCTGTTTGTCAGGGATGGTAAGGGTTGCTCCATCGCCTTGAGGAATGACCATCTTGCGGCGGATTAGCGCTTTGAGCGCTTCGTTTGCCGTCGGGAGAGGTGTTTTTGTGAGCCATGCAAATTCTTGCAACAGCATTTGCTTTTGCAAAAGCTCTTTCGGACTGTAGAATTTGCAGAACGAGGCTAGGCTAGCAAGCGGATTGTCCGTCTTGGCGGCGTGGATCGATTCGTTGATTTTGCGTGTTTTTGCAGAAATAGCCTTGATGGCCGCCAAAAGCCATACAGGAAGGCTCTTGAGCTCGGATTCCATGCATTCGTCGTTGATGACTGTAATTGTGGAATCGACTGCCGCCTGGAATATATAACGTATAGGTTCGCGTTCGAGAAGGGCGCCTACGCCAACTAGATTGCCGGGGCGAATCCTGAAAGCAATCTTGTTGTTTGCTTTGGGATCCAGTGCGACAAGCTCACCTTCGTTCAAAAGAATGATTTTCTTGTCTTCGTCCTGCGGATTGGATACAACAAAACCCGCCTTCACGCGCAGTTGCGTGGGCGGGATGAGTCTTTTTTGCGAATTCCCCGTAACCATCGGGAAATAACCGCCTTCGAAGTCCGGCTGATTAAGCCTGACGTTCTTCGATACGTGCAGCCTTACCGCGGAGGTCGCGCATGTAGTAAATGCGAGCCTGGTGGACCTTACCGGAGCGTTCGACAACGATGGAGTCGATGCGCGGAGAGTTGACCGGGAAAATACGTTCGACAGCTACGGAACCAGACATCTTGCGGACCGTGATGGACTTGCCGATACCGGAGTTCTTCTGCTGAATAACGACGCCCTTGAACGGCTGGATACGTTCCTTGGTACCTTCGATAACCTTGACGTTAACGGTAACGGTATCGCCAGCGCGGAATGCCGGAAGGTCGGTCTTCAAATTTTCATTCTGGATTGCTTCAATGTTCAGGGACATAATGTGTACCTCGTTATTATTTGTCGCCAAATGTAGTATTTATTTCAAGATTTTTAAAGATGTCGGGACGTCTTTCTTTCGTTCTTTTTAACGATTCTTGGCGTCTCCACTCTGAAATGTTCTTGTGATGACCGGAAAGAAGCACCTCGGGTACCTTTTTTCCTTCGAATTCCTCGGGTCGGGTATAGACGGGCCAACCCAATACTCCTTGCGCGAAGGAGTCGGTTTCGCCGGATTCCTTATGGCCGAGTGCGCCATCCAACAGCCGCACTACGGCGTCCGTGACGAGCATCGCCGGAAGTTCGCCTCCGCTCACGACAAAGTCCCCGATGGAAATTTCCATGTCGACCTCGGTCTGGCGGATGCGGTCATCGATTCCCTTGTAGTGTCCGCAGACTAGTACAAGGTGGTTTTCTTGCGAGAGTTCCTTCGCTATCTTGTGGGTGAAGGGGACGCCATCTGCCGTGAGATAGATGACTTTTCCGCCATCTTCCTTGACTCCCGTGCTGCGAATGGCCTTCGCAAGCGGTTCGGGACGGAGTACCATGCCCGGTTCGCCTCCGTACGGAACGTCGTCCACCTGCCCGTAGGCGTTGATGGCGAAATCCCGCAGATAGACTGTGTTGAACTCAAACAAGCCTTTTGCCTGCGCGCGTCCCATGATTGACGTTTTCATCGGTGCGAACATTTCGGGGAAGATGGTAATGCAGTCGATCTTCATCGTTCCTCCGGGCAAACGGATTTTAAATAGTCGCTATCACAAACAATGAACTTTTCTTCGTCGTTGATTTCCTTGACGCAATCGTCAATCCAAGGGGCGAGGACTGATTTGCTGCTGAATTCGGATTGCGCTGCAAGGTCGAACTTGATGAGGAAGGCATCGACAGTCATCAGTTCTTGTACTTCGATGACTTCTCCGACGTCGCGGCCGTCTTCGGTGTGGACACGGAAACCTTCCAAATCGTCAAGATAGTATTCGCCTTCGGGGAGCGGGAGACGTTCAGATTCTGGAATCATGACGTCTCCGTTGACGAGGACTGCTACTGCTTCCGGTGTGTCAAAACCCTTGAATTTCAAGTGCCAAATGTCTTTGGCGACTTTAGCGTCTTCGATGGTGAGTTCCACGATTTCGCCATTTCTCTTTTGAACACGCACGTCTTTAAGGCTCTTGCAGCGGTTCAAATCATGGGTCAGGGGCATTGCCTTGATGTAGCCTTTGACACCATGCGCACGCATGAGCTGGCAAACGGTGATGTATTCTTGAGAATCAGGCATATTTAGACGATAAATGCGTAAGGCGAATATCGCGGCAAAAACTTGTTTTTGACATGATTGAGCCTAGCATTTAGCACGAAGTGCAAAGACGAGAGATTAGAGATGGGTGTTTGTGATTTGCTAAAGAAAAAAGTCCCGTGCGCACGCACGAGACTCTTCGTTAAAGGCGAGATTAAGCCTGGGCTTCTTCTGCCGGAGCTTCAGCAGCGGCCTTGGCTGCCTTTTCGGCTTCGAGACGAGCCTGAGCCTTCGGGCTCAACTTGCGCTGCTTGGACTTGTTTTCGCGGGCGACCGGAGCCTTGCCTTCGATGGAGCGCTTGGCCTTGAGTTCGTGGAACAAGTCAGAAACGCCAGTCTTCTTGAGAAGAGACTTGACGGTGTCGGACGGCTGTGCACCGACGGAGAGCCACTTGAGGACCTTTTCCTGTTCGAAGCGGATTTCCGGCTGCTTGAGGTTCGGGTTGAAGAAACCGACCTGTTCGATAAAGCTATCGTCGCGAGCCTTGCGGTTGTCGATGACGACGATGCGGTAGATCGGGTTGTGACGCTTGCCGAAACGGGCGAGACGGATAACAGTTGCCATTTTATACCTCTTTATGGGGTTTTCCCGAATTTTCGGGGTTTTAGTTCTTTTGATGCCAAATATAGCAAACTTGCTTTTGTGTGTAAAGGACGGCAATGAAAAAAAATCCGTTGTTTACTTATAAAGTAATTGAATTGGCGGCGAAAAATTGTTGTTTTGAAGAAAAAAAATATGAAAAAACGCCCAAATTTGAATAAAAAGGGCGTTTTGTGTAATTGTATTATTCTGACAATAGTGGCAGGGCTATCATTTTATTTTTCGTCTTCAGGCACCCAAATTGGCTCGATTTGCGGGCGAATCCGGCATCTTTCGACTGTTTTAGTGGCAAAATTTGTCCAGCTCGGGTCCTCGTAATTGTAGGAAAGATGCGGCAAGAGGTATCGTGGGGATTGATTCGAGGAATCAATCGGGGACTGAATTGGCATTATTTTTATATCGCAGGCGATTTTGTGTTCTGTATCTTCAGTGATGTCGCCGTTCTCTGCTTTGCATGAGCGCTTAAATTCGTCTTTGGCGTCGGAGTAAAAGTCGATGCCGAAAAACGGATTGCTCCATTTTTTTGAAATGATGTTGTTGTGCAAATGGACTGAGTATAAGATAGTATCTTGGTCGGCCGCGCATAAGATAGCGTTGGCTGTACCGCTATAGAGACTCAGTACAGTTCCTGATTCTAGCTGGATTTTGCCGGGCAAACACCAATGGGGATTGTCTGGAAAGTCCGGGTTTTCGTCGCAATAATAATCTACATGGATCATGTTGCTAATTGGGTTACTTTTGAGCCAACTTTCGAGAGTCTCTTCGGTTTCGGCGGAAACGGCAATTACTGGTGGTGTATATGTCGAGTCTGAGGGGGTTAGGCGGATTTGTGCGTTCGACCCGCTTGACGTTTGGGCGACAGATGTTTCTGGCGCAACAGAACTGCCCGATGAGCAGGCGATGAACGTGAGCGCGGTTGCCGCGATTGAAACCGCCGTCGTGATTGTTTTGGTGATGGTTTTCATGGTCTCCTCCAATTTTTTGATAGGTTTGAATTTGAAAAAGGGTATACTCCACAATACGTCCTGGCCGTAATGTCTTGACGCATGCTTTGATTGTGTAGATCTTTCTATGAATGTTATCTTATGTCTTTCGTCTTTGGATTATCGCTTCGCTCTAATCCCAAATGCTGGGCTCGGTCATGGGTGTGCGAGCACCCCCGCGAACGCTCGCCCTCCGCATTTGTCGTCTCTCGTCTTTCGTCTCTCGTCTTTCGTCTTTCGTCTCTCGTCTCTTGTCTAATATCTAGTCTTACTCTCTACAGACTTTTATAATTTGCTTTCCGTATTTTTCCCAGGTTGGATCGGTATATTGCATGGCGTTCTTCTCGACTAGGTTTTCTTTGGTCGGAACGAGTTTGCAGCTGTAGCTTCGTTGCCCTTCTGTGACGCCTTCTGTTTCTGTAATGAAATCCCCGTTTTCAAGAATGCAGTCGGTCTCGAAATCCTTTGCGATTGATGTTGCCGAGGTATCGGGAATTGTGAATTTTTTCTGTATAAGCGAACTTGAAACTTGGACTGTGTAGGCAAACCACGTTTCTTCTGTTTCGCAACTGAATGCTGCAAAATAATCAAATTCCAATTGTCGCAATATTCCGTGTTCGGTCTTTATCCCTGCAAACAAACTTGTATATTGTGCTGATGAGTCTGGGGCAATGATTATATCGTGTATGGGCGTGGAGATTAGGGGATTAAAGCTTGCCTTGGAATCGACTATAAATGTTTTTTCGCCTTGGAACCAAATGGCCGATGCGCTGTCGATGGCGGCATCGATTTCCGCCGTGACGGAGTTCGCCTGTTCGTCCGTGCCTGCGGAGTTGTTGTTTCCGCAAGCTGTTAAAGTAGAGCCGATGATTAGCGGAAATGCAACTGTTGACAAACTTGCGATGAATACTGCAATTTGCAAACTTATCCTCAAAAATGTCGATGTGGAGAAAAATGTTTTTTTGAAATTCATGATAAATTCTCCTATACGTTGTCTGTCAGCGGAAAAAGTTGCAGGTTCAATCGATAGACACGGTCGATTTTTTTGCATGCGTTTGCGAGCGTAATGACGCGCTTGCGGCAGCTGTTGATTTCATCGGAAATCAGGGCTAGCGTTTCTGCGTCGATACCCATCGTGACGCCTGAAATGTTACGGTCTTTCACGTCAATTCTGTCGATTGCCTCTTTTGCAAGGTCGCTCATTTCACGGTTCATGGCGCGTAGCGCAAGTGGAATGGCGTCGGTCGAGCCGGTGATGGCTTTGTCCGTTTGCTGGTACGTGTTTTCTGCGGTTTCCTTGAGAAAGTTTGCCCTGGTGAGCATGGCTAGTGAATCGCGGACTTGCTGGGCTGTGTATGCGTGCTTGATTTTTTTGGCAATCTCGTTCGGGAGAGTGCCTGGCATGAGTGGCGCAAGTTCGCGGATGATGGAGTTTATGGCGGATTCATAGTAGTTGAACATGTCCGCATCGATGACGCGGGCCTTTTGCTCTTTGGCGATGCGGTTCAATTCCACGAACGCATTTTTCTTTTTTTCATCGTTACTCGCGTTCCCGTATTCGACCATTTTTTCGAAGTAAGCGAGTTCAAAACCCGAAAGCTTCATGGCTTTGGCAACCCGCGGAAGTCCCACGCGACTCAGCGAGGTTTTCCCTTCGCAGACAAGCTTGAGGTAAGACGGCGAAGCGAACTCGGAGTTCTTCGAAAACTCGCGCCAGGTAAAACCGGATTTTTTATTCTCTTCATAAAAATCCAGCATGTATCGGCGGTAATCTTGATAATCGGTAATCGGTTTCATGAGGTTAGGGGGTTGGTAATAGGTTTTAGGAGTTTGGTTTAGTCATCCTGGAGCAGTCATCTTCGACCTTGTCATCCTCGGAGCCAGTCATTGTGTAATTACATGACTCGGCGGGTATCAAATGCAAGTCCACAAGTGGCCTCTCGCTTGATACCCTTGCATGTCGTTTTCGACCTTGTCATCCTCGAAGCGAAGCGTAGGGGAACCATAATTTCTCGTATCTACATTTAGGAGTTTTTTATTCACTTTTGTTTCGAGGGTTTCTTTTAGTTGAATTTGTTTTTCTACTTGATTATAATATAGCTCTTGAAAATGCAAAAGTCAATAGTTTGTGATACAAAAACTTTGAATTTTTGCAAAAAATTAAAGAAATTTTAGATGTGATAAAATTTATTTTTGCTAATGAAACAAAATTCTTGGCGAATGATACAAAGGTGTGACTTCGCCACAGTAGATGGTGGAAAGTAGGCTGTAGGAGTGTCGGGTGTCAACGGCTCGGCCCCTTGTTTTTGAAAATCGAACATTTTATATTATAGGAACCACCTTAGTAGTGTGTTGCCGCGTTTCACCTGTCTAGTGATTCTCCATAGTTGTTATATCGTTACTTATATGAAAAATAAAGGACATAGCTATGGCTAGACCAATTCGTGAAACTCCTATTCTCTTTGGCGAAGATGCGCGTCGCTTTCTTGCGGCGATGCAGGAGCGTCGCCCGGAACCTCCAGAAGTTCGAGCCCGCCGTTTGCGGAACTACGAACTTTTGAAAGAAGCTTATGAACGAGGTATGGCTGAACAGCGTGCCCGCGAAGAAGCTAATGGAGGTATTGATCCGTGGTTCAAAAAAATATAGGCCAATTAAAGCTTAGTTTTATAAGAATTCGTTCGTCTTATTCTGTCAAAGATTTTACTTGCGGCGATCCTGATTTAGATGATTTCATTCGAAATCGTGCGTCAGAGTTTCAAAAGCATTTGCTTTCTGTAAGCTATGCTTGTGCAGACGCTGATACGGGGAAAATGCTAGCCTATTGCAGTCTAGCCAATGACAAGGTTGCCGTGGGCGATTTCAAGGACAAGACCGAATTCAATCGTTTTCGTAAAAAGCAGGGCTTCCCGAATGAAAAGCGTTTGAAAAGCTACCCTGCGGTTAAGCTATGTCGGCTAGGCGTTGATGAATTCGCGAAAGGCCGTCAAATAGGGACGACAGTTTTGGATTACATCAAGTCGATGTTTGTCTTTGAAAATAAGACGGGCTGCCGATTCTTGATTGTTGATGCTTATTTGAAGGCGGTTCCCTTTTATGAGAAGAACGGGTTTCGCTTTATGAACGTCGAAGATGATGATCCGCACATGCGCTTGATGTATTTTGACTTGATGGATCTGGTGGCGTAAATTTTCTAGACCTAAATCAAAAAAGTCCGCTTGCTTTTGCAAACGGACATCTAAAATGCGAATGGACTGCGCGCATCCCGCGTTTGCGAGATGCGCGGCTCTTGTGAAGAAATGCGCTGCGCCTATCTCTTCTTTTTCTTGTTCTTGTCTTTAGGCGGGGTGTAGTTCGAACCGATCGTGCCGCCGTTGTTCTGGCGCTTGGCGAAATCGCCGACCTTCTTGAACATTTCCTTCATGCTTTCGTACTGCTTGAGGACTGCGTTCACGCGGGCGGCATCCGTGCCGGAACCCTTCGCGATACGGGCCTTGCGGCTGCCGTCGATAATCTGCGGCTTCTTGCGTTCCTTCGGCGTCATGGAGCTGAGCACCGCTTCCACATAGACAAGCTGCTTTTCGTCAATCTGGTCGAGCGGGAGCTTGTTTAAGCCCGGGATGAGGCTCAAAATGTCCTTGATGCGGCCGAGCTTCTTGATCGTGCGGAGTTGCTTCAAGAAGTCGTTCAGGTCGAACGTGTTGTTGAGAATCTTTTTCTTGAGGTCCTTGGCGTCCTTTTCGTCGATGACCTGCTGTGCTTTTTCCACGAGGCTGACCACGTCGCCCATGCCGAGAATGCGGCTTGCCATGCGGTCCGGGTGGAAAAGGTCGATTTCGTTCAGCTTTTCGCCAACGCCGATAAAGCATATAGGCACGCCCGTCATCTTCTTGATGCTGAGGGCTGCACCGCCGCGGGTATCGCCATCCATCTTCGAGAGGCAGACGCCCGTGAAGTTCAGACGGTTCCAGAACGTCTCGGCGACATTCACTGCTTCCTGACCGATCATAGCGTCGGCGACGAACAAAATTTCGTCCGGATGAACCGCGTCGCGTGCCTTTTCGAGTTCCTGCATCAACTCTTCGTCAATTTGCAGACGGCCTGCCGTATCGTAAATCACGAGGTCAAAACCGTTGTCCTTTGCGTACTGGTAGCCGTGCTTGATGATTTCGACCGGATTGCCCTGGCCTTCGTCATAAACCGGAACGCCAATGGACTTGCCGAGCACCTGCAACTGCTTGATTGCGGCCGGACGGTAAACGTCAGCGGCAACGAGGAGCGGTTTACGCTTCTTCTTGCTGCGCATCCAGAGAGCGATCTTGCCTGCGAAAGTCGTCTTACCTGAACCCTGCAGACCAACCATCATGATGCCCACCGGAGAAGGTGCGGAAAGGTTGATTTCCTTAGTTTCGCCACCCATGACGGACACAAGCTCGTCGTGGATAATCTTCACAATCTGCTGACCCGGGGTCACGGAATTGAGCACTTCGGCGCCGAGCGACTTTTCCTTGACGGACTTGACAAAGTCGCGGGTCACGTTGAAGTTCACGTCGGCAGCGAGGAACGCACGACGCACCTCACGCAGCGATTCCGCCACATTTTCTTCGGTAAGTTTGCCCTGCCCACGCAGGTTCTTGAGGGTATTTTCTAGAGAATCAGTCAGCTGTGAAAACATAGTGGGTCAAATTTAGTAAAGTCGGAAGTAGGAAGTAGACTATAGAAGAAAAATGTTTGTAGAATTTAGAGTTTGACCGTTGAAAAACGGCGTTAAATGACGGGCTCCAATATGCAAAAAAAAGTTTTTGCGCATCATTCGCCCTACGCTTTTGTTGTTTAATTTACTATATTCGATGTGCAAAAGAGGTACTTTATGAAACTTTTGCCAGAAGCTTTGACGTTTGACGACGTCCTCCTTGTTCCCGCTGAATCTTCTGTTTTGCCGGCTCAGACCGATGTGAGCACGCAGCTCGCTCCAAATATCAAGCTGAACATTCCTATTATCAGTGCCGCTATGGATACCGTGACGACGGCTCCGCTTGCTATTTCTCTTGCTTTGCAGGGGGGCATTGGTATCATTCACAAGAACATGAGCATCGAAGACCAGGCCGAAGAAGTCCGCAAGGTCAAGCGCTGGCAGTCCGGTATAGTGACGAACCCGGTGACGCTTGACGCAGACCAGCCGGTCTCTGCAGCTTTTGAACTCCGTGCTCGTAACAAAGTAAGTGGCTTCCCGATTCTTTCGAAAGGTAAGGTTGTCGGTATGCTCACGAGCCGTGACCTCCGCACAGTAAGCGACATGAATGTGAAGATTAGCTCCATCATGACGAAGGATCCTGTGACGGCAAGCCCGAAGGTGAGCCTTTCCAAGGCGAAGGAAATCCTCGCCGAAAAGCGTATCGAAAAGCTCCCGCTGGTGGATGCTTCTGGTGCATTGAAGGGCCTCATCACGATGACGGACATTCTGAAGCGCGAAAACAACCCGAACGCAAGCCTCGACAAGAACGGCCAACTGCTCGTGGGTGCCGCTGTCAGCACTTCCGCCAATACTCTTGAACGCGTGGCTGCCCTTGTGGAAGCCGGCGTCGATCTGTTGATTATCGATACGGCTCACGGCCACCACATCGGTGTGCGCAACATGGTGAAGACCGTTCGCAAGAAATATCCGAAGCTCACGATTTGCGCCGGTAACGTTTGCACGCCGGAAGCTGTCGAAGAACTCGCCAAGTGCGGAGCGAACATCGTCAAGGTGGGTATCGGTCCGGGTTCCATCTGCACGACTCGTATCGTGGCTGGTGTGGGTTACCCGCAGTTCTCCGCTGTCGTGGAATGCGGCAAGATGGCTCGCAAGGTCGGCGTGAAGATTATCGCTGATGGTGGCCTCAAGTTCTCTGGTGACATTGTGAAGGCTCTCGCTGCTGGCGGTCACGCCGTGATGGTTGGCTCCCTGTTTGCCGGTACCGAAGAAGCTCCGGGCGAAGTCATCCTCGCTGATGGCCGTAGCTACAAGAGCTACCGCGGCATGGGCTCTCTCGGTGCCATGAAGGCAGGATCCGCTGACCGTTACTTCCAGGGTGGCGTTCAGGAACCGCGCAAGTTCGTTCCGGAAGGCATCGAAGGCCGTGTTCCGTACAAGGGACCGCTCCGCGACACC
>CACWPM010000045.1 GCA_902762795.1 Fibrobacter succinogenes | reverse complement strand
AATGACGGGCTTCGAGGATGACAAGGTCGAGAATGACATGCAAGGGTATCAAGCGAGAGGCCACTTGTGGACTTGCATTTGATACCCGCCGAGTCATGTAATTACACAATGACTGGCACCGAGGATGACTGTTCCTGGATGACGAGCCGGCGACAATGTAAAAAGGCGGGTGCAAAGCCCGCCATCATAATTTTAAAGACTATAACCAATCACCTACAACCTAACTCATTTCACGACGGCGTTGGCGTGGCCGCTGTAAATCGCCTGCAAGGCGCCAGCGAGGTATGCTAGCGGAGCGTTCCAGTTGATAGCCACTTCATTTGTCGCATAGCTGCAACGGTTGTCAATGTAGGCAAGCGCAGGCTTATCGGCAGTAGCATAGTTCGGGCACTTCCAGTGTTCCTTTCCATCCAAATTAATATCTTGTTTGCCCAAGTGCGGCCCGCCCACGAGCATTCCCGGCACCGGATCATCGACAAAGTCCGATTCGCTCACGCGGTGGTGCGGAAAACGCGGGCTCCTAAAGCCAAAACCAGTCACGTAAGAAATTTCCATCGGGTTCTTGCCCAGGAGATAATCGAAGCATTGCTGAGCGCCATCCAAAAAGCTCTTGTCGCCCGTGACATAGTACGCATGGAGCAAGACAATTCCGTTGTTCGCCATGGCACTATTGCTGCCCCAGTTCCAGCTAGAGGGGAACGCCGGGAGCCTATAAGCACTCGTATCGCCCACATTGCGGAGTTCTTTTGCGACAAAGAGCAACGCCTTGCGGGCAGCGCCACCGAGCTTCGCGCCAAAATCCGCGGAATCGAGCGCGATATGGTAAATAGCGAGCATGTTCACATCGCCCCACCAAGGGCCATCGTTCCTGAACTTGTACGATTTCAAGTCATCGAAGTAATTCTTTTTCTTGGTCGCACGGAATAATTCCGTCGCCGCCAGGGCAAATTCATCCTTGCCGTCTTCGCCTCCGTGCGTGTAGTTGCCCGTTTCTACATCGGAAGGCTGCTTATACAGCGCCTTCGGATGGTTCTTTGCCCAATAATATGCTGCACCAGAAGCCTTGAGCATGCGGTCTGCAAATTCCTTGTCGAACGAAGCGTACACGCGAGAAGCCTGCGCCATCACGGCAGCAAAGTCAAGCGTCGCCGTCAAGCTCTTTTCTATGACGTAGCGCTTCGCGCCATCGATTTCGGGCATCGTGCTAGAACCGAACTTGAGCGACGTTAGCTTGTGATAAACTGCGCCGTCCTTGTCCTGCATCGAAAGCATCCAATCCAAATTCCAGCGGATTTCTTCCAAGAGCTCGGGCATTTTCGGGAACTCGCGCGGGATGTTCCAATGGAGCGTGTCCATGAACGCCGGGAAATGTTCGTAGAGTTCCAACAACGTAAACACAGTAATGCCCGAATTGACGATGTATTTGCCGTAGTCGCCCGCATCATACCAGCCTCGCTGCGACTTGATAATCTTCGCATTTGCAGTCTTGGGAGCGGACTTGCCCTTGGATTGCGCAACAGCCGTTGCCGTCTGGAGATCCGTGCCATAGACAGTCACGCTATCATCGATATGCCCTGCCGCACGTGCCCACTTGCCCGCATAGCGCGTATCGAGCGCCATGCCCGCGCGCTGATAATAGAACCACTTGAGCGCAGCCTTCGTCACGTCCATATAGACGTTCTCGCCCACTTCTATCGGGTTACCGATATAGCCGTCCCGGAACAGGCGGTACGTGCCGGGTTTCTTGATCGAAGAGATATCGTATGTCTGGACTTCTTCGCCGCTGTATTCCCAGTCGTAAACCATGGGGGCTTCGAGCGTAAGCACCGTCTTTCCGCTCATATCGCGGACCTCGAGCGGATTTGCATCGTTACCGGGGATGACAACAGTCTTTTCGGACTCAGGGGTAAAACCAAGCTGGTTCACCAAAGGAATGGCGAAAGACTGCATCGCGAGCGCCAACGCTGCGAAGAGATGTTTACGCATACAAGACCTCATTTTTGCATTAAAGATACCTTTATATTTTAGAAATTGTTCCCGCATGGGGCATTTTAATGTTTATCATAGACAACAATAAGTGTATCAAGTGTACTTTGCAGCTTCGTTGCAGTGGGCAGCGGGAAGTAGGAAGTAAACTGAAGGAAGCAAAAAATCCTCGGCGCAGTCGCGTCGAGGATTTTTAAAGCTTTTGCGAATCTCAAGGTTCTTGAAGCTCTCAAGAAGTCCGCGATTCCCGGGGATTCTCAAGACTCTCGCAATTCGCGGGATTTTCCGGGAATTACTTCTTGGTAGCCTTGTAGTTGATACCCGGACGGAGTTCGAGACCAACCGTCACGAGAAGCGATACGACCGGTTCGTAATGATCCTGGGAGAGGTCATACACGGCGACACCGGCCATGCCTTCGCTCTTCACGTGCTGGGCGACAGCCTTCACGGACGGGATTCCCATGAACACGATAGATTCGGTTTCGCTCACAGCCACTTCGGACTTGGAAGCTTCATCGAACGTCACCGTGTAATCCGGAGTGTCGAAGCGGTTCATGAGTTCAGCGTACGGGAGGTAACCTTCGTTACCGCTACCCACGCCCTGATGTCCCGAACCAAGGCCCTTGGCACCCGCAAAGGACTTACCATAGAGGAATACCACCGGAGCCAAAAGATTCTTGTTTACGCCGGCGGCAGCAACAGCGTCAAGAGTTTCCTGCACAGAATTTGCACTCTGGTTCGGAACGAGGCTGCTTTCGCTTTCGTTCATGAGGTCCGCCATGAACACGTCAACATAAGCGGCGCGGTTCAGGGCCTCGGCCTTGTAAACATCCATGCCGGCAGCCGGGTAAATCACGGCCGTCACCGTCGAGCCAGAAAGACCGTCAACCAGGGCATTCAGCATCTTGGCATAGTCTTCGGCATCGTCCGTGGTGAGGTTTTGCCAGTCGAGTTCAACACCGTCGCCACCATTCGTCGAAAGCCATTCCTTGACATTCGTAACGAACGTGGAAAGCGTTTCATCAGAAGAGGCGATAGCCTTGAGATTTGCTTCCGCTTCCATGCCGCCAACCGACACGATAAGCTTTACGCCATTGTCCTTCGACATGGTCACGAGATTTTTAAAATTGTCGGCATCATATTCGTCAGCAAAAGCAACAGTACCTTCTGCAGTCGGAGCGACAGACATGTAATGAATGTCGGTCACGAGATTGTAGCGGATATCCTTTGCATAAAACTGGGAGTACTGACTCCAATACGGATAGAAGCCAATCACTTTGTCAGCGGCAGCCTGGGCAGCCACGGCAGCACCCATAGCAAGAGCCAATGTAATCACTTTAAAGTTCATTTGAATACCTCATCCTATTGAATCAGACGGTCAATGCCTGCTGCATCGCGGCAATAAAGTCCATTATCAGCAACAAAACTATCAGCATCTTTAACAGGTACTGCCTGTATTTTATCTATCGCCAAAGCAGTACGAGGAATATTAGCACCCTCTTCCGGACGGCAGAGACGGTAGGCCCAGCCATGATCGCGACCAAACACACTATATTGACGTGCAATAGCATCGTAATCTACAGGAACCTGACTCAATAACAGAATATCGTCCGGCTGGTTTATAAAATTGAAACCAGAAAGTGAATTGAAGTTTCTCTTTGCAGTATTGGATATGGATGTGTCTGTGGAGCTTTTATTCTCCAAAAGCTTATCCCAACGTTCTTGCGTACCACCTCCCATATAGGGATCCAAGAATATGGCTCTCAGCACATCCATATTGGACATGAACAAGGAGTCATCAGTTTTCTTAGCCGCAGTATAAGCACCGCCCATAACTTTACTAACAGAATCGTTATATGCACTCACGGCTTCCTTATATTGCATCGAACGCAATTGCGGATGCAAAGCCATGTATTCTTGCACACTGAAGTCTGCTGGATAATTTTCGATATATGGGTCATCGACACTCATCGAGGAACAGGCTCCCAAAACGCCTGCCAAGAGAATCATCATGCATTGGTGAAGTTTTTTCATTTTCAGCACCTCTTAGAAATTCACCGTTATATCGGCAGAAAGAACGTTTTTGGAAATGGAAATGGTGTTGTTGGCTCCAGCGGCAGTCGGCGTACCAACAGCATCGGTCATAATATAAGAGTAAGTCAAGTCATTGACCAACCGGCCAAACTGCAAGGACAGGTAAGACAACGGAGCGAGCTTGATGCGGACACCGGCCATAAACAACATTTCCTTTGCTTCGGCCAAATTGAATGCATAGAACGTTCCCTCGTCAATTGCACCGGCAAAAGCGGCACCGCCACGGCCAAATGTCCTATCGTACTTTTGGAGACCGCCAAGCAAACCAAATGGACCCCATACATCAGCAGTAAGACCCAAGACGAAACGCGTGGAATTACGTTCCATATAGGCAGTTTCCTTACCCTTGGCCAAAGAGCCCTGGAGAAGGATCTGACGGTCAAGAGACGCGATTGCGCCCACATCGACACCGGCACCCACGGCAAATTCCGTGAACTTGTTCTCTTCATATAACGGGGCGAAAGTCAACTGATCATAACCCATTAAAGCATAAGACTGCGTAATGATGTTGACACGTGCGTTGAAGAACACCTTGTCGGCCCAATTGACATCAACCTTTGCGAAAATGCCCTTGCGGTCCGGTGTAGCCATGCCAAGCGGCAAAGCAAGTCCCACAGACGGATCGATATCCTTCAGAAGGTCCTTATCCCATTCGAGCTTCTTGGCGGTAACACCAGTGTAGCCGTTGCGATAAAAGTGACCGTTCTTATAGTTGTTGTTAAGCTTATAGTAGAAGTCCTGGTTTTCAGTTCGCCCAACGCTAAGCTTGTTGTTCGGAGTCGGTGTTTCGGCCGACATCATGTTCGATGCCTGCAACGGCGTGGAGTTATAGACATTGTAATAGAGGTTTTCGAGACTGGAGGATCCGAAAGTCGACAAGATGAGATCGGACATCGGATCACCGTACATGGCATTCGCATTGAGAATAGTCGAATGTCCCTCGAATACCGGCGTAGAAGCCAATTCAGACCAAAAACTGGAATCTGTCTGGAGATAACCGACGCTAGCCTTGAAGTCGACATCGCTAATGTCACCTTTTACAAAGAGGTCGGCATAGAAGCTCTTGCCATCCTGATTGCGAAAGTCTTCGTTGACCACTTCATTATATTTATCATCAACCGGCTTCAAGTAAACGAACTTTTCACCAAACAAATCGCCTTGTTCGGCCCTATATGTCCGTTTTGTTTTAGTTGCGTTATAATCACGATCAAGCGACCACTTGGACATGGCCAATTCGCCATTCAAACCGAACGTCACAGGGAGTTCCGGAAGCAGCTTCTTGGAATCAAAAGCGACTTCGGCAGAAATAACCCTGTTATTGTCGTAGTAAATGGTATCAGCATCGCCAACTGCCCTAGAACGACGGGTCTGCTTACGATCCATTATATTGACGAAGTTCACGCCAAGGTGAGCACCGTAGGCATCGACACCGACACGTGCTCCAAGGAGGTAACGGTCAGCAAAATCGAAGTCGAAGAACAACTGGTCGATTTTCTTTGCGGTATTGCGGAGACGAGCGCCCGTGAGCTGTGCGGTAATGTTATCGACCGCACCGAGGCTTCCGCTGTTATAGACAACGTTGAGGCCCTGCAACAAACGACGGCTTGTCGTGTCGAGGTTGCGCTTTTCGAGGGCTTCACGACGCTTTTCCGCAAAGATTTCCGGCTCCTGGAGGATTTCGGTCTGCGGCGTATAAATGGTGAGCGGAGTGTAACCGACACGCATGTAGCCCAAGTTGAAATCGACATGCTTGTTCAGGATTGTACCATCGTAGCTGAACCAATGACCGATTACCGGGTTATTGTTCTCGTCGAAGGCGCTCTGCCAATCCTTGTGCAAGCGAAGCTGGACGTTAATCATGGTCTCGGAACTCGGACGAGCCGTCAAACGCAGGTTCACATCCGTAAATGCCTGGTTTTCCTGAGTCGGAGACTGTTCCGCGTATTGGTCCGAAGAGGCCATAGAGGCAAGGCCACCAGCCTTTGCCGTACCGTTAATCTTCAAGCCCAAAACAGCAGCATTGAGAGAATCCAACTTTTCCAAGAGGGACTTCTGTTGCGTAACAACCTCGGCATTATTTTCGGCGGCAAACGCACTCGCTGCCGAAAAAGCAATTGCAGAGGTCAGTAAAATTTTGCGCATGTTCATATTGAAATTCATTCTAGTTACCTCCCATTAAAATTCCACATTAATGGAAGCTTCAAAAATCATCTGGGAGAACTTGTGCGTGAATGTAGACGGCGCTCCCACATTTTCAATGGTATAGTAATCAGGCATGTTTGCTACCCTATACTGTTGGACAATAGATTCGTAAGTCTTCTTCTTGGAATTCTTAGCAACCTGAGCAATATCAGCCTCAGTAAGCACTTCGTTCTTACCCTTCTGCTTCTGAGCTTGATCCAAAGTCGTTTGATACACAGCAGGATAAGCGGCGTTATAAGCATCGACCAGCGAAGACGTGTTGTAATCGTTCTGGACAGAAATAAAGCCAAAGTTAATAGACAGCCAGGCATTATCAGAGACCGTGTAGTCAAAGCCAGCCATCCACTGCGTCTGCTTGCTCTTTACAAGAGGAACATCGATACCTACAACCGGATTTGCTTCAACTTGTGTACCGAAATCGGAATCGATCATCTGGAAACCGGCAGTAAAGCCAACGCGCGGCAAGAACTGTGCAGACAGGCCAACGTTGACAAAATTGCTCGTGAACTTTCCGGACGTACCACCTACCAAATTCGTGGTGCTTTCAGAATGCTTGATAGAACCAGAAAATTCGGCAGGCTTGCTGAAACCGGCAATCTTCGCCACGTCGAGCTTGAGACCGCCACCGGCTTCCAGGTAAGAAACCTTGTCGATCGTTTCAAGCTGCGGCTTCACTTGGTTAAAGACGCTCACGAGAGCCTGGGCTTCGACCTTCTGCTGCCAATCGCCCTTGACAATCGCGCGGGCACCCATGCGGTTTGCCGTAGCAAGGCCGTTCGGCAAAGAAAGCTGAAGAGCCGGATCCATCATCATGTTGATAAGAGCAAGCTGACTCATAGAATATACATTGGAACCCCAGGAGTTCTTGTTATACAGAGCGATGTTGTAGCTCTTAGACTGACCTTTCTCTTTAAAGGCGTCATCGTCTGTACCGAGAGAACGGGTCACCGGAGCGAACTTCGGAGAGTAATTATAGAGAGCATCGAAGGTCGAGTAAAGCGGGGAATTTACGCCGTACTTGACTGTATTACCGTCCTTGTCCGAGTTCAAGATGCGTTGTGCAAAGAAACTCGGGGACTGAGCCATGTTGTTGAACCACTTTTCGTCGTTGCGGATAAAGTCAAGAGCGAGACTTGCACTCCAAGAATTATCGACCTTGTAGCCGGCATTCAACGTTGCAAGCAAGGCAGAACCATTCACGCTTTCTTCAGCTACAAGTTCTGAAGGCAAGCCCGTTGTCGGTTCAATAACTTCCTGGAAAGTCTTGACCTTGTTTATAGACATCGCGTATTCCGCGACGAAATCAAGCGAAAGCCCCTTGACTTTAGTAAGTCCAGCGACATCGGCACCGACGCGACCGCTCAGCACGAACGTATTCTGCGGCGCGATATCGAACGGGTTGATTTCCTGAAGTTCATATTCACCGATTTTCTTTTCGCCATCCTCTTCAACATGCCTATAAACATAGGACTTCGATTTTTCGTTATCAAAGACAAGCATCGGTGTCACGCCGACATAGACATTCTTCTGTACCGGCAAAAGTTCGATGTTGCCACCGACAAGCCACTTGTCCGTATTAGAAGCTGCCGTACCCGGGAATTCATCCCCAGGAAGAATATTGCCTTCGGCACCGGTAAAGTCGAGCACAGACACTCGGTTCACGCGTGCAAGGAAAGCTTCGACACGGAGTTCACCGACCATCGGGTCGATTTCCTGACGGAACTGGAGATTTAACCCCTGGAGGTTGCGCTTGTTGCCTTCGAGGAGCTGTTCCTGCTGGGCCATGTGGCGCTTGCGGGCAAAAATCGTCGGTTCGTACATGATGTCGATACCGGGATTGTAAATGGAAAGCGGGGAAATCGCGGAACGGAAGTCACCGACAGTCCAGTAGAAATTCTTGCCGATGTTGCCTTCGACGTTGAGCCACTTGGCTTCGAATGTCTTTGCAGCAGCCGCGAAGTATTCCTGCATACCGCCACCGATACGCATAATCACGTTGGCACGGACACTTTCGTATGGACGGAAACCAAATTTCAAGTCGGCGCTGACAAATTCGTTGCGTTCCACGTCCGGCATCAGGTTGATTCCTGTCGGATCCTGGTCCGTAGAGAAACTGGAGCGCTGAGCTACAGCACGGATGCTACCACCAATTTCGACACCGCGTTTGGCGTTTGCACTATCAGCCTTGGCCTGCAAGGCCTTTTGATTATCCGCAATCGTAGAAGCCGATGCGGCAACCGAAGCTGTAAGAAGGGCGATTAAAATTCTTTTCATTTTCATATTCATCTTTAGCATCCTCCCTTAGAACCAAGCCTTGGTTTCGGCTGCAATGTAATGGGAATGCCAATCATTGTCAGGTACGGTTTCGTCAGAGTGCGTCATGAACTTGTAACGGAAATGGAGACCAACGCGATCAGAGAAGTCCCAGTCAAAACCTAAGCCAATGGCAAAGTCCTTGTAATTGATGGGAGCCTTCATGCAGAATTTAGCGTTCGTTTCACTGAAATAACCCACAGGAGTATTAGATTGAACTTTCAAGGCGTTATTCTTTATTTCTTTATACAAATAAGCCTTATCGGACCTGAACGTTTCAAGGCCGAGAATACCCACCATATGGAAAGTCGGCGTCACGGCAACCGTCGGCTCGAACTGGCCGTAGAAACTCGTCATGAGCATGTTGGACTGCTTTTCAGAGACTGCAACCGGAGCGAACGAAGTAGATACACCGGAAAGAGCCAAGAAAGCGGTCATCATGATATTGCGATCTGTACCGAACCAGTGACCGATATCATAACCACCCATGAAAGAGAGGTAGCTGGACCACTTGGCATGCATCGGCACCTGCCCCTTATCTGCCTGATGGGCATTTTCATAGGCAGCGAAGGATTCCCACATTTCCCAAGTTCCGCCATAAAGGCCGCCGCGTTGACGGTACATCTTGACACCATCACCAGAAGTCGGCTGAACACCTGCACGAGCGATGTAGCGGGCAGCATTGTCACCATTACCGGAGTCGGCAATAAAGAGCGGCTTATGCTTGGTCCAGGAATTGGAGCTTTCCCACAAATTACGGCCATTCAGGCGGTAGTTGAATGCAACCACATCCTTGCCGGCTTCAATCTGACGGTGCTGTGCATACTGGAAATCAAAGTAACCGCGGTTGAAACTCGGTTCCAACTTGAAGTTGATACCCGCCATGTTCGGGGAATAGCGAAGGGCACCTGCGTTGAGGTAAGTTTCATCCTTGCGCCATCCCGGGAAGCGGGACGGGTTGGAGAGAGAATACGGAGAATAGAAACCCGGCTGGAAGAACACGAGTTCAGCCGTCATCGGCCAACCTTCGACATACTTGCTCTGGGCCTTCACATAGAGACCGACCTTGGGATTAGCCATAGAAGATCTCTTTGCATCACTGGTATATCCCCCCTTTCCTTTGACATCGAGAGAATCACCATTGACAAGGACCATACCCGGTTGGTAGAACAATACAGAATCCGTAATGCTGACGCCCACATCGGCCATCAAGAAGAATTTCGGGGTGACGTTGCCCTTGACATCGATGGATGCCACATGGGTATTGAGAAGGGTCGGGACATTATTACCCGAGTTCAACCACTTGTCCTTGAGCCACTGGGTGCGGAATTCATCTTCGTAAATGGCGCCTTCGTCATAGGTGACACCCATGTAGTTCACGCCGATCGTAAGATTGTCAGCGACTTTTTCCTTGGCGATACGGCCATGAAGGACCGTACCACGGAAATCGTAACCACCCGACATTTCGAGTTCGCCCGGCTGACCGCCATACATGCGAAGACCGTCACGGGTCGCCATGTCGGCATCGATTGGCTGGGATACGAGGAACTGAGCCTTCAAATCGTACGGCAACTGGTAGACGTTGGCAAAGACACCACCGAAGGAGCGGTTCGTCCAGAATGCACGGCCACCTTCCTTGACAGGCTTGAACGCTTTTTCCTTATAGTAGGTAGAAACGGTCTTTTCGTCTTCAAAGAGTTCATACTGCCAAACAAAGCGCGGGTTCGTCTCGCGTTCCCACATGGTAAGCGGGGATGCATTCGCCCAAATGACACCGCCAGCAGTAATATAGGCGCCGAACACACCTGCACGGATATCGACACCGACATTCATTTCTTCGTTGATTGTCGAAGCGTAATAGTCCGTAGAGTGGTCAAACAGCACTCGTTCATCGTAATTCTTAGGAGCCGTAGTCGGCTGCTTCGCCAAATAGTTCGTATAAATGCCGCTCAAGTCGAACGGGAACGAAAGATTAGTAAACAACGTAATGTAAGAGTTCGGCATGGCGACGACGTTCACATTCAGGACGGCATCGACGCTCGTACGTGCCTGGTCACTCTTAAGCATGGGGCTTTGTTCAGAATAATGGAAATTCTTCAAACGGAAAGCCATGTAACCGGAGACTGCCAGTGGCAGATCGTCCTTGCCCAGAAGAGTCGATTCCATGTTGCCGGAAAGGGTATCCAACGATGCGTGGAGGGAATCAAGCTGCAACTGCGGAGGAAGAGCCCATGCAGCACCGAGGCTAGACGCTAATAAAAGGGAAGAAACTGTTTTGCGCATAAAATCCTCTTAAATCTCGTTACGGAACGGATAATGAGCCGGGCCTTCGTACGGCTTGCCATGCTTCTTAATCACGACATCGTCAATCCAAACCTTGAAGGATTCGTTTTCATCCTTGCGGACTTCAAGACGGAAGCCCTTGAAGTTGGACCATGCAAACGGCAACATCACTTCGCGCGTGTTCTTTGCATCCCAGTAGACACCGGTATTACCGAAGAGCTTCAGAGGAATGCTGAAGTGCTTCCATTCCGTTGTAATTTCGCCAAGGCTCTTGGAGCGGAGCTTTACCTGGAGGGATTCGCCGTTGCTCTTGACGCCATCGTCAACGAGCACGAAGAGAGCATTTTCACCCCCCTGGGCGCCCTTAATCCAAAATTCGAGAACTCCTTCTTCCAAATAAGGAGTCAAGTCCACGGAACCTGCAATACAGATAGCGACACCGGAATAGTCACTTGCGATAAGTTCAATCTCCATGGAAAGAGCACCTTCCATGGCATACTTATCCGTGAGTACCGGTTCGGGGTTTTCACGCGGGTACTGGTAAGTGTAACCACCACCACGCGGAATAGCTTCGCGCATGACAACGGTGACAACTTCCTTATCAGGACGGAACGGCTTAGGATCCTTCATGACAAAGTGGGACTGGTCACGGTCGCGATAATCGCTAAAACCATAGCCAGCGAAAGATGATGAAGCAAGAAGCATCGCCGCTAGAGCGGACTTCCAAATGGCTTTTTTTAAGTTTCCATTCATAATAGGTACAATTCTCCAAATTCGGATCGACTACAATATAGCTTGTTTTTTGGCAAATCAACGCTTTCAGTATGCAAAAAAGGCTTTGCAATACTAGATGTATCAACGAAATACCACATTCCAAACCACGCAAATACTGGACTCAAGCGCAATCGGAAATTTTTTTCAAGCCACGTTTAAGAATGTTTACAAACTAAAAAGTATTGACGAGCATCACAGAAAATATGAACGTAAACAATAGATAAGAAGGTTTTTATTTTTCTAATTTGCTTTTTTAATATAGATTCGGAAAACAATGCACTTTTTGAGGGTCCATATGTTCAAACACGTTATTTCGTCAATTATTATTGGATGCACTTTTTGGGCATGCGAAAGCAGCCCGACTACGGCGCAGCAAACCCAGCCCCCAAAAACAGGCACAGGCATCCCTGTAGACTATTCCGCAGGCAGGGCCATGAACGCAATTCTTGGACGAGGCATTAACCTCGGGAACGCCTGGGAATCCTCGGGCAACGAATGCCACAGTGACGATTGCTGGGAGAACCCCATCCGCGACACGGACTTCGCGATTATCAAAGCGGCCGGTTTCAACTCCGTGCGCATCCCGGTCCAATGGTCTCAGGACGCCGACCCAATAACGCACAATGTCAATCCAATCCGCTTGCAAGGCGTCATGGAAGACATTTCGCTTGCCATCGCCAACGGACTTGCCGTGGTCGTAAACTTCCACCACTATTTCCAAATCAATTGCTATGCAGGCGGATACAGTGATCGAGGCTGCCAATACAATGCCGAAAAATTCGAAGCGGAACTTGCGCATTTCCTTGGCATGTGGACGCACGTTGCAACGGCACTGAACGTTTTTCCCGACAACATGCTCGTTTTCGAAATTCTGAACGAACCCACGCTCACCAGTACCGAACGCTTAAATCGCATTATGAACGAAGCCTATAAAGTCATCCGTGCAGTAGCTCCGGGAAAGACGATCATGTTCGAATCCAACTTATACGCAAAGTTCTACGCTATAGAAAAATTAAATCTTCCGCAAGACGGAAACATCATCTTTAGCGGGCATTATTATGAACCCTACCAATATAGCCATCAAGGCCACAGCGATCAATACTCTTGCATAGGCGACGCCGCGCAGAAGAATACCGCAAAATCGGACTTGAGGTATTATGTAGGACTCGCCTACAGTTATTACCCCGACGTAAACGGAATAGACCAGGTGCCCCTGAACATGGGTGAATTTGGCATCTCGGGCGGCGACGCGGACGTGAAATGCGGTGCCACGCATCCGAGCAATGAAGGCAAGGCCGAATGGGCTAAAATGACAGCCAAAGCAGCTATTGATTACGGGATATCGTTCCACTACTGGGGTTTTGGCGCCACGGGCGGTTTCGATGCTTTCAACATCTATACCGATACATGGTATCCGGGATTCCCGGAAGCGTTGATTTTCTAGGAGCCCGTAAACCGCTTCGGGATACGCCGATTTCGCAAAAGATCCCGAAAAGCAATTCGAAATGCGTGACCAAATTTACGGGCGGACGAGAGAGCCGCCCCAGTGCTCATCAAAGAAGGCTTGGAACAGAGGTTCCGGGCCTTTTTTCAATTCCTCGATGACTTCCGCTGCCGGGCGCTTGCCTCGGTAAAGTTCGCGGAAAGCATGTTCGAAAAACGCAATGCGTTCAGGCGGAAATTCATCGGCGTGCAGGCGGAGCGCATGGAGGTTGAGAGAAGCAAAGCGGAGCGGATTACCGAACGCACGGCTACACGGAGGGACATCGTAATCGACCTTGAGCGTGCCGCCCACGAAAGCGTAGGCGCCCACCTGGTTCCTCTGCTGCACTGCCGTGGTGCCGCCGAGAGTGGCAAACTTGCCGATACGCACATGACCACCGAGCTGGCAACCGTTCGCAATGACCACTCCTTCACCAATTTGGCAATCGTGACCCACATGGGCATAAGCCATAACCAAAACGCGCGTGCCAAGGCGCGTGCAACCACCGCCCTGAACTGTGCCGCGATTGAGCGTCGTGTATTCGCGAATGATGCAACTTTCACCAATTTCCAATCGAGTCGGCTCGCCCGCGTACTTGAGATCCTGCGGAGGCGCCCCGAGGATCGCACCATCGTAAACATGCGTATTCGCCTTAATAGTCACGCCACCGTAAACGCGCACGCGCGATTCGAGCACCACGTTTTCACCAATCGTCGCCCCTTCATCAACAACGCTCCAGGGGCCGATAACGGCAGACTCGTGGACGTTGGCATTCGGATGGACAAAAGCGGAAGGATGGAGCATGATGACGGCTTCGCCGTAGTTGGCAGAACTTAGTTGGTAGAACTTAGGTTAACAGACATAAATTTAGTTTTTAGACGGGAGACGAGAGACGAAAGACGAGAGAAATTGTAACTTCGAAGCCTTTTCTAAGTTCTAAGTTCTAAGCTCTAACTTCTATTTTCTAGATTTAAACGCATGGGTGGCATTATTCTCGCATGCCTGACTGCGCTCTATACGCTCCTGTTCCTATTCTTCATCATAGGACTGTTAAAGACGCATCGCTATAAAGGCCCGAAAGCGACCCCAAGCGTCTCGGTCGTGATCCCGATGCGAAACGAAGAGGAATTTGCCGAACGCACGCTCGAAGCTGTCGCCGCCCAGGACTACGTTGGCGAATGGGAAGTGATTTGTGTCGACGACCGTTCCACTGACCGCACGCGAGACATTCTCGAAAAGTTCGCCGCCACGCATCCGCGTTTCCGCGTTTTGAGTCTCCCGCAGGATTTACCGCAAATCGCAAGCCCCAAGAAGCGAGCGCTCGAAAGTGCCTTCAAGATTGCCAAAAACGAAGTGCTCTTGACGATGGACGCCGACTGCATTCCGCGCAAGAGCTGGATTACCGCCATGGCCGGACGATTCGTCGATGGCATCTGCATTGTGCAAGGGCCTAAGCAGAACAACGGCACACATTCGATGCCGCATCTTTACCAGAAACTCGAAACGCTCGGCTATACCGCGATGGAAGCGGCAGGCTTTAGCCTTGGACGCCCGATTGTCGCAAGCGCCGCATGCCTTGCGTACAAGAAGGACTTGTTCTTTAAAGTCGGCGGTTTCGGCGATCTCGTGAATCTTTCGAGCGGCGACGACGACATGCTCATCCACAAGATGATGAAAATCCCGGGAACAAAGGTCTGCTACAATCTCGACAAGGATGCCGTCATCGAGACCGCCCCGGTGCACACATGGAAACAGCTATTCAACCAGCGCGCCCGTTGGAGCAGTAACGGCACGAACTACGAAAGCAAGGCCTATATCCTTTTGCTCACATTGATCTACACCTACTATATCTGGATGTTCGTGAGTCCTTGGTGCGCAATATTCCTTGATTTCCCTTGGCAGTGGTGCGTGTTCAGCATTCTGCCCAAGATTGTCGTGGATTTCGTATTCTTGAGCATCGCTTCGTGGAAGCTCAAGTCCAAGCGCCGAATGTTTGCATTCCTGCCTGTAGAGCTTATCCAAATCCCGATGATCGTGTTCTGCGTCCCCGCAGGAATCTCGGGAATGTTTAGATGGAAATAATTTAGACGAGAGACTAGAGACGAAAGACGAGAGATTTTTAAAGCCCTCTCGTCTGTAGGCTCGTTAGAGCCGTTCTTTCGTCTGAACCTTCGCCCAGGCGATGGCTTCTTCGGCATTCCCGATTTTGCCATCGAGCTGGAGCTCAAAACTCTGCTTGATGATTTCGCCCATTTGCTTTCCCGGCTTGAAGCCTAAATCCATGAGCATTTTGCCCATAAGGAAAGGCTGCGGAGCGGCCTCGATTAAATCGAGATTTGCAGCAGCTTGCCAAAGCTGTTCCGTGAATTCGCTAGCGCCTGCCGCCGTGTAGTACCTACGCGGGGTGGCTTTCACAAGCAGGCACAGGAGCTTCAAGCCACCCAGCTTCACCGCCAAGCGGCGAAGCTGCGGCGCATCATTCACAATTGAAAAATCGAGTTCGCTATACGCTTTTAAAAGCAACGGGACAATTTTTAACAAATGCGTTTCGTTGGTGATACGTTCCAAGAAATTGAGCGAAGATCCCGGATTTCCACAAAGGAACGCGGCAAACGCAAATTCCATCACCTGGTCGTCCGTAAGCGGAGCGCATTCAGCATCAACGCCTGCGCTAGCCATATCGACACATGCGAAACGCCTTCGCAAGGCTTCCATGTTATCCAGCATTTCGCCCAAGTCCTCCCAAGAACCCCGCAACGGGGAAACTTCAGGGAAAAACTCGTTGAGCTTAATATCCAGAAACGCACGCAGGCCAAGCGACGGCTTGCCCGGTTTCAACAACCATTTCTTGAATTCCTCGAACAGGCGCTCAATCGACAAATCCGCAAGCGACAAGGAACGGCAAAGTTCAACAGTCTCGGGAGCAAGTCTAAGCGCAAAGCGACTTGCAAACTGCACACCGCGCAAAATGCGCAGCGAATCTTCGACAAAGGCAGGGCCCACGTGGCGCAGAAGCCCCTTCTTCAAGTCGTCAATGCCGCCGTAAGGGTCGCACAGCGAAAGTTCCGGAAGCTCCATGCCCATCGCGTTTATCGTAAAGTCCCGACGGAGCGCCGCCTCCTTGAACGAAAGCTTTTCATCCGTATGAACCACGAAACCGCGATGGCCATAGCCGACCTTGCTTTCTGTACGCGGGAACGAAAAATCGAGCGAGAGGCCCTTCATCGCCAAGTGAATCACGCCGAACGCCTTCCCGACAAGATTTGTGCGACCATATTTCTTTAAAATAGGGACAAGTTCATCTTGCGTGAGGTCATAGACTTCGACATCGTAGTCACGGCAGTTCTTGCCAAGGAGTGCATCGCGCACCCAGCCGCCCACCAAAAAAGCGCGGCCACCGGCATTCCGAATTTCACCGGCAATAGAAAGCAAGCGTCCCGGCAAATCCGGTTCAAACGAATTACCGGCAAGAGTGATAATTGCAGGCATTACTTGTCAGCCTCGGCCGACTTGTAACGGTCATAAATACTTGTCGTTTTCTCTCCGGAAGAATCTTGCAACAATGTCGAAACAGGAATAACGCTCTTGGAGGAATCAACGGGGTCCTTCGATTCCATATTGGCATAGCGCTCATAAATGCTTTCGTTCGATTGTCCCGACTCCTGTTTCTTTTTCGCTTCTTCACTACGGCACGTGCGGAGTTCTTCTTCCATATAAGAGCGCTGGTCCGGAGAATACGTCAACGTGTTCAAGCGGTATTCGATTTCTTCGCAGACAAGTCCCTGGCGTTCCCCGGCGCATCCATCAAACAAAAACGAAAACGCAACAACCGTAAAAATTCCAACAACTTTGTTCATAACATTCCCCCATTACCCATTAATGAATAATCAAAAGCTTTCCTTTTTTCACCTTGGACTTCGCACGAATAACATACTGGTAAACTCCGGGCGCCACGGGTTCCCCATTCTTCAAGCGTCCATTCCATTCCGCACGGCCACCGGCAATATCTTCGCCGGAAAGGGTCACCACCAATCTGCCTCCTCTATTGAAGACATTGATCACTGCATCTTCCGAAACGTTGTCAAAAACCACATGCGGCTGTCTACGCGGACGGAACGGATTTGGGAACACCTTGACATCATGGCGAGCGTCATCCGTCATGTTGCCCTCGGAGCTGCGCAATTCATCCCTCTGATAACGGGAAACTCCGTTGTCATGAGCAAACCAGACCATGCCAAGAGTAGAATCTACAGCGACGTCCTGGACCTTATCGCTAAGGAGCCCCTGACGCGTCGTAAAATGAAGCACAGACAATGTATCAGGATTTGTCGTGCGCGGAGTCAGGCGGTACACGCCTTGCGTAGACGTTCCCGCCCAAAGGTTTCCATGGTTGTCCACATCAAGGCTCGTAAAACTAGCAGAAGTAAGGCCATTTGTCGAAAGCGGACTTCTTATGGAATCCTGGTCCTCGTTCCAATAGGCAATCGACGAAGCCGTTACAATCCAGACATACCCCGTTCTCGGTTCATAGACCAAATCCAAAGGTGTCGAACTCGTGCCATAAATTTTTTTCACTTCGGTCTGAGAAGAATCCAGTTCACCTCCAGTCCTATTCGGAGACGGGAACGTAAACACGTCCATGCCGCCATTCGCATCGGAAGAAGCCCCTGTGCGCGTACCCACATAAACAATCCATTTATCGCCTTTTTCATTCAGACGTGCAACAAGCGGTCCACCAAACGTCGTACTTCCTACGTTGTTCACACAGGACATCGTTTTCCCATCGAGATCAATGTATAGCAGGCTATAACCTTTATACGAAGCAGATGTTGTCAAGAATCCAGAACCGTCCGGAGCAAGAGTCGTTGCCACAGCAACCGTATAAGGGCCCTTATCCGCATCGCTTTCATTTATATTGTCCATGCAAAAATCTTTACTGTTCGCTAAAATAGACCGATTTATTTGCTTTCCCCAATCAAAATACGTGAAAAAGCCCGCTCCCCAGATATGATAAATGACCTTCCTCGTGGCAGGATCCACAGACAAGACCTTCATGTTATGGGCAAGCGCATTCGTGCTGTTGCGAGAACGCTCGTAAACCCATGTAGGTTCGCTCCAACCATAATTTTTTCCGTCATAAGTATAGTACGATAACAATCCCGTATCGGATGCGGCAATGACGCCTCCCTGTGGAATAACCTGGAGTTCATAAGCCCCGCCGATCGCAAACTTGTCATAAGTCGTCAAGTCCGAAATATTTTTCCCATCGTAATAAAAAATATTATAAGGCCCGGCCAAGATAGCCTTACCAGAAGGGAGCAGCGACACCCACTGCACCTTCGACCTATAGCAGTAACGTACGACAACCTTTCCTTCCATCACCGGAACGCGCTCGTACAAGATCGAATCTTTCAACGACTTTCCACGGACAACAACCAACGGCGCATCCGACGAAATGACAGAGAAAGTATCGAGCGCGACACGGGTTTCCCCGTCTTTGTCCCAAATTCTAGTTCCTTCCGTAGCGAATGTCTTAAGGGATCCGTCTTTCCAGGCGATGCTCTTGATCTGTTCCCCATCGCCAGACGCTTTCTTGACGACACGCCAAGATTCCGGATCGTACAATCTAGTATCGGATTCCAACTGGTTCCAGTTCATCTTGCGGACATAAAGCGCACCGCCCGCCGCAACGAACAACGAATCGCCCCGAATATCCATAGCGCTTACAGGGGTCGCAGAAAGTTGCGCATCCGAAATCCTCTCGACCGTAAGGATCGATGACATCGTTTTAAAACTAAAGAACGACAGGCGGTCCTCAAAGGCTATGACAAGAACCGAACCACTGGAAAGGACCATGCCGGGAATCACGCGAACATTGTTTCCGGCATAAGAACGATTCTGAACAACCCAGGGCTTGTTCGGCTGGCCCGGGTCGTTTACCATCAAAGAGATAATACCATTGTCGCTTACAGAAAAGACACCGGCATCTTTGGTGGCGACCACGGCACTTACGGACTGGTCCCCAAGACCACTCGACGTCGTGTACATGTCGTCAGCAACATTCGTCCTGTAACGAATACCGCCCCCCGTCGCCATGAGCAGGCCCTCTCCGCTAGGAATAGCCGACTTTATCGGGAACGGATTTGAAAAATTAAGCCATTCGTCAGCGAACGCTGCCGTAGCGATGGAAAAGATACAGAGAAGACGAAACAATATTTTCACATTCTAAAATTACGAAATTTAAAGAGTTTTTCAACCAGCACATCCGATAATTTCGCGCAATGTGGCATCCCGCCCTAAAATCATTTTAAAATTTTCTTTTTGCTCCATCATTTTTTTCTCCATTTTTTGGAATGCCACCAGCCGCCGGTTGACAATGCTAGCCTTGGAAAGCCCGAAAAGCCGCCCTAATTCCCGGACGCTTAGCCCGCCAACAACCGACAGCTCCACGATCATCTTTTCAAGCGGATTCAGAGCCTCGAGCAAAAGCGAGAATTCCGTCTTGATCGCTTCCATGCCAAGATTGCCATCGGGCAACACATACGTTTCTGCGTCGTCCTCATCATACTTGGGCCTTGGCTCGCTCAGGTGCGAAAGAGGAATTTCCCGGTTCATGTTCCTTTTGCGGAATTCGCTGTAATGGCAATGCAGAAGAACCGTCTGGAACCACGGCAAAAGATATTGCCCGTTATTCAATTCACCGGCCTTTTGGCAAAAGCGTAGCGCCACCTCCTGAAACAAGTCATCCGCCTCGTCCTTTGTCGTACACTTTTGCTTGCACAATTTGTATATTCTGTAAGAATATTTTTGCCAAACGGAACTCACCCAATCAGGGAGACGGTTACAAAGGATTTCTGAATACGACATACACATTTCATTTCCAATATTTTCTTCTTCCTATTACGAGAATTAATTTATGAAAATTTTAAACAAATTTATAGTTTTCGAAAATTTTGCAAACAACTGTTTGCAAAAAATGTCATTTTGCATTTTATTGTTTGCAGCTTTTTCCTTCGCACAAGAGTTCAATATGAACAACATGCCCCCTCCCGAGGCATATTTGCACTATTCCGTGGGCGCTTTGGACAAAGGATCCAGCCTCACCGTCGAGATTACCGTTCCGGATAAATGGCATGTGAACGCAAATATTGCCGCCGATGAATTCCTGAAGCCGTCTTCCATCGAGATTTCGGCACGGGGAATCCACTTCGGGGAACCCAAGTGGCCAGAACCCATCAAGGAATACAGCGAAGCGCTCGACCTCGAAAATCTAGTTTTCAAAGGTCATTTTCAAATCACGCTCCCCATCGAAGGTGTCGATGCGGATTATGACAGCTTAACAACGCAAGCGACGTTCCATTACCAAGCATGCGACAATTCCATTTGCTTGGCACCGTCGAAGGTTACATTCGGGGTGGGCGCAATAGGTTTCAACAAGAAGAACAGCGACGCTACAGGTGCTGCCGGGAACGCCACGAACTTAAAAAAAAACGATGACGGCACGCGTGGATCCCCTATAGAGAACGCGCCAGAAGCCGACCAAGACTTCACAGGCATCGAACCTGCGAAAGAAAGCTTGGCGGGCACGTTATTTCTTCTCTTGTCTGCACTTCTCGGTGGCTTGATTCTGAATTTGATGCCTTGCGTGCTGCCAGTGCTTTCGCTCAAGCTTTTCAGCTTAATCAAGCAGGCAGGCGAAAGCCGCAAACGTCTGCTTACACTCGGAGGCTCAACAACGCTCGGGATTCTCACGAGTTTTTGGCTTTTGGCAGGGATTGTCGCCGCCATCAAGGCCGGCGGCGGAAACGCAGGCTGGGGCATGCAATTCCAAAGCGCAGGCTTCATCGCGTTCATGGTCGTGATTCTGAGCGCATTCGCCATGAGTTTCTTCGGAGTCTTTGAAATCTGGCTCCCCGGATCGGCCACAACCAAGATGGATTCCGCCGGGCGCAAGCAAGGCCTAGCCGGCGCATTTTTCACAGGCGCACTTCTCGTTCTCTTAAGCACACCTTGTTCCGCACCGTTCCTCGGGACTGCCATGGGATTTGCTTTCACGGCATCAACTCCGGTGCTGTTCCTATTCTTTACCGCAGCAGGCATTGGACTTGCGCTTCCCTATATGCTCGTAAGCGCATTCCCAAAAATTCTCAAGGTTTTCCCGAAACCGGGCGCCTGGATGGTAACGCTTCAAAAGATCATGGGTGTTCTCCTGCTCGCCACCGTCGTTTGGCTTTTATGGATTGTACGCGAACAAGCCGGCTACGTTGGCGTCGGTATTTTCGCGGCAATATCGCTCTTGAGCATAGCCCTGAGCTTTGCCATCGGGAACATAGCCCCGCCAGGAGTCCCATTCATTCGCGAAGCTCTTTCCGTTGGCGGATCCGTTATCGTCTTATTTGCGGTTTGGTTCGCCTTCGCTTCGCCAAAGTACGAAGCCGAAGTCAACGCCATCTTCGAAGCGAGAGCAGCACAACTCATCACAAATGACGGTTGGTTCCGCTACACCCCGGAACTCGTCGAAGATTTTGCCAAGGCCGGGCGCACCGTCTTTATCGACGCCACCGCAGACTGGTGCCTCACCTGCAAGGCAAACGAAGCCGCTGTACTCCATCGCGAAGATTTCAAACGCGCGATGGACAGCCTGAACGTTGCCCTCGTCAAGGCCGACTGGACCCGCGAAACGCCCGAAGTAACGGCACTTCTCCGCAGCATGGGCAAGTCCGGAGTCCCCGCCTACGCCATCTACCCCGCCGGAGACAAGAGCAAACAAATCGTGCTCCCCGAACTGCTCACGACAAGCGCGATCGTGGAGAAGATTGTTGGAAGTAGGTAGTGATTAGTAGACAGTAGACGGTAGGAAGTAGGAAGTGAACGTCATCCTGAGCAACGCGAAAAATCCAGCGAAGTCTTGACACGAAAAAAAGACGATACGGTGAGGATAACGTTTTGTGCACCTAGATGGTGCGGCCAGGGGAATAGCAATTCGGTACCGTCCATAGATGTTTCGAACAAAAGCTGACCGTTGGGAGAGAACATCCGGACGGTTTTCAAGCCCAGCAATGGAGTGGTGATGTGAACCGTTCCATTTTGCGAAATGACGCTAGCTTGCCGCGGGGATGTTTTTGATACAGCTATAGAAGATGCTGATATTGGACGTGTCTCAGACCATCGAATAGGAATCAAAGTATCAATAGCCGAACTGCTAGACAATTCCCTCTTGAACGGTTCACCCATTGTTACGTTGAACGTAACATATTCCTTGTCAGGGGATTCGGTTATATCAGAAAGGGTAATGTTCATATCGAGACCATTCCAGAAAACAAACTTGTTAAACTCGGTAACATTCCCCAGTCCAGGGAAAACGTCATAGGGAGTTGATTTACCCGAAACATGTATATAATGATCAGCAGCTTCAATAATATCAACATGCATAAAATTTTCATGATTAACTTTAAATACATTCCAAAGGGTTGAATCATAATCTATATGCCATATCAGCATCCCTGAAGTATCTTGCCCAACATCCCAGCCTTTATTTGTACGGTATTCCAGTAGATACATTTCATCTGGATTATCTGGATTAGTAATGCTATAGGCGACATTATCGTCTAATTTATTCAACTGAATTTTTCCACTAGTTTTGAGTTCTGTAGGTGTAAGCCAGCCTAACAACATTCTTTCAAAAGCGGAATAAAGAGGAGGAGTACATTTTTGGTCGGACTGAGGAGTACAATTATAACCACCTCCATCCATAATAGACCATGTTCCTGCAACAGCACCTCTACCAACATAAAGATCAGGAAGACCAAGAACATGACTGAATTCATGAATAGTAAGCCCAATTTCACTCAAGGTTGTTGTTGTTTTATCACGCCTATACACGCTCCCATTAATTTCATTAACAAAAGCTAGACGATTAACAAATAAGCCGTCCTTCATTTTCTTTCCTGACAATGCATTCACCCAAGTTCCAAGTACATCCGCATGCGTTGATAGAATTCTAGCCAAAAGATTATCATGTCCACTTATTCCCGCATAAAATACGATCAAAAAGTCAACAGCTCCGTCACTATCGTTATCGTACCTAAAAAAATCGACTTCATCCTTATTGTCGAGTGAATCCAAGGCTATGCTTACGACTTGTCTTGCACTATCTACATTATAATACTCTTTATTATTAGGCAATGTCACCGGTCCATATACGTCAAATATAGGGCGAAATTTTCCCATGGAATTTTTTATAAAGTAATCCCTAACGCTACCGATATTATGATATTCGTTGTAGCCTTCTTTATTTAGGTAATCCGTGAATTGAGATACAGGATCAGGGCTTGTAAATCGGACATCGGAAAATTCCACAAGAATAACA
>CACWPM010000044.1 GCA_902762795.1 Fibrobacter succinogenes | reverse complement strand
AACGGTTACGCGGTCGTATTACGTGTATGGACGAGCGAATGGCTCTTTCATAGATAGTCGGGATTCCATAACATATCTCCCGGCACTTCCTATACTTTTGTTGAGGTGATTTATGTACAGAATAATTTTTTTTGCGTTGCCTCTTTTGTTTCCCTTGTTATCTTGTGACGGCTTTACGACAGGGGGCAACCCAGGTGAAGGTTCTTGGTGTAAAGGTGTGACAAAAAATCATGCGAATAAATATTATTTTGAATTAACGCTGAAATGTCGGTATGAAAAAAAATGTGATGTAAAGTTTTTTTTTGATGCGGGGTATTATAGTGATTCTTTAAGTGATCGTTGTTTTTCTGACTATGAACTGAATTTTGTAACAAGAGAAACTTCGAAAAAAGTTCTTTCGGCTAAAGAATATGATGTTCCTTTGTCATCTGATGACCATTTGCGTTTTTCCCTATTTGACATCAATAACGTTGAAAAGAAATATGATATCGACTTGTCTGGGGTAATCCATTCTTATACCGTTCGCGGTGATTCTGTTGACGTAAACGTGATGAAGAATTGTCGATTTGATTTGTATTCTTGCCAAAAGGAAACAGTATATGGAAATAGACTAGAGGATGGTAAATATACGTTTGCTGCAAATGATGGGTGTAAAGATCATTATGGTTACGACTGCGAATGGCATGGACAGGGACTATCACAAAAGGATGATTTATATATTTATGCTACTATATATTGGAGAAAGTAATGCTCAGGAGGTGTTTATTCTACAGGGATTACAATGCTTGCAAAAACACCTCAAGGAGAGTGGACAACCCATTGGGTTCTTGATGGCGGTTTGTATGCAGCAGAAAAAGGGTCTTGGATCCCGATAACATCAGCAATGATTTTTGTATATTCCATATATGCGTAACTTTTTGCTATCTCTCTTGTTACTTGCCGGATTGTCTTTCGCGGATAATGCGGATGACAAGAATATTTCGCTTGTATCTGGTTTTGGCGGGTATGTGTTTGGCGACGGCTGCGTGACTGCGGGATTTGATGTCGGTGGATGGCTATACGATTCTTATATAAAGTCAGATACATTTCTGTTCTTTTTGCGAGCCAAGACTCATTTTAACAAAAATTCTTTTTCAGCCTATGCAAATCCCAGTTTTGTTTACGCTATTGATTCCGCATTTTTGCTGGCAACGGGGCCAGAACTCGGAGTGACAAAATCCAAATTTGATTATGGATGGTCCGCAAGAGTAGACTTTACGATGTTTGAAATCGATATTGCAAAATACAGCAAAGCTGATTGGAAATTGAGCCTTTCCGTTTTTATCACTAAAGCTTTATTGATGTTTTCTGCTTAAAAGGCTACACCCTCTTTGATAAATTGACAATACAATTTTAGTTGCGTCATGCTCGTTCACGCCTGCGTAAGAATACTTTTATACGTGGATTAATAGAAAAGGAACGAGAACATGCTAAAATCAAAAGTATTCATTTTTGTTTTTATCCTTTGTGCGAATTTGTTTGCAATTACGAGCCAGTTCCGTGGCGTGAACTGGGCGGACAAGCGTGATAACTTTGTCTCGGATGTGCTGTTACTTTCGGGCATGAGCCTTTCGGATACGTACGAATCCGCGTCCATCGTGGCGGAGCGTGTTATCGGGCAGTTCCAGGAATTGCTCGGTACGAACAGCGTGCGCATCCCGATCAATGAACCGACTGCATCCAAATTCTGGAATACCTATACCGGTGTTGTCGATGTCGGGCTTTCCAAAGGGCGCGTGGTTTTTGGTTATTGGGGGCCGGCGCAGCCGTCAGGACCGAAGAACATGAACGACTGGTGGAACATGTGGGAAACCGTCGTGAAAAAATACGGCGAGCATCCGAACGCCTATTTCGAAATTTTCAACGAACCGCACATGTACAGCGTAGAGGAGCTGCGCAATTTGTATGCAGACTGGCTCAAAAGGTTCCCGAACGTGCCGCGCGGCCACATTTTGCTTGACGGTTCGGGCTTGGCCTGGAACGTTCCTGACATAGCGGATGATCCTCGCTTCGAAGGTTGCCTTTTTGCGGTTCACGAATACACGTTCTGGAACATGAGCATCACCACCGAAGAAGGTTGGAAAAGGAGTTTCCAAGGAAAGGTCGGCAAGTATGTTGACCGTACGGTCTGTACGGAATGGGGTGGCGCCATGTCTCCCGGCGAAAAGAACGGCGTGCATTACGACTACATGGATTACAATTCTGCACCGACAAACTATTTCATGGCTTATATCCGCGGCATGGCGGAACAGCTTCGCGAATGGCAGATGGGCAGTTTCTATTGGCCGGGCCTTCGTGATGGGGACTGGTACAGCATGACCAGGCGCAGTGGCGAGGGCGCGAACATCGAGCTCGAAGTAGTGAACCAGTCGGGACTGGACCGTATGCGGCGCGCATGGGCGGATACCGTGGTGACACTTCCAGTGGATACTACGGCAAAGGACTCTGTTGTTCACGATACGACCGCTGCGGATTCTGGTGCAGTTCAAGATCCTGATTCTTTGGCGAACGACACTTCTCTGGCAATCGGAAAATTTGACCGTAAATTTGGAACTTTAGACAAATTTTATCTTCAAAAAGCGTCCTCTCGCCAGTTGCAAGTTTTTTCCGTGATTGGCAAGTTTCTTGGAACGGTCGAGGCTCATGCCGAATTTGCAAACCTATCCGAAGTTTTGTCGCAGGCGGGGTTTGTGAAAGGCGTGTATCTTGTACGCTTGTCCGGTAGTCGCTCCGCTTTCCGTGTAAGAATTTAAACAGATTAATTGGCGCGATGAATATGGAAACAGTACGTATGTAAATATTCTATTATGGACATTTTGTCAATGATAAATCTTTGTGTCTTTTAGAAATACGAAAAAATAGAGGATATGTTTATAATAGTTGTATGGAATTTTTTAACCTTTGAGGATGTGGAATATGGAATCTAAATACTTGAAAGGCTTAGTGTCTGCAGTGCTGTTGGGCGGTGCCGTCAGTGCTTTTGCTGGCCCCGGTTTGGCTGATGGTGCGGCCAAGTTTGTCGGTAACATTACTACTCGCGGCCAAGTTCGCTCCGATTTCGGAACTTACTGGAACCAAATTACTGCTGAAAACGAGTGTAAGTGGGCGTCTATCGAAGGCACTCGCGGTCGTTACAACTTCTCTGGCTGTAAGGCTGCTTATAACTGGGCAAAGCAGAACGGTGGCCACTTCAAGTTCCACGCTCTCGTGTGGGGTTCCCAATATCCGAACTGGTTGGGCAATCTTAGCGTTGACGAAACCAGAAAGGCCATTACCGCATGGTTTGACGCTGTTCAGAAAGAATTCCCCGATCTCGAAATGATCGATGTGGTGAACGAAGCTATCCGTACCGGTAACAACCAGTATCATTCCGGCTACAACAACACCAAGATTATTCAGGCTCTTGGAGGCGACAACAATGGCGATTACGCCTTTGTGACCACGGCCTTCAAGATGGCGCGCGAACGCTGGCCGAAGGCTATCTTGATTTACAATGACTACAATACGGTCCAGTGGCAAAAGAATGAAGGCATTCAGCTTGTCCAGACTATCAAGAAAAATGGCGCTCCTGTCGATGCTTACGGTCAGCAGGCTCACGATATGATGACCCAGGGCGGTGGCGCTGGTGGTACTGGTGGTGGCGGTGGCTGCTTGAATATCAGCACCCTTAAGAACACTCTTAAGGAAATTTATGACAAGACGCAAGTTCCACTGCTTATTTCGGAATACGATATCGGAACCGAAAACGATCAGACGCAGAAGCAGTGCTATCAGGAACAGATTTCCTTCTTCATGGAAGCTCCGTATGTTGCGGGTATCACTATCTGGGGTTATATCTATGGCGCCACTTGGACCACGAACGGAAACTCCGGTATTATTAAAGACGGCAAGGATCGCCCGGCCATGACCTGGTTAAAGGAGTATTTATCCAAGAACAAGGGCGAGAATACGACGGGACTTCTGACGGGTGACGTGACTCCGGTTGATCCTGAACCGCAGCTTCCGTTCAAGGGAACCCCGATTGCAATTCCGGGTAAAGTCGAAGTCGAAGATTTCGATATTCCGGGCAAGGGCAAGAACGAGGACGGAACGAGCAACGCTTCTTACAATGACGATGCGGATAAGCATGGTGACTCCGATTACCGCAAGGACACGGACGCAGACTTGTATGGAAAGGCTACTGGCGTTGTCTTGGGTTACAACCAGGAAGGTGATTGGTACGAATGGACCGTTGATGTAAAGAAAGCCGGCGACTATACCGTATTCGCTTCTGTCGCAACGGAAAATTCGACTTCCAGCTTCTCGCTTTCTGTCGATGGCAAGGTCGCTGTTGAAAAAGTCGCCCTTTCTGGAACAAGCTTTGACGAATTCAGCAATGTAAAGGCTAACATAACCCTTCCCGAAGGCAAGCACGTCCTCCGTATGGACGTGACCGGTTCCTGGTTCGATATCGACTACTTCAACTTTGTTGAAGGCAAGGATGCGGATGATCCGGGTGATGGTCCGGGTGATGCGATCCGTACGAGCATCCACATGGAAATGCCGGTGCTCGGTGCCTACGATGTCTTTGACGTGAACGGAGTCCGTCTCGGTCGCATGAGAGCCTACACCATGGACGAGGCCGTGCAAATTCTCAAGAGCACGAGCGACATCAAGAATAAGGGCGTCTACTTGCTTCGCTCCGTGAAAAATGGCGCTGTAAAGTCTGTCCGTATCGCTCGCTGATCGGGCTAGAAATTCCTAATCCATAACTCCCGAATGGGAGCCTTAAATACCCAAAGGCCTTCAAGGTGAAACTTGAAGGTCCTTTTTATAACGGTGATTGCGTAGCCATCTCTCTTCGGGCAAGAACAAATGTTCCCGGGACTTGTTATATTGGAATTAAGAGGCCATATTTGCTCTTTAATTTGTATCATGATGTATCATAAAGTGCAAAAATGATGTATCTTTCTATTGTTGAAGGGAGCAAAAAATGAGTGATAGCAATAATCAGACCGCTTACGCCGATTTGTTCGTTGACATTTTTTACGAACAATTCATTTCTGCATATTATGTCAATTTGCTGGACCTTACATATGTCGTTTACTATCGCAAAAAGGGTCTCGAAAAAAAATATGGCAACGGAGAAAACGGAGTTGCCGCCCTTCAAAAGTTTATTTTCGAAGATGTCCACCCCGATGATCGTGAACAACTAAAAAATCTTTTGTCTGTAGCTTACGTCCGTAATCGCCTCAAGAATGAAAGCAGCTTTTCTTTTGTGGTGCGCGAAATCGTGACCGGCAAGGAACGTTTCTGCAAGCTCCAGATTACCCGCGGTCGCGACCAGGATCATGTGGCGCTCTGTTTTTTGAATGTGGATGACGAAATCCGCAAAAGAATAAGGGTCGAAGAAGGCAACCGCATTATCCAGACGCTCGCTTCCGAATACAAGGCGCTTTACCGCATCGATCTCGATACCGAAAAAATGCTCTCGTTTGTCAAGTCGCGGACGGAACGCGGCTTTGAAAAGAAACTTCGCGGTAATATCACGTATTCCGAGGCGCTGAAAAGATATGTCGACGAAATTGTAAACGAAGACGATCGCGAACGCGTTTTTGTTGCGGGGTCGATTAAGAACATCCGTAAGAAGCTCTCGAAAAAAAAACATTTCGAAATTGAATACAAGAATAAAGATGGCCGCTATCACGAGATGAAATTCGTCCGGATTTCCGACGATAGTTCGTCGGTAGCCGTGCTGGGCGTCGCTGACCGTGACGACGAGATGCGCGCGAACGCGATGAACCGCGAATTTTCTGAAATTGCAAACGCATTGAGTGTCGAGTACGAAATTATTTATTACGTAAACTTGAAAGACGAAACGTACGATGTGTTCAATCAAGAGAATAGTTACATCAAGCTGAAGCTTTTAACGACGGGACGAAACTTTTTCGAGGAGTGCCTGAGGGATATAAAGAAAATAGTTTATCCGCAAGACGTTGAAAAAATGATTTCCGTCATGAACAAGGAATACTTACTCTCGCAGCTTTCGGGAGAAAAATCTTTTTCTGTAGAGTATAGGCTTGTTGTGGATGGCGAAGCGCAGTTTTATCGTCTCAAGGCGCTTTTGTCCAATGCCATGGACGACCACATCATTATCGCCGTCGCAAACATCAATAAAGAAGTTGTTGCAAGGAAAGAACGTGAACGCGACATGGAACGCAATTTCGATATCATCAATGTCCTTGCTACGGAATATTCATCGGTCTATTATATCGATCTTGAAACGGATAGCCTTATGTCTTACTCGATGAACGCTTATACGGAATCGAAACTTGGGAAAATCTTTTCGAATGAAATCCATTATTCCGATGCGTTCAAGATGTATGTCGATAACTTTGTCTATGAACTGGACCGGAATGTTGTACTCGAGGCAGGGTCGATTGCAAAAATCAAGGAACAGCTGGATTCCCAAAAATCGTTCATTACGCAGTACAGGAACTATGAAGGCGGCGTCACGCGCTATTGCGAAATGAAGTTTGTGAAGGTCGGCCCTGAAAACGAAAAGCCGCGGGCTGTCGTGTTGGGCTTTGCCGACAAGGATGCCGAGATTCTGAATCGCTATGTGGACAGCAAACTTTATGAAGATTATTTCGGCGTCTATTTCGTAAATCTTGAGGACGATACAATCCGCAGTGTCCGCGAATCGCCGGTTTATGACAAAGGGCGGTTGAATGGCAATATTGCCAAATATAGCAGTGCCGCTCTTGAGTTCAGCAAGGCGGTTCTTCCGGAGTTCCGCGAAACTTGGGAAAAAATGTCCGATGTCAAGTTTATGCGTTCGTACCTGGCGAATGACGATAAACGCGAGTACAACTACAGGGCGCTTGCCGGTGAATGGCGTCGCGTGATTTCGTTTGTCATTGAACGTAAAAATGGTGTTCCGGTGAGTTTTGTCTTGGCGTTCATGTTTATCGATAACATGACGGCGCAAAAGATGGAACTGGATGCAAAAATTGCAGAACAGAAAATTGCACTCGAAGAACAACAGGTCCTTTTGGAGAAAGCCTTGGTGCAGGCGGAATCTGCGAACAAGGCAAAGACGATGTTCCTTTCGAACATGTCTCATGATATTCGCACTCCGATGAATGCTATTATAGGTTTTACCAATTTGGCGCTACGTAATTTGAATGACCCGGTAATCGTCAAGAATTATTTGGATAAGACGGTTATTTCCAGCACGCATTTGCTTTCGCTTATCAACGACATTCTCGATATGAGCCGTATCGAATCCGGCAAGCTTCGTCTTGAAGAAGTGAATTGTAATTTGTCCGAAATTATGCATGACTTGAATACGATTATTTTGGGGCAGGCGAATGCAAAACAGCAAAACCTCTACATGGACAGTTTTAATATTGAAAACGAAAATGTCATTTGCGATAAATTGCGTTTACACCAAGTGTTGATAAATTTGCTCTCGAATGCGGTCAAGTTTACGCCTGTGGGCGGGAATATCCATGTATTTGTTCGCCAGACGGGAAAGGACGAAAAAAAAGGAATGTACGAATTTCATGTCAAGGATGATGGCATCGGCATGAGTTCAGAGTTCTTGAAAGTCCTTTACGAACCGTTCGAACGCGAGCGCACATCGACGCTTTCCAAAACGCAGGGGACGGGGCTTGGCATGTCCATCACGAAAAAAATTGTCGATATGATGGGCGGGACGATCGATGTCGTGAGCGCTCCTGGCAAGGGAACCGAATATACAGTTTATCTCAAATTTAAAATTCAGGATACGGTGGTGGATTCTACAAAGTTGAAAACTTTGCAGAATGTGCGCGCGCTTGTTGTCGAGAGCGATTACAATGCATGTTCCAGTGCGACAAATTTGTTGCGTCGCCTCGGGATGCGCGCTGAATGGACCATGTATGGCAAAGAAGCCGTTTTACGCATCAAGGAAGCGATTGAACGCCATGAAAGCTACATGGTCATTGTAGTCGACCGTTTCATGACCGATATGGAAAGCCTCGAAGTCGTCCGTCAAATCAGGTCTATTCCCGGGAACGATAATCCGATTGTCATCATGACGGCTAGTGACTGGACGAACTTGGAAAAAGATGCCCGTGATGCCGGCGTGACCGATTTTATGAGTAAGCCGTTGTTCCTTTCCGAAATGTACGATGTCCTAGCTCGTGCCATCGGTATATCGAAGGAAAAAATGGAGATTGGGGATGAAAAGACGGACGATTTTTCCGGGAAAAAGCTTCTTCTTGTTGAAGACAATGAATTGAATCGTGAAATTGCGCAGAACGTTCTTGAAGATGCTGGATTTGTCGTTGATTATGCCGAAGATGGTAATGTGGCTTTGAAAATGCTTGAAAAAGCGAAACCGGGCACGTACGATTTGATTCTCATGGATGTTCAGATGCCGGTGATGGACGGCCTCGAAGCTGCACGCCGCATCAGGGCGATAAATAGCGATTACCTTTCGAAGGTTCCGATCATCGCAATGACGGCGAATGCGTTTGAAGAAGATCGCAAGGCCGCCTTGGAGGCGGGCATGAACGAGCATGTCGCAAAGCCTATCGATTTTGACAAGCTAAAAAGAATCTTGCGTAAATTTTTGGCGGGAACCTAGGTTAAAAATTCCACGCACCCGTAAACGGAAATGAGCTGCGGATTTTCCGGGTTATACCTGTTCCAGCTCTGTTGCACCTTGATCTTGCACGGTTTCCTTTCGCCTTTCACCCTCATTTCGCTTTTGAAAATAAAAGAATCGTTGTTTAGTTGCGGGTCATGCAGCAGCTTGGCGAATTCATCCCAGTTGTCGCGCCCGAAAATATTCCAGAACTCTGGATTCTTTTCGGGGGAGACCATGGTCTTGGGAAAATTTAATGCTTTCGCCCTTTTGGATTCTAGCTTCAGTAACGAGGGCTCGTAAGTGTATTCAAAAATAATCCCGTTCTGCAAGGAGGCGAAGAACTGGCTTTTCTTGTGCTCGTTCAGGTATTGCTGATAAACAAGGCTTTCCGTGTCTTTGGCGTTATTTTCGAAAATGGACCTGGCAATTTTTTCGAAGTCTGCATCGCTTAACTTGCTTGTGCTGTTGTCGTTGATTTCTTGAGGCAGGCGGTCCGCTACGTCACCCAGGCATTCTAGAAGTAACGGGTTAAAGACTCCGCACTCGTTGTTACGGATCATCTCGAGCGCTTTTTCGTGCGTGAACGGGGGCTTGTAGCAGCGTTCGCTTGTCAGAGCGTCGTAAACGTCCGCGATAGAGACTACCTGTGCGCTGATGGGAATTTCGTTCCCTTTGAGTCCATCGGGGTAGCCACGTCCGTCCCAACGTTCGTGGTGCCAGCGGCAGATGTTGTAGGCGTACTTCATCAGCGGCTCGTTCTTGAAGAACTGGATTTCGTCGAGCATCTTCGCACCGTTCATCGAATGCTGTTTCATGATTTCGAACTCTTCTTTTGTAAGCTTGCCGGGCTTGTTCAAAATCTCGTCGGGTATAGTGATCTTTCCGATGTCGTGCATCGAAGAGGCTGTCGCGATGGTGCCGATGTCTTCTTCGGTAAAGTTGTATTCCTGGGTACGCTTGAGCAAGGCGCGTAGAAGAATTTCTGTAATTTTTTTGATATGCAGGACGTGTTGGCCGCTTTCTCCATTGCGGAATTCGACGATGTGGCTCAATATGGAAATCAGCATGTCGCCGTTGCGCGTCCTCTCGTAAATTTTGTCCGTCACGAGTTCCGAAAGCTGCATTTGTTTCACGTAAAGCTCGATGGTATTGCGGACGCGGTTCATGACGACCATCTGGTCGAACGGACGATAAAGGAAGTCCGTGACGCCAAGCGCGAAAGCCTTTTCTACTTGGGGGCTTGCGGTCTCTGCCGAAATCATCACGACAGGGGTCCCTTTAATCCAGCCTTTTTCGTTCATGATTTCGAGTACTTCGAGACCGTCGCGTCCGGGCATGACCATGTCCAAAAGGACAAGCGTAATTTCTTTTGCTTTTTCTTCGAGGATTCGGAGGGCTTCGTCGCCGTCCTTCGCCTCGATGATATCGTATTCGCCAGTGAGCAGATCCGATAATACGACTCTGTTCATGGTGTCATCATCGACAATTAAAATTTTTGCACGTTCGTTATTCATGGTTGAATACCAAATCGTTATTTTCTCTTTCTTATTTAACGGTATATTGATAATTTAAGAAAAATGTATCGAAAAAGGACGGCTGAATCTGCGAAATTTCTAAATTTTCCTTCTGAAATGCACAAACCTGCAAATTACTTTCCTGCTATAGACGGTCTCCGTCTCCTTGCTAGCCTGAACATCGTCATGCTCCATCTGGGCAGTTCTAGTGCCCTCACGTACATGTCCGATTGCAAATGGGTCATGCCCATCATTTCCGCACCGGCTTTTGCCGCAGGGATTTTTTACGTGCTTGCCGGCTTCCTTTTCGCAAGCAAGTATAGCGACCCGGATCGAAGCATTCCGGTCATCCCGTTCATGTTCAGCCGCATCGCGAAGCTTTACCGATTGCATTTTTTCATGACCCTTCTCATGTTCGTGCTGGTTGTTTTCAAGATGAGCGGCTACACGCATGTTCCCGGGTTGTCTGAAATTGGAGATTGCGCCTCGGCTGGGCTTTCGAAAATGTTCCATCCGTGGCGTACCCTCGTTATGCACCTCACGCTCACGTGGTCGATTGCCCCCGATCTAGGCATGAAGCTGAATGAACCTTCCTGGTCCTTGACGAGCTTTTTCCTTTGCTATGCGATTACGCCGTGGTTTAGCCGCTGGCTTGTCAATCAGAACCGCCGCACGCTTTGGATTTTGTTTGGAACCGTTTTTATTCCAGGAATTCTTTGGGCTGTGGTGTATGGCTATTCGGGTGATTTATGGTTTAACGGTTTTGAGGCGAAATATCGATTTTTCCACATGTTTGCGCCGGTGCGAGTCTTTGAATACCTGTTTGGTATGGTTCTTTACCGCCTTTACAACGAAGGCGTCTTTGACTGGCTCAAGAAAAATTATGTAAGCGGGGCTGCGCAGGCGTTGTTGCTCCTTGCGCTTTACGGGAGCCTGTTCCTCATGCGGCCTGACGCGAATCCCGGATATAATTATTTTATCCACCATAGCCTTCCGATTTTTATTTACGGCATGTTCGTGGTGAGCCTGCTTTCGGGTAAGGGGTTCCTGGCTAAGTTCTTCTGCATCCCGCTCGTGCGCCATGTCGGTCGCGCCTCTTTTTACCCGTACTTGATTCATTTGCCCATCATCACGTTTGCGTGGGGCATTTGCAACTTGAACCGTCCGAAAAATACAATCCTTCTTCTCGTCTTCGTTTACACGGTCAGCACTCTTTACATGGAGTTCAAAGTCTGGCGCCGCAAAAAGGCAAAAGCGAAGGCGGCTGGTGCCTCTCTTCGCTAGTTTGGGGTTCAAAATTAATAGTTACCAGTTTTTTTCATAAAAAACTCTAGTAACTATTAGCCCGTAACTCGTAACTCGTGCTAAAATTCAAGACTTTATTCGTCTTTTTTCAAACAGGTCTCCAAAATATGTGTATTTTATATCATAGGATGACCACTATTGGTTGTTGGAAGGGAAACTCTAGGAGGATCAGCAAATCATGGATTGCCTTGAATCATCAGACTTGACTCATGCAATTCTTTCCAGTGCAGGCATCGGCTTGTGGACGATTGAGCTTGACGAAGGCAAGCCCCCTAGAATGTACGCTGACAAGGCTTTTCTCCAAATTTTGGGCTTTCCGGAAGAGACTCTTCCCGAAGACTTGTACAATTTATGGTGCAACAATATTGACTTGTCGTATTACGAATCGTTTGCCGAATCTATCGATCAAATGACTCGCGGTGAAACGTCTGAACTGGAATATGCCTGGAACCACCAGTCTCGCGGAATTATCTTTTTAAGGAGCCATGGTTGCCGAAATAACGGGTATACGCGAGGGGTGCGTCTCGAAGGCTGTAGCATGGATGTCACGGAGCAGATTGAGTTCAAGATGCACTTGCGCGAACTCGACCAGTATTCCGATATCGCCAATACGCTTGGAGATGGCTTCGATAACATTTATTACGTTGATACGAACGACAACTCCTTTATCGAGTTCAATGCCCAAGGCGTTGTAAAAACTCTGGATGCCTTGACGGACGCCGATTTTTTCGAGGGCTTCATGCGAGTTTTGGAAAAGGTCGTTTATAGAGAAGACTGGGAGGCTGTCAAGGATTTTGTTGACAAGGAAAAAATGCTGCACGAGTTGGAAAATGATCGTGCCGTATCTGTTGCATTCCGTTTCTTGATCGAGGGGCGCCTGGTGTATTACCGCCTAAAGGCCGCGAAGACTCCCGATTCTGAAAACCATATTGTCGTCACTCTTGAAAATGTAGATGAAGAAGAAACGGCGAAAGCAGAACGTAAGGCGGCTGCGACCCGCGATATGGCCGTGATTTCCGGCTTGTCCGATGATTTTGGCTGTGTAGTGTATGTCGATTATGAAACTCTGTCCGAGACTCATTACCGCTTCGATCCTTTATTCGACAAAATGGTGCCGGGGTGGTCCAAGATCGATAACTTTGGCAAGCGTCTAGAAGTCCTTGTCGATACAATCGTCCATCCGAGTGACCGTGAAACGTTTTGTGCTGCGACTGAGCCTGCGAAAGTACTCGACATGGTAGAGCACGATCACATGTACTTTGTCAATTTCAGATTGCAAGTCGATGGTGAGGACATTTATTACCAGATTAAATTTGTTAAGGATGAAAATTCCAGGAACCATGTGATTGCCGGTTTCCACAGCGTCGATGCCGAAACAAAACGAGAAATGGCGAACCTCGAAAAGGCCGAACTTGCGAACAAGGCGAAAAGCGCATTCCTCTTCAACATGTCGCACGACATCCGTACGCCGCTCAATGCGATGATCGGTTTTACCGATATGGCGGTCAAGAATATAAATGACAAGGTGAAGGCTCTGGATTGCCTGAACAAGTCCAAACTTTCGAGTGAACATCTTTTATCCTTAATCAACGATGTGCTGGATATGTCACGCATCGAAAGTGGCAAGGTGGAACTCGATTTGAATCCGGTCAATCTGGATGAAAATGGCGATGACGTAGTCCCTATGTTGAAGTCGTTAGCCGAAAAGAAGAATGTGAATTTTAGCTTTTCTATTCATGATATCGAGAACCGTTATGTTTACGTCGATTTCTTGAGGATGAACCAAGTGCTAATCAATGTTGTCTCGAATGCTGTGAAGTATACGCCATCAAACGGGTCTGTTAAAGTCGATATCAGGCAGATACCGTCAGACCGTGAGGGCTTCGGGTTGTATCAATTTGTCATCGAGGATACGGGTATTGGCATGAGCGCCGAATACCAGCAACACCTCTTTGATGAATTCTCCCGCGAGAGAACTTCTACCGTCAGCAAGCAGCAAGGAACCGGACTTGGACTTGCAATCACCAAGCGTATTGTCGATATGATGGAAGGCTCCATTGATGTCGAAAGCAAAGTCGGGCTGGGATCCAAGTTCACTATCCGCATTCCCATGCGCATACAGGAAAACCCGGAAGCTGTGGATCAAGTGCGATTCGCTCATTCTGAACAAGAGCCCGTATCCTTCGACGGCTTCAAAGTTCTCGTGGTCGAGGACAATGAGCTCAATCTCGAAATATCGCAGGACATTCTTGAAAATGCAGGCATCGTTGTCGAATCGGCTGCTGATGGCTCGATTGCCGTAGATCGCCTAAAAGAAAAGGGGCCGGAGTATTACGATTGCATCTTGATGGATATACAGATGCCGGTGATGGATGGTTTTGAGGCGACCCGCACCATCCGCAAGATGTTTCCGGACAAGCGAATTCCGATTATCGCTCTTTCGGCCAACGCGTTTGACGAAGACCGGCGCAAGTCTCTTGAAGCGGGCATGGATGGGCATCTCGCAAAGCCTGTCGTCATTGCGCAGCTCGAAGATGCATTGAAGAAGTTTCTCAAGAAATAAGAAGAAAACGTTTAGTGATTAGTGGTTAGGATTGCAATAGAATAATTTTAATGACTGATCCTGTTTACTAACCACTGTTTACTGCATACTGTTTACTAACCACTGCCTACTGCTCCAATTGCTTAATTCCTCCAACGGCGTTGACGTAATCGCTTTCGACTTTTTCTAAAAGCGTTTGCGAATTTGCCGTGAAATCCCCAGGACGCAGATCTTCCGTGAGAGCGCTGCTTGACGAAGAAAGTGTATTCAGCCCAAGGTTCGCCGCAACGCCTTTGAGCGTATGCGCGGCGCGAAACGCCGCTTTTGCGTCCTTGGACGCAAAGGCTTCCTTGAGCTCGTTGAAACTCGGATCGCTCAAGAAAAGTCCCAAATATTTCACGACACGTTCTTCCATGCGAAGGCGTTCTAGTACTTCATCCAAAGATTCACCGAGAAAACTGTAAAATTCAGAGAGCGTCATAAATTTATCCTTGATTTATTGTAACACGTCGATATGCCCGTAAGCGGATACGAGCACCGAGGTCTCGTTTTGGTTGGCCCGGATTTGCAGCATCTTGACACTACAGGGCGTGCTCTTTCCGCCAATAAAAAAAGCTTGTTTGATTAGGATGGGCTTATCCTTGGGGACGGTGTGTTTCCGTAAAATGGTCTTGATTTTTTCCAAGTTCTCGATGGACGTTTCGTTTGTCACTTTGTATTTTAGGTCTTGTGTCCCTTCTTCTTCGATAATGGTCCTCGGCAATCCAAGCACTTTGGAGGCTTTTGATGAAAATTTCATGACTCTGGGGGTATAGGAATATTCAAAGAGAATACTGTCTAGCATGGATTCAAAAAAGTGGCATTTCTTTCGTTCATCGATAAACTGCCTGAACGCCTGGTTGTATATGGGATGTTTATGGTCGTTCATCATGGCGTCGGCAATGTAGAAAAAGTCCTTGTCCGCTTGCCGGCTCCAGTCGAACGTTCGCAGCGATATCACGAGTTTATCGGCGATGGCGTCAAGGCATTCGATCAAAAGCGGGTTGAATACGCCGCATTCGTTGTTGTGAATCATCTCGATTGCTTTTTCGTGCGAGAACGGAGGCTTGTAGCATCGTTCGCTAGTGAGCGCATCGTACACATCTGCGATAGATACAATTTGGGCTGATATGGGGATTTCGTCCCCCTTGAGTCCATCGGGGTAGCCCTTGCCGTCGAAACGTTCGTGGTGCCACCGACAAATCTCGTAGGCGTATTTCACCAAGGGCTCGTCGCTTCCGACCGGCACCACATTAAGCATCTGTGCGCCGTTGATGGAATGGCTCTTCATGATTTCGAATTCTTCAGGAGTGAGCTTGCCGGGCTTGTTCAGAATTTCGTCGGGAATAGTAATCTTTCCGATATCGTGCATGGAAGATGCCGTGCAGATGACGCCGATATCGTTCTTGTTTATTTTGTACTTATTGCTTCGGTGCATGAGTTCGCGCAAAAGCATTTCGGTAATCGTGTTGATGTGTAACACGTGCATACCGCTTTCGCCATTGCGGAATTCCACAATGTGGCTCAGCATGGTCACCATCATGCTGTTGTTGCGCGTTTTCTCGTAAATCTGGTTTAGAACAAGGTCTGAAAGATTCTTTTGCTTTTGGTAAAGGCGGATTGTGTTGTTTACGCGGTTCTTGAGCACCATCTCGTCAAAAGGTCTTCCGATGAAATCCGTAACGCCGAGGAAGTAGGCGCCCTCGATGAGCGAGTGCGCTGTTTCCGCCGAAATCATGATGACCGGTATTTCGTTGATCCATCCATTCTTGTTCATGATGGCAAGAACTTCCATGCCGTCTTTCTCGGGCATGACCATGTCGAGGAGTACGAGAGATATTTCGGAAGTTTTTTCTTTGAGCGTGAGCAGAGCTTCGTTGCCGTTAGCGGCTTCGATGATGTCGTATTTGTCTATGAGTATGTCGGATAACAGTGTCCTATTGATAGCCACATCGTCAACAATTAATATAAGAGGGCGCTTCCCTTCCATAAACGCGTTCCTTTAAATCCCCTATACAATATATATTAAATGAGTGCGTTTTTTAACGAGATGCGTAAGAAAAATATAACTTCAACCAAGATGTGTTTATCGTCACACATTGGAGTGCGTGGGGGCGCTAAAAATTGTGCTAAAATGTTCAATATTGTTATTTTTATAAAAATAATATACATATTGTAATATAAATATAAGTATGTTTGGTCTGGATGTTTGCTTATGCGTGCAAAGATCGTCATATTGTTTTATCTGCTGTTTGGTGTGTGCGCCTATGCAGTTCCACGGATTGTAAAAGTGGGGTTTTTCTCTTATTCCGGCTATCATGAAATTTCTAAAGAAGGTGAAAAAAGCGGATATGGGTATGATTTTCTCCGTGAACTGGCACGCTATGCAAATTTAGATTATGAATTTGTCGGCTACGAAAAGACATGGAATGACATGTTGGATATGCTCCAGAAAGGAGAAATTGATCTTGTATCGCCTGCGCATCTGCCACTTGAAAATCAAGATCTTTTTGCTTTATCGCTGCCGATAGGGCAAAATCCCGATTACATTATTGTTCGCAAGTCCGATACCGCATTGCTTCATGAAATTAATTACGCCATCCGCCAAATGGACATGACGGAACCTAATTGGAAAAATAGACTTTATCTTAAATACTATGGCGATAGCGTACTTGATTTATCCGCTCTTAGCGATCGTGAACGCGTTTTTTTGCAGAATTTCCGTAGTAAAGATAAAATGCTGAAGGTGACGGTTCGCGATGCGAATTTTCCATACGCCTATATGGACAAAACCGTTCCGAGAGGGATTCTTTTGGACATCTTTGCCGATATAGCGCGCCACAGCGGTTTGAAATATGAATTTGTCATGACTTACGATGAGGCCAAACCGCTTATCGTTCTCAACGGTCGTTATGGCATGGCCGGCGGCGATGAAATGTGGGTATTTACTCCGCCGTATTTTCATGACTTGTCGCTTGAAGGCAATGATAGCTTGCTGCTTGACATGCGCATCGCGGTGCCGAGGGAATATCCTCGTGAACTGGCTTCTATTTTGACAAAGGGGGTCATGGAGCTTTCCCCCAAAAATGTCCGTTCGAAAATTTCGAAATACGTCGGATTTCGGACGCCTAGCTATTCTCGGGAGCTTGTGCGGGAACATTCCCGGATAGCAATTGCTTTTGGCAGTGTTCTAGGTTTTGTCGGGCTTGTCCTGATGGCTTCCCTAGTCTGGCTATCGTTTCGGTGGAAACTCAAAAATCGCCAGGAGGAACTGGATGCGAAATTGCGTGAAGCGAATGCTTTTTCCGCCGAGGCTAAAGAAGCAAAAGCCAAGTTCCTTCTCAACATGAGCCATGATATCCGAACACCGATGAATGCCATTATCGGGTATGCGGAACGCGCCGAGCGCCATATCGAAAAGAAAGACGATGTGTTGGATGCGCTTAAAAAAATCCACTTGTCGGGCGGCTACTTGCTTCAACTGATCGAAGAAGTTTTGGACATGGCCAAAATTGAATCCGGACAGATGGTGCTTAAAAAGCGGATGGTGAACTTGTTGTCTTGCATGACGGAATTCTCTGGCAGCTTTGAAACCATGATGAAACAGAAAAACCTTTCGTTTATTTGCGATTTTTCTGGGATTAAGAATAAATTTGTTGTCGCAAATGTAAGCAGCCTCCGTCAAGTTCTGTATAATATCATCTCGAACGCCCAGAAGTTTACGAGCTACGGTGGACGTATCGTTTTTACAGTTGAAGAACTCTTTTGTGAGGCGGACGGCTATGCCGTATTTAGTTTTGAAGTAAGCGATAACGGTCTTGGAATGTCCAAGGAGTTTTTGGAACACATTTACGATGAATTTGCTCGTGAACAGTCTTCGACGCAAAGCGGGGTGCAGGGAACCGGGCTCGGTATGTCTATCGTGAAACGCCTTGTCGATATGATGGGGGCTGAAATTGATATCCAAAGTGAAATTGGACTTGGAACGACTGTCCGTGTCAAGGCTCAGTTCAAAATTGCGACTGAAAACGATGTCGCCCTTGACCATGGTGAACATGGGATGCTGAGCGATGGCGATTTTTTGAAAGGTAAGCGGGTTTTGCTTGTCGAGGATAACGAGTTCAATAGGGAAGTTGCCTTGGATTTTTTACAAGATGCCGGAATGATAGTCGAAATTGCCGAAAACGGGTTCGATGCCGTATCTAGAGTCCGTGAACATGCTTCGAATTATTTTGACTGCATTTTGATGGACGTGCAGATGCCCGTGATGGATGGCTACGAGGCGACGCGCGCTATCCGGAAAAATTTTCCCAATGTCCATATCCCGATTATTGCATTGTCTGCAAACACCTTTGAAGAGGACTGCCAAAAATCTCTTGCCGCGGGAATGGATTACCATTTGTCGAAGCCTTTTGTGGTTTCGAAGGTGCTCGAAACGATGTCAACCTTAATGCAAAAAAAAGTAAACGAAAAACAGAGCGAAAAGAACACTTTAAGAACACTTTCTGTGTGATTTATAGCATTATTATGCTTCTTTTACAAAAGAAGGGTTGCTTTTCGCTATTGTTTCAAACTATCTTTTACATTGGATGGGTGAAATCTTTTTTTAAAGGAATTCATATGAAGAATATGCTCAAAATCATGCTGAGTCTTGCTGCCGCGACCGCAGTAACAGCAACTGCAGGAAAGTATCCGTTTCCGCAGAACATGAAGAACCCGTATGGCACGACTATCGATTATGCCAAGACGGACATGATCAAAGAACACTACAATTTGTGGAAAAAAGCCTGGTACGATGAAAACCAGGGTTGGGTTCTTGCTCCTGAAGGAACTTGCTCTACCGTTTCCGAAGCTATTGCTTACGGTATGTTGATTACGGTCTATATGGACGAAGAGAGCGTGTTCAAGAAACTTTATAACACTTGGACTAGCAATGGTGGTAATGGTGGTGGTATGAACTGGCGTGTTGGCTGCAGTGGCGGTTCCGGTTCTGCTTCTGACGCCGACTTTGACGCTGCTCTTGCTCTTGTGATGGCTTCCAAGCAGTGGAGCAATGATTCCTACCTGAACGATGCAAAGAAGATTATCTCCTGGATTGCCTCGAACGATATTAACGGCAACCAGATTAAGCCGGGTAACCAGTGGAACGATGCTTTCAACCCGAGCTATGCAACGACTGCCAACTTCAAGCTTTTCCAGAGTGTTGCCGGCGGTTCTTGGTCGGGTGTCATTGATCAGGCCTATAAAGATTTGAACGCTTGCCAAGATGGCAATACGGGCCTTGTTCCGGACTGGTGCGACTGGAGCGGTCACAAGCCGACCAAGACTAGTGCTGCAGTCTCTAATGATATCGGTTTTTATGATGATGCCGCCCGTACTCCGTGGCGTATGGCATGGGCTTATTACTGGTATGGTGACACCAAGGCCCAGGCTTTCAATAAGAAAGTTATCGATTGGCTTATCCCGACGACCCGTACTGCTAGTGGCGTGAACTCGGGTTACAAGTACAGCGGCGGTAAGTACGAAGCGGATGAAAGCGATATTCGCAACTTCGTTTCCTCTACGTTCTCCGGCGGTCTTGGCCTTGCGGCGTCTTCTTTCGACACCAAGGATGCCCAGACCTATTTGGGCACTGTATTCAAGGTTCTTTCTGAAAAGAAGAGCTGCAAGAAACCTCAAGGCTGTGGTGAAGGCGATAACGTTGGTGAAAAGTACTATCCGGCTACCTTGAACATGCTTTACCTCCTCCTCATGACGGGTAACATGCCGAACCTTTATGAAGCTGACAAGTTCACCAAGTTCACTCCGGATACGAGCAAGGCTCCTTCTGTTTCTCAAATTGGCGGCGAACATATGGCTTTCGGTGACACTACTATTGGTGTTTCCGGCCTTTGGAACTGGGGTGCTTATCATGACAAGCTCGGCCTTGGCACGAGAATGGTCCCGGATTCTGGCGACACTCCGCTTTATAAGAAGGATGATGGCAAGATTTATGCTGAAGCTTCCATGGAAATCGGTCCGGAACCGGAATGGACTCAGGATAAGGCTGACGTATGTGAACGTACTCCGGAACGCTGCGAGCTCAAGTACCCGAGTGCCGGTATCGCAGTATCCTTCAAAAAGGATGATTGCAAGAAGGATAAGAGCTGTGGCGTAAACTTCAAAGAACTTGGTATCCAGTATATCCGCGTTACGGCTAAGGTTTCGGGCCCGATTCGTATGGCCATTCTTAACACCTTCAATACCGAAAACGAAGAAAAGAAAGTCAAAAATGCTGGTGCCGGTGCTGAACCGGGTGTCTATGTCGATCCGACAGATGATTACAAGACTGTGACTTATGATATGACTCCGCAAGAAAACGGTTTCAAGGGCTTTGTTGATGGCAATAACTTTGGTGGTATCCTTGACTGGGTAGATAGAAACGCTGCTCCGGAAGGTGGTGAAATCATCACGAGTATCACGGGCATCAAGTGGGAAGTCAAGGATGCTCAGGGTGGCATTGGCGAAATCTCCATCAAGGCCGTCGAATTCCTCGATGCAAACAAGGAAGTTATTGATCCGTTCAAGCTCACTGGTATCAAGATTGAAGAAAAGAAGCCGGAGGACGCTCTTTACAAGGTTTCTATGATGCCGCACTACAGCGTTCGTGCAAATGGCATGACCCTCCAGATTCGCGGTGCTCGTGTTGGAAGCCAGTTCGCTGTTTACGACATGCAGGGCAAGGCTGTAAAGAATGGCGTTGTGCTCAACTCTGACATAACTGTTCGTATGCCGACGATGGGTTCCTACATTGTTCGCGTTGGTTCCGAATTAAGCCGTGTCAACGTGAAGTAATCTGAAAAAAATGAATTCCAAGAAGCTGGGGCTATAGCTCCGGCTTTTTTTGTGTCTCAAAATTGCTTGACAGATGTGTGATATGTGGGGTGAAAATCAAAAAACAGCAATTTTTACGTGAATTATTCAAAAAAGTGGTGCTTTTTTACGTAAAATAATGAATTTGTTTGTTGCTTTCTATTTTATTCTGATTTAAAAAGAGCGAAAAAACTAGGACGGAGATGAAAATGCGTCTTTTTTCTTCTGAAATTTATGGCCAGTAAACGAGAATTTCTGCATTTTTTTAGAAAAACTGTATACTTTGTATGCCTTTTTACGTAAAAAAGGGTTGTTTCTTTGTTGTTCTTACGTAAAAAATGGTGTTTTTTCAGAATCGGCTGAAACTTCGTGCTTGCGAGACATCCGCTGTCGCCGTTCTTGTGAAATATGTGGAGAAAGTTATTTCGGCGAAGAAAAAATAAACAGTCCCGGACTTCTCCGGGACTGTTGTTTCGATGTATCCTAAGATTGAATAGTTACATGGATTCGAGCGCCTTACCCTTGGTTTCATTCACAAGTTTTGCAACGAAGATAAAGCTTATCGCGGCAAATGATGTGTAAATCAAGTAGGTCGGGCCAACACCGATGCCGTGTTCGCCAACGAGTACTGGGAACGACCAGCTCACCAGGAAGTTCGCGCCCCACTGGGCGAGACCGCAAACGGAGATGGCCACGGCGCGGATGCGGTTGTTGAACATTTCGCCTAGCATCACCCACATCACCGGACCCCAGGTGGCGGCGAAGAATGCCACGTAGAAGTTCGCGGCGAAGAGGGCCAAGACGCCGCTGGAATGCCCGAGGTTGCCGCTTGCGTCGGAACCGAAGATGAAGCAGCAAGCGAGAATGCCAAGCGTGAGGGTCATGCCGGCAGAACCGATGAGCAAAAGCGGTTTACGACCGATCTTGTCGATGAGGAGGATGGCGGCAATCGTCATGGTCAAGTTGATGGCGCTGGAAATAACGCTCGTGAGGAATGCATCACTTTCACCGAAGCCGACACTCTGCCAAAGCATGGAACCATAATAGAAGATGACGTTGATACCGACAAACTGTTGGAGGACTGCGAGACCGAGGCCTGCCCAGACAATCGGAGCGATGCGTTTCTTGCCAGCAACTGTTTCCAGCAGGTCAGAAAGCAAAGCCGGCTTGTGGTTCTTGAAGGAATCCTGGATTTCTTTAGCCTTTTCTTCGATGCCGGAACTCGAAAGCAGGGAAAGGACTTTCTTGGCATCGTCCATGAGACCTTTGTTGACAAGGTAACGTGGAGACTCCGGAAGCTGCCAGGCGGCGATACCGTAGATGAGCGCCGGGATGGCTTCGACCCAGAACATCACTTTCCACGATTCGATGCCCATGATCAGGTTGCTTGCGGAACCCGAAATGAGGACGATGATGTAGTTCGAAAGCAAAGCCACGAAAATACCGATAACGATGGCGAACTGTTGCATGGAACCGAGACGCCCGCGCAAATGTGCCGGGGATGTTTCGGCGATGTAAATCGGTGCGATGATGGAGGCGACACCGATGCCCACACCGCCGATGACACGCCAAACGATAAAGTCATAGATGGTGAACGGGAGGCCGGATCCGATTGCGCTTACGAAGAAAAGTATGGACGCGGCGATCATACAACGCACGCGTCCAAATTTATCGGCCAGGCGGCCTGCGAAATATGCACCGGCTGCAGCGCCAATCAAGGCTAGCGAAACGGCAAGCCCAAGCTGCATGTCGTTACATCCGAAGTAGCTTTTCAACGCCACGTTGGCGCCATTAATTACGGATGAGTCGAAACCGAACAGGAACCCGCCAATCGCAGCGGAGAGTGTCACCATGATGACATGGCCGACATTGTAGTTGTTTTCTGTAGACATTTTCTACCTCTTTTTTGGGGTCAAATTTGAAACGACGTTAATATACAAATCGGTTGTTTGTAAATTCAAGGTTTACAAAAGAACGCGATATTCCAAAATGGACTAACATTTTTATTACGGCAAGCCGAAAGTGGTGCTTCCATTCACTGCTCCCGTCTTGTTTATATTATATATAATTTTCTTACGGTGTGCGAGTTTTTTGCGAAATTTGTGAATTTATTTTGGAGTGAGGGGGTGAGGAGTCTGTCTATTTTGACTGCTTTGGCGATGGGGCGTTCTGTCGCGTTTTTTGCTGATTTCTTCATTTGCGCCTGAAAAATTAACGCTAAGTGGTTAAAGGTCGGCTTGCGAAGTTGTCCCGCAAATCGAAGAGCGGGTGCATTCACCTCTAGTATTAGCACATTTTTAGTTAGAAATTTTAGGTGGTTTCTAATCATTGTTTTGACGCTGTGTTCGGCTTTTTCTAAATTTCGCGCGTTAAATTTATAGAGGTTACTATAATGGCTTTGTTTCGTGAGGTAAACAAAAACGAGACGTTCCCAGATGTTGAAGAGCGCGTGCTCGGCTTGTGGGATAAGGATGAATCGTTCAAGAAGTCGCTGGACTCCCGTCCGGAAACTGAACCGTACACTTTCTACGATGGCCCTCCGTTTGCA